>JAGBYO010000151.1 GCA_017628735.1 Alistipes sp. | reverse complement strand
CTAATTTATAGAACATACCCAGGTAGGTTCTACAAATTAGGTCGAGTTGATTTTGAAGAGTATTTCGAGGCTTTTTCTCATCTCTTCCGAGGGCGCAATGCGGGCATTGTAACTGAGGAAAAATTAGAAAGAAACCGAAATAAATTCAAAAGCAACCGAAATAGAATCTATCAACAGATAAAAACTTATTTACTAATTTATAGAACATACCTTATATGGCAGGTAGTAACTTTGTAGACTATGTAAAGATTTTTGCACGCTCGGGACACGGTGGCGGTGGTTCGTGCCACTTCCGTCGCGAGAAGTTTGTTGCCTTCGGTGGCCCCGATGGTGGCGATGGCGGCAAGGGCGGTAGCATCATCTTGCAGGGCGACAGCCAGTACTGGACACTTATCCACCTTAAGTATAAGCGCCACCAGTTTGCCGAGGATGGCGAGAATGGCCACGGCGCACGCTCTACGGGTGCCGATGCCAAGGATATCATCATCCCCGTGCCTCTGGGTACGGTTGCTAAGCAGGTCTTCACCGACGAGGAGACTGGCGAGAGCTATACCGAGGTTGTCGGCGAGGTTACGGAGCACGGCGAGCAACTTGTGTTGCTCAAGGGTGGTCGTGGCGGTCTTGGCAACTGGCACTTCCGCACCGCTACCAACCAGACACCGCGCTATGCACAGCCTGGCGAGGAGGGTAAGGAGGGCGCCTTTATCCTTGAGCTTAAGGTGCTTGCCGATGTAGGTCTTGTGGGCTTCCCCAATGCAGGTAAGTCCACTCTGTTGTCGGTGGTCTCGGCTGCCAAGCCCAAGATTGCCAACTACGCCTTCACTACCTTGGAGCCCAATCTCGGCATCGTCTCGGTGCGTGATGACCACTCGTTCGTTATGGCAGATATCCCCGGTATTATTGAGGGCGCTCACGAGGGCAAGGGTCTCGGTACTCGCTTCCTAAGACATATCGAGCGTAACTCTGTTCTGCTCTTTATGGTGCCCGCCGATAGCGACGATATTGCTGCCGACTATGAGGTGTTGCTCGGCGAGCTTACGCAGTACAACCCCGAGTTGCTCGACAAACGCCGTCTGCTCGCTATCACCAAGTGCGATATGCTCGACGACGAGCTGATGGCTGAGATGAAGTCGCATCTACCCGAGGGCATCGAGTCGATATTTATCTCGTCGGTGGCAAATATGAATATCACACAGCTTAAGGATATGCTTTGGCGCGCCTTGCAGGAGTAACCTATGCGCAATATTAAATATAGGTATCGATAGGCAAACGGAGAAAATTGAGCAATTTTTAAATTTTTTTAGACTTTTAGCTCCAAAAAATTTGCAGATTCAAAAAAAAGGAGTACTTTTGTGCACTCTTTCATAGGAGTAAAGGTTTAAGGTTATTGCTGTTGTAGCTCAGTGGTAGAGCACTTCCTTGGTAAGGAAGAGGTCACGAGTTCAAGCCTCGTCAACAGCTCAAAGAATTAAAAGCAAGTGCCACCGTAAGGTGGCATTTGTCGTTTATATATACTGCTATGCTTGCATAAAGCAGTATATATAAACGGTAAATTACCGAATCGCGGCTTGCTTTTAATTATTTGACAGCGCCCCCGCGGCAGCGGTGAGGCAAGCCGAGCGTAGCGAAAGCAAGTCTCGTCAACAGCTCACGAATTCATCCCTCGTACTAACCCATTCTTGCGTCAGATGTTCCAATACATTGCGGGCTATGACCTCGATGCGGTCAAGCGTTTCATTGCCGAGGTTGAGGCGACAGCGGATAATAGTGACGAGTAATTTTCGCCGTTTCTTGACTCGGGATTTGGAACTTTGGATTATTGTTCGTATATTTGCGAACAGAAATTGACGAGTACAATGGCAAACAAGGATTATACACTCCATCAAGAGCAGTTGGCACGCTTTGCGAAGGCAATGGGACACCCTGCCCGCATCGCTAT
>JAGBYO010000150.1 GCA_017628735.1 Alistipes sp. | reverse complement strand
GAGGCTTCAATGTCTTGCACCCTATGGGTTACGATGCCTTCGCCCTTCCTGCCGATCTGTACGCTATCCAGACAGGTCAGCACCCTGCGGTAACCACCGATGAGAATATCGCTCGCTACCGTTCACAGCTCGATAAGATTGGTTTCTCTTTCGACTGGTCGCGCGAGGTACGCACCTCGGAGCCCGACTACTACCACTGGACACAGTGGGCATTCCTCAAGATGTTCGACCACTGGTACAACAACCTCACGAAAAAGGCTGAGCCTATCACAGCCCTTGTTGAGCACTTCGAGGCTAATGGCTCGGAGGGTATCGATGCTGCCGAGACTACGCACCTTAGCTTCACTGCCGAGGAGTGGCGCTCGATGGATGAGAAGGCTAAGGAGCAGACCTTGCAGAACTACCGCCTTGCATTCCGTGCCGACACTATGGTAAATTGGTGCCCTGCGTTGGGTACGGTGTTGGCTAACGACGAGGTTAAGGAGGGCTTGTCGGTGCGTGGTGGTCACCCCGTAGAGCAGAAGCGAATGAAGCAGTGGCTGTTGCGCGTCACGGCGTATGCACAGCGTATGCTCGACGGCTTAGAGAAGTTGGAGTGGAGCGAGTCGCTGAAGGAGATTCAGCGCAACTGGATTGGTCGCTCGGTAGGTGCTCAGGTATTCTTCGATATCGCCGATTCGGAGCGTAAGTTGGAGATTTTCACCACACGCCCCGACACCATTTATGGTGTAACATTTATGGTTATCGCCCCCGAGCACGAGTGGGTTGCGGAGCTTACCACGGATGAGAACAAGGAGGCTGTCGAGGCATATATCGCCGAGACAAAGCGCCGTTCGGAGCGTGAGCGTATCGCCGACACCAAGCGTGTAAGTGGTGTTAAGACTGGCTCTTATGCTATCAACCCCTTCACTGGTCGCCAGATTCCTATCTACATTTCGGACTATGTATTGGCAGGCTATGGTACGGGCGCTATTATGGCAGTTCCTGCACACGACTCGCGTGACTACGCCTTTGCTCACCACTTTGGTCTCGAAATTATCCCCGTTGTCGAGGGTGGCAACCTCGAGGTTGAGTCGTACGATGCCAAGGAGGGCAAGGTTATCAACTCGGAGCTTATCAACGGTATGGATGTCAAGGATGCCATCCACTTTATGTTCGACGAGGTGGAGCGCCGTGGCTTGGGTAAGAAGCTTATCAACTACCGTTTGCGTGATGCTATCTTCTCGCGCCAGCGCTACTGGGGCGAGCCCTTCCCCATCTACTATAAGGACGATGTAGCTTACCGCCTCTCTGACGACAAGTTGCCCCTCACACTGCCCCCTATCAAGGACTTTGGTCCTACCGCCGAGGGTGAGCCACCGTTGGCTCGTGTCGAGGGCTGGCATACCGAGGAGGGTTACCCCTATGAGCTCTCTACGATGCCCGGCTTCGCTGGCTCGTCGGCATACTTCCTCCGCTATATGGATCCCCACAACTCAAAGGGTCTAGTAAGCAAGGAGGCTAACGAATACTGGCGCAATGTCGACCTCTATGTCGGTGGTATCGAGCACGCTACGGGTCACTTGATGTACTCTCGCTTCTGGAATATGTTCCTCTACGACTTGGGCTATATCTCGGAAGAGGAGCCCTTCAAGAAGCTCGTTAATCAGGGTATGATTCAGGGTCGCTCTAACTTTGTATACCGCATCGTAGGCACAAACAAGTTTGTGTCGCTCGGCTTGAAGAAGGAGTACGATACCCAGGAGATTCATGTCGATGTAAATATCGTGAAGAACGATGTTCTCGACCTCGATGCCTTCCGCAAGTGGCGCCCTGAGTTTGCCGATGCCGAGTTTGTATTGGAGGATGGCAAGTATATCTGCGGTTGGGCTATCGAGAAGATGTCGAAGTCGATGTTCAATGTCGTAAATCCCGACTATATCGTCGAGGCATACGGTGCCGACACCTTGCGTATGTACGAGATGTTCCTCGGTCCTTTGGAGCAGTCGAAGCCTTGGGATACCAACGGTATCGACGGTGTGCATAAGTTCTTGCGCCGCCTCTGGTCGAAGTTCTACTCACGCGATGGCGTATTGCTCGTAAATGACGAGAAGGCAACCCCCGCCGAGCTTAAGACCCTGCACAAGACCATCAAGAAGGTAAGAGAGGATATCGAGAACTTCTCGTTCAACACCTCGGTTGCCGCCTTTATGATATGTCTTAACGAGTTGGGCGACTGCTCGAAGCGCGAGATTTTGGAGCCCCTCACAGCGCTTATCGCACCCTTTGCACCCCATATGGCCGAGGAGTTGTGGCGCGAGGCCTTGGGTCACAACACCACCGTTTGCGATGCAGAGTACCCCGAGTTCAAGGCTGAGTACCTCGTTGAGAACTCGTTTGAGTACCCCGTGATGATTAACGGCAAGCTCCGCTTCAAGCAGGAGTACGCCCTCGATATGGCTCAGGACGACATCGTTAAGCATATCGTAACTACTGACGGTGCACAGAAGTGGTTGGAGGGCAAGCAGCCCAAGAAGATTATCGTCGTTAAGGGCAAGATTATTAACATCGTAATGTAATGAGGCACTTCCTATCAATGTCGGTCTTTGCCGGTCTTATGATCGGCATCGCCGGCCTTGTATATCTCAGAGTTGGTGGCTTGGCAGGCGCTGTACTCTTCGCATTCGGCCTGTTGTCGGTTGTGATGTGCGGTGCACAACTCTATACCGGCAAGGCGGGCTACCTCCCCTACCGCGAGTCGTGGCGCTTGGTGCCTATGCTCTTGGGCAATGCCGTAGGTTGCTTCTTGGCGGCTATCATTACGCACTATGTGGCAAATGATGCCGTTATCGGTCACCTCGACACCATCCTTGCTGCCCGCACCGCAGCCTCGTGGCACGGACTTATCGTAACGGCCT
>JAGBYO010000149.1 GCA_017628735.1 Alistipes sp. | reverse complement strand
ATAGGCACGACAAAGAGTCTATTTTCGTAGTGCAGATGTATATCCTCTTCGTTGTATTGTGGTACAGCGTGATCTATAGGCATATATCCATTATCTGCCTTGAAGTTTGCACTCTTTAGTCCGTCTCGAATTTTTGTAATACGGTAGTTGGTTATCCTTTTCGATGTTGTAGACTTTACAAAATCAATCAACATATTTGTTAGGTAACCGATTATCGCACCTATTAAGCCGCTTAAAATATACTCATTCATAACTCTCGGTTTAGTGCTATCCTCAAACTAAATATCGCGGAGGTGATACCTTACATTGGCATCCAAAATCACCTGCAAAGCCTCCTGAAAGATGCGCTCTGCATCCGATCGTGTGCCACCATAGGCGATATCGCATCTCTCGGCGAGGAGGCGTGGTAGCTCGCCAACCGAGGTGCTGTAGTGCGTAGCCATTGTTTGGGTATCGTCACCGTCGACCGTTGCTCTCTTAATGAAGTTGCGACGGGCGTTGTGATCATCGTCGTAGCGATACTCAACAACCAACTCTGCCATATCGTTTATCTCGGCATATACCGATGCCGAATATGGTAAATCGGCATCGGTATTTATCAAGCACGCTTCAACCTTTTGCATAGTAGCAATATGTGTTTATTAGCGGATGTTCTCGCCAAAGTGTGTTGTCTCGGTGCAGGTGAGGCGCTCGGTGAGGTTGCCACACTGAACAGTGAATGTGCCCTCCTCCAAGTGCCACTTGCCATCGTTGCCTGCCAAAGCAAGCTCCTCGGCCTTGACCTCGAACTCTACGGTACGGCTCTCGCCCACCTTAACCTCGACCTTCTCGAAGTCGCGCAAACGGCGTGCATCGGGAACTACCGATGCCACATCGTCGTTGATAAAGAGCAGTACGCTCTCCTTGCCATCGCGTGCGCCTATGTTCTTGATATCGACAGCGATACGAATCTTATCGCCAGCCTTGAACTCCTGACCATCAACGATGCGCAAGTTGCTATACTCCCACTCGGTGTACGACAGACCATAGCCAAATGCCCACTGCACAGATACCACGGCGTTGTAGTCGTAGGCACCCTCCATAGTGCCCACGCTCTCCGATACCTTGTGGTCGTAGGTGGTCATCGCGTTAGAGTACTTCTGATAGGTGTAGGGCAACTTACCCGAGGGATTTACCTTGCCATAGAGGATGTCGGCAAGGGCGCGAGCACCCTCAGTACCAGGTAGATAGGTGTGAAGCACCGCCTTCGTGTCATCGACAAACGACGAGATAAGACGGCCACGACCCTCGTTCAAGACGAGCACTACGGGCTTGCCCGTAGCGATAAGCGCCTTGGCAAGTCTCTGCTGATTCTCCGAGAGGGCAATCTCGTTGATATTACCCGGGGTCTCGCAGTATGAGTTCTCGCCGATGCATAGCACAACAACCTCGACACCCTTTGCAGCCTTTACTGCCGCCTCAATGTCGATGTTGCACTCCGCAGCGAAGTGACCCTCCGTGGCATACTCAACACCTGCCACATAGCTCACATTATCGCCACCGATAGCGCGTATAGCATCTACAAAGGTAGTACCGTTGGGCAACACCTTATCCACTACATCGCCCTGCCAAGAGTAGCTCCAACCACCACACAAGGGGCGCATACGGTCGGCATTAGGACCAGCCACAAGGATGCGTGTCGAGGGCGATAGAGGCAGGATGTTTGCCTCGTTCTTAAGTAGCGTAATCGACTCGGCAGCAGCCTCGTAGCACGCCTCACGAATCTCCTCGCCTTGGAACTTGGGATAGTCTGCAAGGTAGGTGTTGGGCGTCTCAAGCAGGCCGAGGCGAATCTTCATACGGATAATACGGCGTGCAGCATCGTCTACACGCTCCTGCGATACCTTACCCTCGTTTACAAGCTCGATAAGCAGAGGGCAGAAGTTCACATCGTAGGGAATCATCGACATATCGACACCCGCATTGATAGCGAGGCGGATAGCATCTTTGTAGTCTACGGCAATCTTCTCGCGGGTGTAGAGGTTTACGATGTCCGCCCAGTCCGTAACGACCATACCGTCCCAGTTAAGACCCTCCTTGAGCCATACGGTAAGTAGCTCATAGTCAGCGTGTGTGGGTATGCCATTTACCGATGCCGAGTTTACCATAATCGACAGCGCACCAGCCTCGATAGCCGCCTTGAAGGGTGCAAAATGCTTCTCACGAAGCTCCGCAATAGATACATAGGCGGGGGTGCGATCCTGACCCGAATTGGTCATACCGTAGGCCATATAGTGCTTGGGACACGATGCGATATGATAGCGGTCTATATGGTTGGGGTCGTCACCCTGATAGCCAAGCACCATCTCGCGTGCGAGCTCTGCTGTGAGGTAGGCATCCTCCGAGAAGCTCTCCCACTGGCGTGGCCACGATGCCTTGCGACCGAGGTCGAGCGTGGGCGAGTAGGTCCACGGTATGTTGCTTGCGCGCACCTCATAGGCTGTCATCTCCGCCATTTGGCGCACCAACTGACGGTTGAACGATGCCGCAGCATTCACCTCCTGCGGGAAGAGTGGCGATGCCCAAGTGTAGGTAGCGCCGTGAATAGCATCGATGCCGTAGAGGGTGGGAAGACCGGTATGCTTGATTGACACCTCGTTAATCTTCTCTACAATCTTGTTCCACTCCTCGGCGGTCTGCGCCTTGCCCGGAGCATTGAGCACCGAGCCAAACTTATACTTCTCGGCAACCTCCTCCAGGACATCTTCTTTAAGCTCAAATTTCTTGTCGTCGGCAACGCCCGTAACGCTATTGCCAAACATATCAATGCCGAGCTCCGCCATCTGACCTACCTTCTGCTCAAGTGTCATACCTTTGAGAATCTCCTCCACCTGTCGCTCAATCTCGCTATCTCGCTCGATTGCAGGCTTCACCTCCGATGTGCCACACGCCGCCATCACGACAGCCACGGCAAAAATCAACCATTTTACACTCTTCATAATTTCTATTGTTTTTGGTTAATAATTACTTTTAATCCTTACCTCTTTGTCGATGCTCTTAAACCCTCGATTACGCTGTGGGTGAAGCCGTTGGTCTCCATTGCGTTAAGACCCTTGATGGTAAGGCCGCCGGGGGTTGTTACACGGTCGATTTCGGCTTCGGGGTGCGAGTTGTTGGCAGCGAGAATATCGGCTGCGCCACGCAGGGTCTGCATCACAATACGCTTGGCATCATCTGCCCTAAAACCAAGCTCCACGCCACCCTCCATAGCGGCACGGATATAGCGCAGGGCATAGGCGATACCGCACGAGGCGAGCGATGTGCCCGCAGGGATAAGCCCTTCGTCAACCAACATAGCCTCGCCCAACTCATTGAAGATATCGACCAACTGTGCATCTTGCTCCTTGGTCGCGCGTACCGAGGCGATAAATGTCATACTGCTCATCGTGGCGATGGCGGTGTTGGGGATAATAAGATAGGTTGCGGGTAGCTGTCCGTCGCCCTTGTCGAGCCACGCCGATAGTTGTGCGATGCCCAAGCCACCCACCATAGAGGCAACAGCCTGACGCTCATAGTCTAACGAGGGCTTAATCTCGCCAAGCACCTCGACCACCTTCCACGGCTTAACGGCAAGCACAACCATATCGGCAGCCGCCACAGCCTCTATGTTCGAGGTTGTGGTGTTGATGGTAGAAAACTCCGCCTTAAGAGCCTCAAGCTTTGCTGTCGAGGGATTTGCCACATATATATCCGAGGTGGCAACAAGCGAGCCTTTTGCCAAACCACGCGCCAGCGCACCACCCATATTTCCTGCTCCAATTATCGCTATCTTCATATTGTCTATTTAAGTCCGTTTTTTAAAATAAATATATTAAACAACTCACCATCAATATCCTCTTTGACTAAGTTCATCAGTTGGGGTATATTAGTGTACTCTCTCCAATAAGAGTTGTGCTTACGAACCTCCTCTATAAACTGCAATGTAGTCTCTTCCTGATTTAGTGAGTTGGCATAGACAAAGATTTTAGGTCGTTGTCCGTTCTCCTCGAAGGTTTTTATCGACAAACGATATTCATTCAGTGTCTTTGGGCCGATGCCATTCTCTACAATAAATATTGCGCAGTGTGCCTTATTGGCTATAAACTCATCATAGCGCATTTGCTGTCCACCTACCGTGTAGCTATTCGAAAAATCCTCAAAAGTATATGACGAGATAACAAGATTGTAGCGCTCCCATTTGTTATACAAAACACTTAACACTGCGCGTACCGCGTTGCGCTCATTGACCAAACGAGTAGAACCAGCAATAAAACTCATAAATTGAGTGGCTATTTCGTTTGTTTTCTTCTCTAGATGTTTCGAATCTTTGGCCTTTAAAGTTATTTGTTTTATAGCTCCGTGATTGTTCTTCCCGAATGTGTGTACAAATCTTTCGGTCGCTATTGCTTCACAACTTGACTTTACCGAGATAAGATAATCTCCGCTCTTTTCAGATAATCTTACAAAATCTTGTCCTTGTAATGTGGCAACAACTCTATCATCAACAGAGATTGTTATCGTTGATTTTTCATTCGTATCTTCCGTTTCGCAATAGAGTTTTAAATCATATTTTGACGATTTAACCTGCAAAACAAACAATCCAACAACAGATAATAATACAGGTACTAGCAATCCAATGCCAGTTAGATAATCTTCAGAAATAAAAGAGCCACAAACACATATTAGGTACAATAAGATTAGTATTACAATACCTGTTATACTCAATACCTTACGAATGACACTGCCCGTTTGTTGCTGATTTTGAGCTTTCTGTGTGGTAGATATTTCTGATGTAGGTGCAGAGGTTTCTAAGGACTCGGACTTATCCTCAATTTCGTTGTGTGTATCCTCAATAGTAGCACTTTCAGAACCATGCTTAACACGATTAAGGTAAGGAATGATTCCATCTACTAATTGCTTGGTACTCTGTGTAATATTACTACTATCATAATCTATCCATTGCTTAGTGCTTAGGATGAACTTATAATTCGCAGGAAGGTCAAAATTATCTACTATAACGGGAATAACTATTTTACCGGCATTAATAACATAGTTTAATTCATTATATACCCAGTTTGATGCTAATGAATTCGGTGTGCAAATAAGCAGAAAGAGGTCTGATGCTTTTAGAACATCAATAAATACCTCGTTAAAGTTCGCTCCCGTTGTGATACTAGTAAAATCTGTAAATACGGTATAATTCTTCTTTGTTAAAGCAGCTGCAATACTATTTACAATATCCAGATCACGCCTTGAATAGGATATAAATACATCGTAGTTCTTCATTTTGACCTCGTTAGGATTCAACTAATCTCCTACAAATATAGACATTTTCGATTTAATTTCGTAACTTTACACCTATAAAATAACCCAAAGTCTATGAGAAATATTTTGAAGAGCCTCGTTCTGCTTACATCTATTGCGTTTATGGCGTGCAATGCCGAGCCCCCAAAGCCTATGAGTGTTGTTCCCTCGCCCCACCAAATCGAGTGGCACAAGATGGAGCAATACGCCTTTGTACACTTCACGATTAACACCTTTACGGATAAGGAGTGGGGCTATGGCGATGAGTCGCCCGAGTGGTTCAACCCCACCGACTTCGATGCAGATGCCTTGGTGCGTGTTGTCAAGGATGCCAACCTTAAAGGCTTGATTCTCACCGCTAAGCACCACGACGGCTTCTGCCTATGGCCTACCCAATATACCGAGCACTCGATTAAAAACTCGCCCTACAAGGAGGGCAAGGGCGATATCGTTGGCGAAGTTGCCGAGGCGTGCCGCCGCCACGGCATAAAGTTCGGCATCTACCTCTCGCCATGGGATCGCAACCATGCCGACTATGGCACAGATGCCTACCTTGAGTACTACCGTAATCAGGTGCGTGAGTTGCTCACCGCCTATGGCCCTCTTTTCGAGATGTGGTTTGATGGTGCCAATGGTGGCGATGGCTACTATGGTGGCGCCAACGAGACGCGCTGGGTAGAGTCGGGCTACCTCTATTATGACTGGGCAAAGGTCGTGGATATCATTCGTGAACTCTCGCCCGAGACCGTTGTCTGGAGCTCATCGCTCCCCGATGCGCGTTGGTGTAGCAACGAGCGAGGCATTATCGACGAGCACTGCTGGGCTATGGCAACGCCCGAGGAGATGTATCCCAACGGCAAGGATAATATAGCTGTGCTTCGCCACGGACAGGAGAACGGTGCGAGATGGGCGCCTGCCGAGGCAGATGTCTCGATACGCCCAGGGTGGTTCTACCACGACTACGAAGCACCCAAAACGCCCGAACAGCTCTTCGATATCTACCTTACATCCGTGGGTCGTGGTGGCACGCTTCTTCTTAACCTTGCCCCCGACCGCCGTGGTCGCATTCCCGAGGAGGATATCGAGTCGCTGATTGCGTGGCGCGAGATGGTTGATAACGCCTTTCGTAACGACCTAGCCGAGGAGGCACTCTTTACAGCATCCTCATCGCGCGGTAGGGGCTTCGAGGCGGAGAATATGCAGGGCGAAGATGAGGGTTATTGGGCTACCGCAGATGGCGTAACCACTGGCGATATCACCCTCAAATGGAGCGAGCCTATCACGGCGAAATACATTGTAATTCAAGAGTATATCGCCTTGGGTCAGCGTGTTAGAGAGTTCGTTATCGAGGCTTACGATGGCAACGACTGGCAAGAGATAGCCTCGGGTACAACTATCGGCTATAAGCGCATCTTGCCCCTTGCGGATTCGGTTAACACCGACCAGCTACGCATCCGTTTCCTCGACTCTCGCGCACCTCTCACCATTGCCCGCATTGCGGTCTACTAAATCTAGGGGGGCTATACCCCAATAAAAAAAGCCTCGACAGCGATGCCGAGACTTTTTTGTGGACCCAGAGGGGCATGATCCCACGACCTTCGGATTATGAGTCCGCTGCTCTAACCAACTGAGCTATGGGTCCTACTTTTGCGATGCAAAGATAGCAATAATTTTGCAAATCACAAATTTTTATTCCTTTTGGCAAACTATTTCGCTTGGGCGAGGGCGTTGCGGCCGGCATCGGTCATTAGGCCACGGGCTTCGAGGTCGGCACAGCGAGCTTTGTTGAGTTCGGTCCAGTGGCTACCCTTGCGGCGGGGTGAGAGGCGTTGGGCAAGGCGACCATCGGGGAGCCGTTTTAGGGTCGAGTCGATCCAGCCGAAACAGAGCGACTCCTCGACAACCTCGATGTAGGGTATGGCGGGCGTGGTGGGGTGCTTGCTGCGTGTTATCGTCACCCAACATTCGCGCTCGGTGGCGTGGTGTGTATCAAACCATTGGCGCAGCTCTGCGCGTGTGGTAAACTCCAGTAGGTTAGTTATTTCCATTGTTATCGTGTCGTTTTCTCGCTCTCCAAAAGTTGGCGTTTGCGCTCCAACTCCGCACCCTCGCGTGCGCCATTATAGCCACCTAACGAGCCGTTTGCCGCCACCACACGATGGCACGGCACCTCGGGCGCAAAGGGGTTGCGCTTGAGCGCCTGACCCACCGCCTGTGCGCTACGGCAACCGATTCTGCGTGCCAGTTCGCCGTAGGTTATGGTCGTGCCTGCGGGGATATCGAGCAGGGCGATATATACCCTTCGCTGAAAATCGCTCATCCCCTCAGCACTTAAAATCTTATTGCGTAGGTCGTTGGTGGTCATAGTCGTTGCGGTTTTCTACAAAGTTACGAAGAAAAGTTCAAAGAGAGGCATTAGCTATTAGTTTTTAGTTATTAGATATTATTTAAGGCCGATAGGACTATAAGACCTTAAGAGCGTTACGAAGTAGGGCATCAAAGATTGTCCTACTTATCCTATTGGTCCTACTCATCTTACTTGTCCTAAAAAACTAAAAACTAAAAGCTCTAAAAACTAACAACTCCAAAAAACACGCACTTGAATATTAAACATTTGATAATTTGCAAGAGATACCGTTGTAGAGAGCCAAATGGGTTATCTGCAACAAAAAAGTGCTGACCACTTTTCGGAGGTCAGCACTCTTTTATGATAGGTGGCTTCGATTAGAACTCGGCAAGCACCACGCCAGTTACGGGCGAAACGGCAAATTTGCCATCATCAACAGGCAGTGAGCCCATACCCTCGGCAACGACCGTTGTACCATCGGTGAGCCACTTGTAGTTGCCCTCAGGGATAGTAAACTCTACGCCCTCGCGTGAGCCGTTGAGGAGCACCACGATGCGCTTGGCGCTGTCGATACCCTCAAGATTATCAAGCACAAAGCCTACGGCAGCCTCGTTATCGGTCTCGATAAAACTGAGGTGCTCACGCACAGCCTCGGCAGTGCCAAGCGAGAATGCGGGGTGTGCCTTTCGCATAGCGATAAGACCCTTGACGAACTCTACAAGCGAGCTATATTCGCTCTTTAGCGACCAGTCAATAGCGTTGTACTTATCGGGCATATTATAGGTGTTCTTCTCGCCAAGTTTCGAGCGAAACATCTCCTCGCCACAGAAGATAAAGGGAATGCCCTGCGATGTAAACACGCCGAGGTGGGCAAGGCGCACCATCTGAAGCAGCTCCTCCTCCGAGGCCTCAGGCGAAATATGTGTCAGGCGGTCGCGCAGGTTGTGGTCATCGTGGCACGCTACATAGCTGATATGCTGTGTTGGCGCTGCTGTCCACGCTCCATCGGGGCGCTGTGCCTCGGGGTGGTCGATAGCGCCCACAATACCAAACTTCAGAGCCTCCTTGTTACCCTCGACGCCGTGGATAAAGCCACCGCGCGAGAGGTCGAGCGTGCCACGCAGAGCATCACGGATATCGTCAGAGAATGCCGCCACGCCAGGCATCTGGTAGGTGTAGCGCTTGAATGCCAACTTCTTCTCATCGTAGAGGGGAGCGGATGCTGCCCAGCCCTCTCCATAGAGCAAGATATCGGGGTTGAGAGCCTCCAAGCGGCTGCGGATAAGGTTCATCGTCTCGATATCGTGGATTGCCATAAGGTCGAAGCGGAAGCCGTCGATATGGTACTCCTTAACCCAGTACTCCAACGACTCAACGATGTACTTCTGCATCATAGGCTGCTCGCTGGCGGTCTCGTTGCCACAGCCTGAGCCATCGGCAAACGAGCCATCTTCGCGCATACGGTAGAAGTAGCCGGGCACGGTAAGTTCAAAACCGCAGTTCTCGGTAGAGGTAGTGTGGTTGTAGACAATATCAAGCACAACCTTCAAGCCCGCCTTGTGCATAGCCTGAACGAGGCTCTTTAGCTCACGCACACGAGCCTCGGGGTCGGCAACGGTGGTGGCGTAGGTGCCCTCGGGTGCCGAGTAGTTCTTGGGCTCGTAGCCCCAGTTGTACTGGTCGGTGGGTGTCGACTCATCAATAGAGCCAAAGTCGGCAGTGGGGAGTAGGTGGATATGCGATACGCCCATCTCAACGAGGTGGTCTAGACCTGTAGCAAGACCCTCCTCGGAGCGAGTGCCACGCTCAGCCATACCGAGGTACTTGCCAGGATAGCTGCTACCTGCCGAAGGGTGTGCCGTCATATCGCGGTAGTGCATCTCGTAAATCACAATCTCTGAGGGCTTCACCTCGGGCGCCTTATCCTCTGCCCAACCCTCGGGGTCGGTATCTCGAAGGTCGATGATAGCGCCACGGTCGCCATTGACATTCAGCGCACGGGCAAAGATGCCAGCGGTCTCCTTAAGTTGCTTGCCATCGATGGTTACGGCAAAGGCGTAGTATTTGCCCTTGTGGTCGCCCTCGGCCGTGGCACGCCAAAGACCATCCTCCACGCGCTCCATAGCGATCTCGTCGAGGAGTGCATCGCCATCGTAGAGGCGCACAACAACGCTCTCGGCAGTGGGTGCCCAGACCTCGAAGGTGGTCTTCTCGGCGGTGTAGTCCATCTCCAAAATAGGCTTCTCGGGAACGGGGAACGGCTCCTTGTCGCCTACGCACGATACGGTGGCGGCAGCCATAATCATCGCTACGCCACTCTTGAAAAGTTGCAAAAGTCTCATTGTCGGTATCTATTTAGTTTGTTTCCGTTAGGACAAAGTTACTAAATAATTCGGCAAAAGTTGCAACCGACTCCGATATTTTCGTTATGCCTGCTTTTTGTAGGTGAGGGCTGCAAGGGTGTCAAACACAATGGCGAAGATGCCGAGTGCAACAAAGTTTAGCCAAAGTTCGGCGATTGTCGTGCCCTTCAAATAGACCGAGCGAAGTATCTCGATATAGTATCTCGGAGGCAGTATCGTTGTAAACCTCTGCGCCCAAAGGGGCATAGAGTCTACAGGGGTGAGAAGACCGCTCATCAGCATAAATATCATAATGAAGAAGAACATTACGAACATCGTCTGCTGCATAGTCTCCGAGAAGTTGGCAATCGTAAGGCTGAAGCCCGAAATCGTAAGGATAAAGAGCATAGCGCCAAAGTATATCGCACCCACCGAGCCTACGGGCACAAGACCATAGACCAAGCGTGCCACAAGCATCGCCACCGTAACGACAAAGAGACCGATAATCCAGTAGGGTACAAGTTTCGAGAGGGTGAATGTAAAGCGCGACACGGGTGTTACATTTATCTGCTCGATTGAGCCACTCTCTTTCTCGCCCACGATGCTCAGCGCTGGCAGAAATCCGCAAATAAGGATAAAGAGGATAATCATCAGCGCAGGAATCATATAGTGGCGGTAGTTGAGCGTGGGGTTGTAGCGGTTGTCGATGGTCACCAACTCCGAGAGTTTGGCGGGGCTCTTCTCGCCACGCAACTCTACCAAGGTGCGCGCTATGGTCTGCACGATATACTGCATACCCATACCGCCCTTGGTGGCATTTACGGCATTGGCGGTGATGCTGATGCGCTCGGGCGACGAGACGAGCATATCACGCTCAAAGTTGCTGGGTATCTGCACAATAACATCGACATCGCCCTGCTCCAAAGCGCCGATGGCAAGCGGATACTCCGAGGTGGTTTGCGCCAATGTAAGATACTCCGATGCCTCGATATGTGAGGCTATACGGCGCGAGGTTGTCGAGCGGTCGAGGTCTACAACCGCAACATTGACATTGCGGACATCCATAGTCATAATCAGAGGCATCAGCAACATCACAAGTATCGGGAAGGCGATAATGAGTCGAGGGAGGAACGAATTGCGCCTAATCTGCAAAAACTCCTTTTGAACAAGTACGATAAATGCTCTCATAGTTACTCCAATTTATCGTTAAACTTCTTTAAAGATACGCCGAGTATCGCAATGGTCATAGCGAGCAAAATCACACAATTTCGCCATACGGCAACAATCGGCAAGCCCTGAATCATCATCTTGCGCACTGCATCGATATACCACCTTGCAGGCACGATGTTCGACACCACACGGAAGAACTTCGGCAGATTCTCGATGGGGAACAACATACCCGAGAGCATCAAGATGGGCATCATCATCACCATTGCCGAGATTAGCAACGCCGCCATCTGCGTCGTAGCGATGGTCGATACCAAGAGACCCAAAGCCAACGAGAGCATAAGGTAGAGCAACGACAAGGAGAAGATGCCCCAGACACCGCCTGTCATCGGCACACCGAGCAGGTATCGTGCTAAGAGCAAGATGGTTACAAGCACGATGCACGAAATGGCGAAGTAGGGAATCATCTTTGCAAAGATAATCTTCACGGGGCGCACGGGCGACACCAAAAGTACCTCCATAGTGCCCACCTCCTTCTCGCGGACAATCGACACGGAGGTCATCATCGCGCAGACGAGGATAAAGATTAGACCCATAATACCCGGCACAAAGTTGTATGCCGACTTCATCTGTGGGTTGAACAACATTCGTGTCTCGAACATCGCCTGCTGGGATGCCGAGCCAAGTAACACACCCTGCAAATATGCCGTTGCCGAGCCCGCGGTATTGACATTCGAGGCATCGACAACGAGCTGGATAATGGGCTTACTTTCAACGCCTTGCCGTGCAAGTTCTGCTCGTCTATCGTAGTCCAAGGCGAAGACCACCACAGCACCCACCTTGCCCGAGCGTAGCCACGGGTCGATATCATCCTCGGAGATATAACCCTTGAATGTGAAATAGTCGTTTTGCGCTAATCGCTCCACGGCATCGCTTACGCCATCGGTGCGCTCCGAGGCGACGACGGCAACATTTATGTTGTTGACCTCGGTAGATATCGCAAAGCCGAAGAGTATCATCAGCATCACGGGGATAAGCATCACAACGAGCATTGTGCGCTTATCACGGAGTATGTGCAACGACTCCTTCTTTACGAATGATATAAAATTACCTCTCATAATAGACTACTCTCCTCTTTGTGCGCCTCGAGCCAAGGTGCGGAATACCTCGTCCATCGACTCTGCCGAAAATTGTTGTTTTAATCGGGCGGGGGTGTCGAGGGCTCGCACCTCGCCATCTACCATAATAGATACGCGCGAGCAGTACTCCGCCTCGTCCATATAGTGTGTCGTTACGAAGATGGTTGTACCCGCTTCGGCTGCCTCGTAGATAAGCTCCCAAAACTGACGGCGCGTAACGGGGTCGACACCTCCCGTAGGCTCATCCAAGAAGACCACCTCGGGGCGGTGAATCGTGGCGATGGCAAACGACAACTTTTGCTTCCAACCAAGTGGTAATGAGCCAACTAATGTGTTGCGCTCCGACGAGAAGTTGAGGCGGTCGAGTAGCTCCACCGTGCGCTCCTCGGTCTGCCTTGCGCTAAGACCGTAGATGCCCGCAAAGAGGCGCATATTCTCGCCTACGGTAAGGTCGTTGTAGAGCGAGAAACGCTGGCTCATATAGCCGATATGGCGCTTAATCTTCTCGCCCTCGGTGCGCACATCGTAGCCCGCCACCGAGCCACTTCCCGATGTTGGATAACTCAAGCCGCAGAGCATACGCATAGCGGTTGTCTTGCCCGCACCATTTGCGCCGAGGAAGCCGAAAATCTCGCCTCGGCGAACATCAAACGATATGCGGTCGACTGCGGTAAAGTCGCCAAAGCGCTTCGTTAGGTCGCGTACCGAAATTACTATATCGCTCATCGTTTCATTAATTTTATAAACATATCCTCGATGGTTGGCGCCACCGAGACTATCTCGAAATCTTCGACATCGCTAAACTCTGCCTTAAAGCGCTCGATATCAAACTCTTCGCTCGTTACCAAGTGGTGCTTTTCGCCAAAGGGATAACACTCCTCGACGCCCTCCACTCGGCGTGCTCGCTCCAGTAGGGCAAACATATTTCGGGCGCTTATGCCGTAGAGTCTCTTATCAAAACCTCGGACAATGCCCTCGGGGGTGTCGATACCCAAGATACGCCCCTCGTTGCAGAGGGCGATACGGTCGCAGCGGCTCGCCTCGTCCATATAGGGAGTAGATACAAGGATGGTTATTCCGCGCTCCTTTAGCCCAGCAAGCATATCCCAAAACTCACTGCGTGATACGGCATCTACGCCTGTGGTCGGCTCGTCGAGGAACAAGACCGAGGGTCGGTGAATTAGTGCACACGACAGGGCAAGCTTTTGCTTCATACCGCCCGATAGTTTGCCTGCTCGGCGCTTGCGGAATGGCTCTATCTGCTTGTAAATAGGCGCGATAAGGTCGTAGGACTCATCTACCGTAACACCAAACATCGCAGCAAAGAAGTTGAGGTTCTCCTCTACCGTGAGGTCGGGGTATAGCGAGAAGCGACCAGGCATATAGCCTACGCGCGAGCGAATGGCAAGGTAGTCGGCTTGGATGTCGTAGCCATCAACCTTTGCGCTACCCTCGTCGGCATTGAGCAGAGTGGTGAGCAGGCGGAAGAGTGTGGTCTTGCCCGCACCATCGGGGCCGATAAGACCAAACAATTCGCCACGCTCGACCATGAACGACACACTGTCGAGGGCACGCACATTGCCATATCTCTTCGAGAGGCTATCTATCTCGATTGCTCCCATACTACAACACTACTTCGCCCTGAAGACCAATCTTTAGCTTTCCGTCGTTCTCAACGGCAATCTTCACGGCATATACAAGGTTGGCACGCGAATCCTTGGTCTGGATTGTCTTGGGCGTAAACTCGCTCTCCGACGAAATCCACGCAATACGACCCACATAGTCGTAGCGCTCGTCGCCACCAAAGTCGGCAATGACCTTTACCTCGTCGCCAAGCTTGATTTTCGAGAGTTGGTCCGAAGTAAAGTAGGCACGAAGATAGATTTTCTCAAGGTCGGCAACCTTCATCAGGGGCTTGCCCACCGAAGCCAACTCGCCCTCCTCGGCATACTTGACCAAGACCGTACCGCTTACGGGTGCTACGATGCTACACTTGGCGATGCGGTCGTCGAGGGCGGCTATCTGAGCCTCCAACGCCGTAGAGTTGTTGTTGATGGTGGCGGTGTTCTTGTCGAGGGTCGAGAGTGTTGCTTCGAGCTGACTCTCTAAAACCTTGATTTGTGCATCGATATCGTCGTATTGCTTCTGTGTGGCAGCGCCATCACGGAGCATATTTTCGATGCGTGTCTTCTCGCTGCGCTGCTTTGCTATCTGCTCACGCAACGATGATACCTGCTTGTTGATATCGGGTCGAGAGCCGAGCAGAGCGGCCTGCTGTGCCACAAGTTGCTTGCGCTGAAGGTGGAGTTGTAGGCTGTCGATTGCGCCTACAACATCGTTGCACGCGATTGTCGAGCCCTCCTCGACATCGAACGAGAGGATGCGACCGGTTGCCTCGGAAGATACAACAACCTCGGTTGCTTCGAATGTGCCCTGTGCATCAAATGTGGTGTCGGTGCCACAGCCGATTGTGAGTAGTGCTGTGGCGATATATGCTAATCGTTTCATAATTATTGGTTTAGTGTGGTTTTAAGTCTGTATATTGTTTGCAAAAGTTCGATTTCGTGGGTCGAGCGGTTGAGTGTCGCTGTGGTCTCATCCGAGATTTTACGGAGCAATTCGGTGGCATCGATTACGCCATTCTCCAACTGCGACTCTGCCGCCATACGCACCCTACGACGAAGCTCTACAATGCGGTCGTCATCCTCGACAGCCTTGCGTAGGCGCACTATCTCACCATCCTCCTGCGTTGTCTGCATCTCGCTGTTAAAAAGGAAGATATCGCGCTGAACGGCAACCTGCTGTTGTGCCGTGTTGAGCTTGTCGAGATTGTTCTTTTTGGTGTAGAACGCACCTATGTTCCACGACATACGCACACCCACTATGGCGTTAAGTGTCCACTCTGCCGACATCATACTTTTGAACATATCCATTCCTGGATAGCCGTAGTAGCCCTGCGCAAATGCCGAGAAGCGAGGCATAACCGATGAGTTGATTGCTCGGCGCTGTGCCTCAATCTTGCTCTCCTGAGCATCGAAGAGTGCCAATTCGGGGCGTGCCGAGGTGCGCGATTTGAGGTCGACCATTGAGGGTCGCTCCAACTTATCGCTTGTGAGAGGCTTGCCGATAAACACCTCCAACATACGGCGGTAACTTGCCCTTGAGGATTCAACCTGACCAAGGGTCTGGCGTGCTGTGAGCAACTCCGCCTCTATGGCATCGACATCCGCCTGCATCGCAACACCATTATTATAATAGATCTGCATCCGCTTTAGGTTGCTCTCCAACAGCGAGATAAGTGTCTCGGTCTGTGCCTCTCGCTCGTTGAGAAGTAGGATGCCAAAGTAGAGGTTGTCGACCCTCGATTGTAGGTCGTAGAGCGTAACATCCACCCTCGAGCGCTGCTCCTTGGCTTCGGCTTTAGCAATCTCGCGGTTGGCTCGTGACAGACCACCATCCCAGATATTCTGCGACACATCGAGCGCTACCTTATACTGGTCACGGCGTATGCCCGCCATCTCCACGCCATTTGCCTCTAATATGGCATTGAAGGCCTCGGGGTAGGTGGGTGTTGCCGACTGATAGGTCGCCTGTGCCGAGAACATTACCTGCGGAATCCACGCACGCGCTGCGTTCGATAGGTTGTACTGCTCGGTGGCATCAATCAGGTCGTACTGCCTAATCTCGGGGTAGTGCTCACGCGCCAAACGACGACACTCGTCGAGCGACTGCGCCGATACCACACCGATACTCGCCAAGAGAGCGAAAATCGTTAATAAAAGAGTTCGTTTCATATCTCGATTCTTTTCATTATTGTTTCGATATTTTCTGCCTTGCGCTCAGCCAAGAATCGCTCGTCGTTGGCCATCAGGTCGCCCATCAACGGCTTCATAAATGGGTAGGCGATAAAGGTGAAGATATTGAGCGACATAATGCTCATAAAGAGCATCTTAGCATTGATTTGCACCATCTCGCCACGCTCTGCCGCACGGTCGATATCAGCCTGCAAACCACGATATACCGTGTCGATAATTGTCTTTGCGCGTTCGTGCAGAAAGGCATAGCGCTCGGGGCGAGAGACTATCTCGTTGATAACAAATAGGGGCAGCAGTGGATTGCTTGCCACAAAGTCGAAGTGGTTGGCAACCCCCGTGCGAATACGCTCCTTCATCGGCAATGATGAGTCGCCAAGTGCTGCCAATGTCGACTCCGCCATAAGGCGAAACTTCTCGTCGACGATGCGTTCAAAAAGTTGCTCCTTGGTGCGAAAATAGTAGTGTAGCATTGCGTGTGTCACACCCGCCGCTTTGGCTATCGAGGTGGTGCGAGCACCGTCGTAGCCCTTGGTCAAGAACTCATTCTCAGCAGCCGTAAGTATCTCTTTCTCTTTGTTTTGCTTTTGATTGGTATCCATCGTTTTACTATTCAACAAAGTTGTTTAACAATTCTGTTAATACAAAAGTACAAATAATTGTTCAATCTGCAAATTTTAGCACTATTTTTTCACATTCCCGAAAAAAATCGTATCTTTACGCCCGATTGTTTATATTGACATAATGTATCCCTAAATTTAGAGATGAGTTGTAATAAGAATCATAAGCCCGAGATGGGTCGTGGATGTTGCTTCTGCGACTGTGGCGACGAGCTGGAGGCAAGGGCCTCGGAGGGCTGCTATAAGCTCCACGAAACCAACTGGTTGGAGGAGTACCCCGACAATATACCCACCGATATCTTCGAGGTGAGGTTTAAGAATACACGCCGTTCGTACTATCAGAATGTCAATGGCTTGGAGCTAAAGCGTGGCGATATCGTTGCGGTTGAGGCATCGCCCGGCCACGACATCGGCATCATCTCGCTTACGGGCGATATGGTGGCCAAGCAGATGCGACGCACAGGCTTCAACCCCCACAACGGCGAGTTCAAGAAGATCTATCGCAAGGCACGCCCCTACGACATCGAGAAGTGGCAGGAGGCCATAGCCTTGGAGCACGAGACGATGATTGCATCGCGACAGATTGCTGCGGATATGGGTCTTAATATGAAGATTGGCGATGTCGAGTATCAGGGCGACAAGATCAAGGCTATCTTCTACTACATCGCCGATGAGCGTGTAGACTTCCGCGAGCTTATCAAGGTCTTTGCCGAAAGGTTCCACATCCGCATCGAGATGAAGCAGATTGGCGCACGACAGGAGGCGGGTCGCATTGGCGGTATCGGCGCTTGTGGCCGTGAGCTGTGCTGTGCATCGTGGATGTCGAGCTTCTCGTCGGTTACGACCAACGCTGCGCGTATGCAGGAGATTTCGCTCAACCCCCAAAAGTTGGCGGGTCAGTGCTCAAAGTTGAAGTGCTGTTTGATGTACGAGTACGATGCCTATGCCGATGCTCGCCGCACCATACCTCGCTTGCGTGAGCCGTTGCAGACCTTGGAGGGCGAGTGGTACTTGGTGAAGATCGACCCGCTGGCGCAGACTATGTCGTTCTCGACAAGCAAGAACACTATGGCAAACCTCACAACACTCCCCGTGAGCCGTGTCAAGGAGCTTATCGCCCTAAACCGTGCTGGTCAGAAGGCGGATACCCTTGTTGGTGAGGGTGGCGAGGCACAGGTTGAGGAGCCTACATATCGTCACGAGGAGGATAGCATCACACGCTTCGACTCTAAGACCAAGCGAAATAAGCGCAACAAGCGCCGTGGTGGTCGTGACCGCAAGGCTGAGGGTCAGCCCCGTGAGCAAAAGGAGCAGAAAGAGCCAAAGGAGCAGCGTGAGCCAAAGGCCGAGAGAGTAGAGAAGGCAGAGGGCGCACAGCAGCCCCGTGAGAATAAGCCTCGCGAGCAGCGTGAGGGTCAGCCTCGAGAGGGTCAACAGCGTGATGGTCAGCGCCGTAATAATCGCAACAACCGCTTCCGTGGCAACCGCAACCGCCAGAATGAGCGCCAAAACGACCGTGGTGTCGAGAATAAGGAGTAAGCGATGAGGAGCATAATCCGCCATATATTGCTTTTGGCTGTCGTGGCTATCGCCATGGCCTGCAACACCACGCCCCGCACCGTCGAGGTTATAGACCATGAGGGCTCGGTGTGGAGCAGTGCCGAGGAGATTTATTACACCAACCAAGATTCGCTCCTTAAAAGAGATATTAAGATTGTCGTGCGCTATGACCGCACCTACAAGGCGGACTCCATTGCCTTGCGTGTGCTCACCGTAGCCCCCGACTCAATGGTCTTGGAGGAGCCCTTTGTGTTGCGTGTGCCTCGTTTGAACGACCTGCGCCCCGAGGAGCAGACATTTGTCTATCGTAGTAATGTGGTCTTAAAGCACAAGGGCGACTACCTCTTCCGCTTGACCCCCGAAACTGCCGTCGAGGGCATTGCCTCGGTGGGCTTAATAATTGAAGAATAACACTTTAGCAATGGGTAAAGATAAGTTAAGAAAGTTTGCCGAGAACCTCACCTTCAAGTGCATGGTGCAGCCCGAGTTCGACGATATCTTCCACAAGGACCACCCCTTGAAGGGTAATTGGCATAAGGAGTTCTTCCACAATGACAACCCCATAGTCTTGGAGTTGGGCTGTGGCCGTGGCGAATATACCGTGGCGTTGGCAGAGCGCAACCCCGACAAGAACTATATCGGCATCGACATCAAGGGTGCGCGTATGTGGCGTGGTGCAAAGACCGCCACGGAGCGCAATATGACGAATGTGGGCTTTGTGCGCACACGCATCGAGTTTATCCAGTCGTTCTTCGCCGAGGGCGAGGTTGCCGAGATATGGATTACCTTCCCCGACCCACAGCTTAAGAGTCGCCGAGCAAAGAAGCGCCTTACATCGCCCCTCTTCTTGGCGGAGTACAAGCGCTTCCTAAGTGCCGATGGCGTAATCAACCTTAAGACCGACTCGAAGCACCTCTACAACTACACAGCAGCCGTTATCGAGCGCTTGGGCCTTGATGCCGAGGTGCAGAACGACGATATCTACGGCTCGGGATATGCCGACGAGGTGTTATCCGTGAAGACCGCCTATGAGACGAAGTTTGTGGCGATGGGTCTGCCCATCACCTACACCCGCTTCCGCCTTGGCAGCTGCTCGACCTTTGAGCACTTCGACTGGGAGGGCGACGATATATTGGAGAAGGATGCCGAGAGCAACCGTACAAAGGCTTTTTAACCGCATAAGACGATGGGAAAAAGAAGAAAGGATTACCCTCTGATTGAGGGTCTGCATATCACCACACTTGCTGCCGAGGGTAAGGCTATGGGCAAGGTTGATAACCAGGTGGTCTTTGTGCCGATGACCGTGCCTGGCGATGTTGTCGATGTTCAGGTGCGCAAGCACCACCGCCGCTTTATGGAGGCCACCGTAGTGCGCTTCATCGAGAAGTCGCCACTGCGCGTAGAGCCATTCTGCGAGCACTTTGGTGTATGTGGTGGCTGTAAGTGGCAGAGCCTGCCCTATGAGGAGCAGCTCAATCAGAAGACCAAGCAGGTTGAGGACCAGTTGGTGCGTATCGGTCATCTCGATATCCCCGAGGTGCGCCCCTGCCTTGGCTCGGAGCGTACACGCGAGTACCGCAATAAGTTGGAGTTTACATTTGCTGATAAGCGCTGGCTCACCTATGAGGAGATTGCCGAGGGTGGCGATATCGCTGCAGCACCCGCCGTGGGCTTCCATATCCCCGGATGTTTCGACAAGGTGCTTGATATCAGAAAGTGCCACTTGCAAGTCGACCTGTCTAACCGTATTCGCCTTGCTGCCAAGCAGTTCTGTATCGACAATGGCTACTCGTTCCACAACGCTCGTGCCCACGAAGGCTTGATGCGCACAATGGTTATCCGCACCGCCTCGACAGGCGAGGTGATGGTTATCGTGGTATTTAACGAGAACGACACGGAGCGCATCAACGCCCTAATGTCGCATCTGAGAGATATGTTTCCCGAGATTACCTCGCTTATCTATATGATTAACGAGAAGTGGAATGACTCGTTGGGCGACAGAGAGCCTATCTGCTTTGCGGGCAAGGACCATATCATCGAGGAGATGGAGGGCCTGAAGTTCAAGGTTGGTCCCAAGTCGTTCTATCAGACCAACTCCGAGCAGGCGTATGAGCTCTATAAGGTTACTCGCGAGTTCGCCGACCTTAAGCCTACCGATGTCCTCTACGACCTCTACACTGGTACGGGCACTATCGCCAATTTCTGCGCCCGCCGAGCAAAGAAGGTTGTGGGTGTTGAGTATGTCCCCGAGGCTATCGAGGATGCCAAGGTCAACTCGATGATTAACTCTATCGACAACACCACCTTCTACGCTGGCGATATGAAGGATGTGCTTAGTGATGAGTTCGTTAAGCGCAACGGTCAGCCCGATGTTATCATTCTTGACCCTCCTCGTGCCGGTGTCGATGAGCGTGTTATCGAGGTTATCAAGCGTGCTGCACCCCAGCGTATGGTCTATGTAAGCTGCAACCCCTCAACCCAAGCCCGCGACTTGGCACTGTTGAGCGATATGTACAAAATCGAGGCGGTGCAACCCGTCGATATGTTCCCACATACCCACCATGTGGAGAATGTCGTAAAACTCTCGCTTAAAAAGTAACGAACTGAAACATAATACTTTAACCCTATGCTTAATAAGCTTTTTGGCTTCGTGAAGGGCGAACATAAGGCTCGCACGGAGATAGTGGCAGGTATCACAACCTTCCTTACGATGTCCTACATCTTGGCGGTTAATCCCGCGATGTTCAGTCAGCTCGACGGTATGCCCGCGGGCGCAGTATTCACCGCTACGGCCTTGGCAGCTATCGTAGGTTGCTTGATGATGGCCTTCTGGGGCAAGCTCCCCTTTGGCCTTGCGCCGGGTATGGGTCTTAACGCCTTCTTCGTCTACACCGTATGTATGGCTATGGGCTACTCTTGGCAGTTTGCACTTACTGCGGTATTTATTGAGGGTCTTATCTTTATCTTGCTCACCATCACCAATGTACGCGAGGCTATTGTAAACGCCATTCCCATCAATCTGCGCTACGCTATTGGTGGCGGTATCGGCCTCTTTATCGCCTTTATCGGTGTGCAGAATGCCGGTATCATCGTAAATAACGATGCTACGCTCGTTGCCCTTGGCGACATCACCTCTGGCTCGGCACTTCTCGGCCTCATCGGCTTGTTGATTACCGGCTTGCTCTATGTTAAGAATGTGCGTGGCGCAATGCTTATCGGCATCCTCCTCACGACAATCATAGGTATCCCTATGGGCATCACCGAGTATCGCGGTGTGGTATCTATGCCTGAGTCTATCGAACCTATCTTCTGCCAGTTCCAGTGGAGCGAGATCTGGTCGTTGGATATGTTGGTTGTGGTCTTCACCTTCCTCTTTATAGATATGTTTGACACCGTAGGCACGCTTATCGGCGTATGTACACGCGCGGGTATGGTAAATAAGGAGGGCAAGATTGAGCGTCTAAATCAGGCATTTATGGCAGATGCTATCGCCACCACCGCAGGTGCCGTTCTCGGTACTTCGACCACGACAACCTATGTCGAGAGTGCGGCAGGCGTGGCGCATGGTGGCCGTACAGGTATGACAGCCTTCACTATCGCTTGTTGCTTCGCTGTCACACTCTTCTTCTCGCCCCTATTCCTCTCGATACCCTCGGCGGCTACGGCTCCCGTGCTTATCATCGTGGGTCTGTTGATGTTAGAGCCTATCTGCAAGATAGATTTCAGCGACTACACCGAGTCTATCCCCGCATTTCTCTGCATCCTACTTATGCCCTTGGCATACTCTATATCAGATGGCATACTTATAGGCCTTATCGCCTATGTGTTGCTCAACCTGCTGTGCGGTAAGTTCAAGAAACTCACCCCCGCAATGTATATCTTGGCAATACTCTTTATCTTGAAGTATATCTTTATCTAAAGGCTATTTTAATAAGTATTGGCTGGCTAAAAAATTTTTTAGTCAGCCTTTTTTTTGTGCAAGTTTTGTTGTTTGTCTGAAAATTTCGTATCTTTGTATCAAATAAAATAATGTTTGTAAAAGGAGAAATGCGACACTATGAATAATATGTTATTCCTTAATATATCAAACCCAGCCGATACGGCAAAGCAGATTGCATCACGCGTAAAGGCTCGCCGTCTGGAGCTTAACCTTACCCAAGAGGGGTTGGCATCGAGGGCAGGGCTTAAGTTTGCAACATATCGTCGCTTCGAGCAGACGGGCGAGATATCGTTGCGAGGACTTCTTCAGGTCGCATTTGCCTTAAATGCTCTTGGTGGGTTTGATGCGCTATTTGCCGAGAGGCAATATCAGTCGCTTGACGATGTGTTGAACGAGCAGAGTGTCAATCGTAAACGAGGCAAGAAAAATGAGTAGTATTCAGAAGATAGAGGTTGTATATAGCGACCATGTTGTTGGTCGCTTGGCACTCACGAAAGAGGGTCTGTGTGCCTTTGAGTATGCGGCAGAGTGGTTGCAATCGGGATTTTCGATAGCGCCCTTTGAGTTGCCTCTGCGTAGTGGTGTGTTTATCGCTAAACCGCGACCTTTCGATGGTGGCTTCGGTGTCTTTGATGACTCTCTTCCCGATGGTTGGGGCTTGCTTATCCTTGACAGATATCTACAATATCAAGGTATAAGTCCTCGCAGTCTGACACTTCTTGATCGCCTTGCGTTGGTAGGCTCTACGGGGCGTGGAGCATTGGAGTTTCGACCCGATAGGGGCGTTGTAACAAACGATGAGTATGCCAATTTCGAGAAGTTGGCATTAGAGGCAGAGAGGATTCTCGATAGCGACGACTATAGTGGCGAGGGCATCGAGGAGTTTCAGTGGCGTGGTGGCTCGTCTGGTGGTGCCCGACCCAAGATTTTCACCCGCTACGATGGCAGGGAGTGGTTGGTAAAATTTCGTGCTAAGCAAGACCCACGGTCGATAGGTCGTGATGAGTACCGCTACTCGTTGCTTGCCAAGGAGTGCGGTATCGAGATGCCCCAAACGCGCCTATTCGAGGATAAATATTTCGGTGTCGAGCGCTTCGACCGCACACCAAACGGCAAGCTACATACGGTGAGTGTTGCTGGTCTTATTGGTGCTGACTATCGTATGCCGAGCATCGATTATCTGCATATCTTCAAGGTCTGCTCGGTGCTTACGCATAACATCGCTGAGCTATGGAGGGTCTACCGCCTAATGGTCTTTAACTATTTCGTTGCCAACAAGGATGACCACGCCAAGAATTTTGCATTTATCTATCGCGATGGCGAGTGGCGCTTCTCGCCCGCTTACGACCTACTGCCAAGCGAGGGAATGAATGGCTATCACACAACCACTATCAACGATAAGATTGAGCCTAAGAAGGATGATTTGCTTGCTGTTGCCGTCAACGCAGGACTCAACCGACGAGAGGCAGAGGAGATATTCGAAACGATAAAGCAGATTACGAGCAGAAACAAGTAGCCAACACTATTGTGGCCAATAGATAATGATGCCCGCAATGCCCGAGAGCACGATTAGCAATATCGGGTTAATCTTCTTTGCCGAGCCGAGGAGTGCAAGGGCGAAGATTAGCCAGCTCCAGCCGTCGATAAACGAGCGACCATCGTCGCTATGTGGGAAGATAAGGAGCAGGGCTGCCGACATAATCATACCCACCACCACGGGGCGCATCGAGACAACCACGCTCTGCACATAGCGGTTGTTGTGCAACTTTAGGAAGAAGCGTGTGAGGAGCATCATCAGCGTAAGGGCTGGAATGCATACCGCCACGGTGGCGACCACCGAGCCGAGAACGCCTGCCACCTCATAACCAATGTATGTTGCCGAGTTGAGGGCGATAGGACCAGGTGTCATCTGCGATATGGCGATGATATCCGAGAACTCGCCATTTGTGAGCCACTCGTTGCGAACGACCACCTCGCTATGTATCAGCGAGAGCATAGCATAGCCACCGCCAAAGCCAAAGAAGCCGATTTTAAGATAACTCCAGACGAGTTGTAGTAGGGTAGCAATCATCGTTCAACCCCCTTTCCGCGGTATGCCGCAATTAAGATGCCTACCAACGCACCCGCCACAAGGAACAATATCGGCGAGATACCCCAATACCACACCGCCAAAGCCACCGCCAAAGCCACGGCAATCAATGCCCAGTGCATACCCTTCGTAAGACCCACTATGGGTGCAACGATAAGGGCAACCACCGCAGGGCGCATACCACGAAAGGCGGCATCGACCCACGGATTTTGGCGTATGTTGTTAAAGAATATGGCGACCAACAAGATGATAACAAACGAGGGCACAACAACGCCCAATACGGCAGCCAGTGCACCCAGATATTTGCGCTCCTTGTAGCCCACAAAGACAGCGGTGTTGAGGGCAATTGGGCCGGGGGCTGCTTGTGCGAGTGTTAGCAGGTCGACAAACTCGCGCTCCGAGAGCCAACGGCGGTTGTTGATAACCTCATATTGAATAAGGGGTATCATAGCGTAGCCACCACCAAAGGTGAATGCGCCAATCTTGAGAAACGACCAAAATATGTTGAACAACTCGCGCATTGCGGTCTATCGTCTAAATCGGTAGTATGTGCCGAAGGGTATCTGCTTGTGGCTTCTATCCTCGAAGTATAGCTCGCCCATCTGCTCGCTCTCGGGCGCACCAAATGCCTGATGCACAGCCGTTCGTGCAAGCATCGCCGAGAGCCCCATAGAGTAGAGGTTGAAGACGAGGAAGGCATTTTTTGCCTCGAGCAACTTGGCGCACTGCTCCAACATATTCGCAATATCATCCTCCAACACCCACTTCTCGCCATTGGCGCCACGGCCATAGGCGGGCGGGTCGAGGATAATGCCGTGATACTTATTGCCACGGCGCACCTCGCGCTCAACAAATTTCGTGGCATCCTCGACTATCCAGCGAATACCATCGAGCGACGACGACTCCATATTCTCGCGCGACCAACTAACCACCTGCTTTACTGAGTCGATATGCGTTACATCCGCCCCTGCAGCGCGTGCAGCAAGCGTAGCACCTCCCGTATAGGCAAAGAGGTTGAGGACTTTGGGTCGCTCAATGCCCTTTTGGCGAAGGTCATTAATCGTGTCGTAGATAAACTCCCAGTTTGCCGACTGCTCGGGGAAGATACCCACATGCTTAAACGAGGTGAGTGCCAGGCGCATACGAAGGTGCATATCCTTGTAGTCGAAGCGCACCATCCAGCGCGAGGGCATCTGTGGCTTAAGCTTCCACTCGCCACGCTCCTCCGCCTTGTTGGTGCGTAGGAACGAGGCATCTGCCGAGAGCCACTTGCTCTCCGCCAAGCTCTTGCGCCAGATTGCCTGAGGCTCGGGGCGGCGTAGGATATAGTCGCCAAAGCGTTCGAGCTTCTCGCCATCGCCCGTGTCGAGGAGTTCGTAATCGGGGATATTGGGTGTTAGTTGCTTAATCATTATCTTCGGTTTTCGTTTTCGGAACAATCAACGAGCGACATACGGCACTTTGCGCAGTCGAAGTCGAGACGGTAGCGATGTCTGCCGTGCTCGATATATAGTCTATCGCGTAGCGACGAGCCCTGTTTTAGGCACTCGCCAATCTCGCGACGAATGCAGTAGCTCGACTCCATAACCCTCTCGCCATATGTCGATGCCCAGAGGTCTAAGCCATCAACGATATGCTCTACGCCGTGTCGCTGATAGAAGCGGCGAGCGAGCGAGTTCACAACATTATGCTCTGCCGAGAGTCGCTTTATGGGGTATCGCGCTGTGCCATCGTCAGCCAAGATGCGGGGTCTGGGCTTGTTGCGCTCGTAGCGCATAGCCGCCAACAACGACAACGCCTCACGGCGCACCTCGGCCAAGAGTTTTGCTGTTGCAAACCACTCTGCACCAACAACTTCGACGCTCTGCACGCGGAAGATGCTATCGCCACTCTTTGCCATCTGCTCCTCGGCTACCGAGCGCATCTTTTCGGCACTCTTCGAGCTCTCGAGCTTCACATCACGGCGTACCTCCACCTCGTTTGCCTCCTTGTCGCGGTAGCGTGCCACAATGCCCTCTTCGGAGAGGGTGACGAAGCACTGGGCGTCTATCGCTCGGCGTATGCGGCTGCGCTCCACAGCCTGCGTAAAGCGGTGGTCGTAGTTGCGATATACCTCCATTCCCGCCTTGATGCCCTCCATACGATTGGGCTCTATGGTGTTGCCCTCGGTGCGGTTGATGTTTGTGCCTATGATACCGTCGCCAGCGATAAAGCAGAGACCATCGCCAGCATTTAGTGCCACCTTGCCAACAAGCTTAAAGTCGCGCTTTGTGGTCGTCGCCACGCAACCTACATACTCGCCTACGGCCTTGGGCGTAAGGAATGATGCGACACCAGCCCTTTTGCCCGAGAACATATACTCGCCACCATCGCGCGAAAAGCTCTTCTTGGGGTCGGGCTCAAACTCTATCTCGGAGCGACCCACCGAGGCACGAATGCAATCGGGGCGGCTCTTGAGTGCCTCATCAATCTTTCGGCGGTAGTAGCTTACGACATTCTTTATATAGTTGTCATCTTTCAATCGACCCTCAATCTTGAACGACACGACGCCCGCATCTATAAGGTCGCCAATGCGCTCCGAGAGGTCGAAATCCTTGACCGATAGTAGGTGCTTGCCCTCGATAATCTTGCGCCCACGCTCTGTCGTAAGGTCGTAGGTTAGGCGACAGGGCTGTGAACACTCGCCACGGTTGCCCGAGCGAGGCGACTGCGAACGCGAGAGGTAGCAACGACCGCTATGTCCCACACATATCGCGCCGTGAACGAAACATTCAAGGTCGGCAGTTGTAGCACGGCGTATGGCGCGTATCTCGTCGAGTGATAAGGCGCGCTCCAAGATAACACGCGCAAAACCGCTATCCTCCAAGAACTTAGCACCATCGGGGGTCATATTATTTACCTGTGTCGAGGCGTGTAACTCGATAGGTAGGTTCATCTCGCGGTATGCCATATCTTGCACAATCAGTGCATCGACACCTACCGAAATCAGCTCACGCGCAAGAGCCTCGGCACGCTTCAACTCATTCTCATAGAGAATGGTGTTGAGCGTAACGAATACCTTAACGCCAAAGAGGTGGGCATAATCCACCACACGGGCGATATCCTCGGTGGGGTTGGTAGCACCACGACGGGCACCAAAGCTACCCGCGCCAATGTATATAGCATCGGCACCGCAGTCGATGGCGGCAATGGCAGCACGATAGTCTCGCGCCGGCGACAGCAACTCGATATGTCGTTTCTGACTGGTCATATACTGATATATAATGCACAAAGGTATAAAATTTTGGGGATACAAAGTACAATGTTTGCGATAATGTTGTATCTTTGTGAGTTGAAAACGAAAAAACAGAGAGATTATGCTTACATTAAAGCAATTGCGCGATAATAAGGCTGAGGCTGTTCGTCGCCTTGCAAAGAAGGGCGTAGATGCCGAGCCTATAATCACACTTATCGAGGAACTCGACGATAAGCGTAAGGCACTCCAAGTCGAACTCGACAACTGCCTTGCCGAGCAGAACCAGGCGGCAAAGCAGATTGGCGCACTTATGGGCAAGGGCGACAAGGAGGCTGCCGAGGCTAAGAAGCGTGAGGTGGGCGAGCTGAAGGCTCGTTCGCAGCAGCTTAAGGAGGAGTCGGAGAAGGTGGCAACCGACCTTCAGAACGAGATTGTCAAGCTCCCCAACTTCCCCGCCGACATCGTACCCGAGGGTCGCACCGCCGAGGATAATGTGGTGGTTAAGCTTGTCGAGAACTACACCGAGATTGCAGGCAATGCGCTGCCCCACTGGGAGTTGGCGAAGAAGTACGACATCATCGACTTCGACCTTGGCGTAAAGCTTACGGGCGCTGGCTTCCCCGTATACAAGGGCAAGGGTGCTCGTCTTCAGCGTGCCCTTATCAACTACTTCCTCGACTGCAATACACGCGCTGGCTATCAGGAGGTTGAGCCTCCCATTATGGTCAACGAGGCTTCGGGCTTCGGCACTGGTCAGCTCCCCGATAAGGAGGGTCAGATGTACCACGCTACGGCCGATGGCTACTACCTCGTGCCTACTGCTGAGGTGCCCGTGACGAACATCTTCCGCGATGTTATCCTTGAGGGTGACGAGCTTCCTGTGAAGATGACCGCCTATACCCCCTGCTTCCGCCGTGAGGCAGGCTCTTATGGCAAGGATGTGCGTGGACTAAACCGTCTCCACCAGTTCGACAAGGTAGAGATTGTGCAGGTGTCGCACCCCGATAAGTCGTATGAGGCACTCGACAAGATGGTTGAGCATGTGGAGTCTATCGTGGCATCGCTCGGTCTTCCCTATCGCATCTTGCGCCTCTGTGGTGGCGATATGTCGTTCACCTCGGCACTCACCTACGACTTCGAGGTATACTCTGAGGCTCAGAAGCGCTGGTTGGAGGTGTCGTCGGTATCGAACTTCGAGTCGTTCCAGTCAAACCGCCTCAAGCTCCGCTACCGTGACGAAAACCGCAAAACACAGCTCTGCCACACACTGAATGGCTCGTCTCTTGCACTGCCCCGTATCGTAGCGGCATTGCTCGAAAACAACCAAACAAAGGAGGGAATTCGCATTCCTGAGGTGTTAATTCCTTACACAGGTTTTGATTTTATAAAATAATTCGTATATTTGCGGTAGAAAATTTGCAATCACTCATTAAAACTAAAGTAATATGGCTTACAAAATTTCTGAAACTTCTTGCGTTGCATGTGGTACATGTATCGACGAGTGCCCCGTTGAGGCTATCTCAGCAGGTGATGTTTATGTAATTGATCCTAGCAAGTGTATCGACTGCGGTACTTGCGCTGGTGTTTGTCCTTCTGAGGCAATCGCACCCGAGGAGTAATTTATTGTGATAGCGGCGCTACTGCTTTCGCTTCAGTCAAAATGGCGAATGGGAAATACGCATAGTATGTCCCATCCGCCATTTTTCGTGTCAGCGCCACATTAGCACCACTCTGACAATAAATTAATTTCTCGTGAAAAGGCAGCATCTGCTGCCGCTAATAAAAGAAAATAGGAATGGGTAGTACGCCAAGTACAACCCATTCCTATTTTCCTTGCCGAGCGTTGCATCTACTACCTTTTGACAAGAAATTATGTCTAGCTGGTTAGAAGGTAGTAGCAAAAGACGATTAAGACCATAGGACCATAAGACCATTAGGATCTTTTATTCTTCCTATCGTCTTACTTGCTCCACCTTCCTATTGTCCTAAAATCTAGTTACTAATTAGTTATACCTACGATATTGCGAAGTCGCGCAGTGCATCGTTCAGCGAGGTCTTCTTGTCGGTAGACTCCTTGCGGTGGCCGATGATAAGGGCGCACTGCACGCCATACTCGCCAGCGGGGAACTTTTTGTTATAGGTGCCCGAGACAACCACCGAGCGGGCGGGAACATAGCCCTTGTACTCCTTGGGCTCGCTGCCTGTAACATCGATAATATGTGTAGAGCCGGTAATCACCGTATTTGAGCCGAGAACGGCCTCACGGCAGATATGCGCACCCTCGACAACGATAGAGCGTGAGCCGATAAAGCAGTTGTCCTCGATAATCACGGGCGAAGCCTGCACAGGCTCCAAGACGCCACCGATGCCCACACCACCCGAGAGGTGTACATTCTTGCCAATCTGCGCGCACGAACCCACCGTAGCCCAAGTGTCGACCATAGTGCCCGAGTCGACATAGGCGCCGATATTGACATACGACGGCATAAGGATAGCTCCAGGGGCGATATATGCGCCATAGCGTGCTACCGCCGAGGGCACAACACGCACACCAAGCTCCTCGTAGCCACGCTTAAGCTCCATCTTGTCGTACCACTCCAACTCGCCAGCCGTCATCGTGCGCATAGTCTGAATGGGAAAGTACATAATAATCGCCTTCTTAACCCACTCGTTCACCTGCCACTCGCTACGCTCCAAGTCGATAGGCTCGGCACAGCGCAACTTGCCCTTGTCTACAGCCTCGACAACACGGCGGATAGCATCACGCACCTCGTCTGTGGCAAGCAACTCACGCTTCTCCCACGCCTCCTCTATTATCTTTTTCTCGTTCTGAAACATATCTTGTCGTTTTTTAAATTTTCGCTGCTCAAAGGTACTAAAAAAAGATGAAAGAGCAAGGAGCAAAAGTTTTTTAGTTGTTAGTTATTAGTTGTTAGAAAAAATCCTCTGAAAAAACATAGTAACCCATTTTAACTCAGTATAAGAAGTTTGTCATTGTTAATAACTAAAAGCTCTCTTTGCTCTTTGAACTTTGCTCTTTCATCTATTTTTCGTACCTTTGTAATAAATGAATGGCATATGACAAAGAGATAGGCATTGCAACTATTCGAGGAGCGTAAGGTGCGCACCGTATGGGATACAAATACCGAGGAGTGGTACTTTTCGGTAGTGGATGTTGTGGCTGTATTGACCGACAGCATAGACCATCAGACTGCACGAAAATATTGGAATAAGCTAAAACAGCGATTAAAGGAGGAGGGAAATGAAACGGTGACAAACTGTCACCAGTTCAAAATGCGAGCTGCTGATGGCAAAATGCGATTGACGGATGTTGCAGATACTGAGCAAGTTTTAAGGCTTATTCAGTCTATCCCCTCGCCTAAGGCTGAGCCATTTAAGCAGTGGAGTGGCTTCCGTGTTAAGGAGTATAAGCAATATAAGGGGTTACACAAGGAGAACCTACGCGATAATATGACAAACCTTGAGCTTGCCCTCAATATGCTTGCAGAGACAGCCACTACTGAGCTATCCAAGCAGGAGAACCCTCGGAATTTTAGGGAGAGTGCGAAGGTCGCTCAGAAGGTGGTAGCGTAGCTAAGGTAGCGCGTGTGCAGCTGGAGCATCAGCTCGGCAGAAGCGTTATATCGAAGGAGAAGGCGAGCGACTATCTGCTGCCAGATGAGGATAATAACTAATAAAACTATACAGCTATGAGAAGATTTCTATGTGCTATGTTGGTGCTGATGCTTCTGGCGCCTGTGGCTGTCGAGGCAGCAAAGCCCAAGAGGGGCAAGCGTGCGAAGGTTGAGCAGAGTGAGGGCTTGAGCGAGAAGCGCAAGGCGGAGATTGAGAAGCGCTTTAATGAATATTACGATGAGCTGACTATTGCTGAGGCTAAGGGTGATACGGCGCTTTTCGAGAAGTCAGAGGCTCAACTTAGTGAGTGGATTATGTCGCTTAGCGAGGAAGAACTTGACTACCTTAACGAGTACACTGATCAACTCTTGGCATATTACGCCTCGATTAACGAGCGTGAGTCGTTGGGTCGTGATGGTGTGCGCCAGATGATAAATATGTTCTTGGAGCAGCTATATGATGCACAGCAGAGTGGCGATAAGGCGACCTTTGAGCGTGTTCAGCAGAGCTACACCGAGTGGGTGCAAACTCTTAGTTTGGACGATGTAGAACACTTCAATGAGTATATCAACGAGATTACCGCAGCACGATATTCGGGCGAGGTTGCTGAGGATCGAGCCGAGGAGCTTCGTGAGGTTGTTGCAAAGTTCTACTTCGAGATAGGTTTCCACGCAGCGCGTGGTGAGCAGGAGGAGGTCATTGCCAAGCAGAAGGAGTATAGCGATTGGTTTACGACTCTGCCTGACAACGAGAAGGGCTTTGCGATGAGGGAGATGCAGCGCCTCCAGGAGATAGACGCTAAGGCACTACGCGAAGATGCAGAGACGCTGAAATAGTCTCACTCGTAACAATCACTAATACGCTGACCAAGAACGCTCTTGGTCAGTTTTTTTATGCTCCGCACAAAATTATAGGCTCGGGATATAGGGCGTTTTGAAGAATTTTTAATAACTTTGTGAGTGAAAACTAAACAAAGCAAACTATGAAAGTCTATAAGTTTGGCGGTGCCTCAGTCAAAGATGCTGCGGGCGTACGCAATCTACTCGATATTGTAAAGGAGGAAAAGGAGCTATTTATCATCGTCTCGGCGATGGGCAAGACAACAAATGCCCTCGAAGGTGTATTTCAGGCGATGCAGGCTGCGGATGAGAAGTTGGCGATGGAGCGCATCGACCTCTCGTATGCCTACCACCGTGGCATTATCGACGACCTTATGGGTGCCGATATCACCATTGAGCAGGTGGATACCCTCTTCGAGCAGCTGCGTAATACCGTGCGCAACACCATCTACCGACCCTCGGATGCTGAACTTTGGTACGACACCATCGTTGCCTTTGGCGAGCTTATCTCGACAACCATCATATCTAACTACCTGCGTGGCCACGGTGTCGATAACCGCTGGGTAGATATGCGCCGTGCCTTCCTTACAGAGCAGCGCCACAAGGATGCAAATGTCAATTTGGAGGCTACCGAGGTGCGCCTAAAACGCGAGATTTCGGGTAGCGAGGTGTCGGTGTTCGTTGGTCAGGGCTTTATCGGCGGTGCCCCCGATGGCACAACAACAACCCTTGGCCGTGAGGGCTCCGACTACTCGGCAGCTATCGTTGCCAATGTCCTTGATGCCGAGTCGATGAGCGTGTGGAAGGATGTCGACGGCATCCTCAATGCCGACCCCAAAATCTTCCCCGATGCTCGCAAGATTGAGCGTCTTAACTATATGGATACCATAGAGATGGCATATAGCGGTGCGCAGATTATCCACCCCAAGACCATCAAGCCCTTGCAGCAGAAGAACATACCGCTCTATGTCCGCCCCTTCGGCAATAAAAATGCCCAGGGCTCGGTTATCACGGGCGATGTCGAGCGTGTCTATGAGCCGATTATGATTCTCAAAAGCAATCAGGTGCTACTCAAGCTCCATTCGCGCGACCTCTCGTTTGTCTTGGAGGAGAAGTTCGCCACGGTATTTACCACCTTCGATAGCCACCGCATCCGCATCAACCTTGTGCATAACTCAGCGGTCGACCTCTTTATGGCCGTCGATGCCTCATGGCATATTGACGATGCTATCTCGGAGCTGGAGGGTATAGGCTTCGATGTCGAGAAGCGCGATGATGTCGAGATGGTAACTATCCGCTACTACACCGACGAGCTCTACCACCGCTACGCCTTCGACGACCGCATCATCATCAAGCAGACCACACCCCACTCGCTGCGACTGGTGCGCACAAAATAGAAGAAAGGGCTATCCCGCGGGATAGCCCTTTGCTTTTATTTCTGTTTCCCTTATTCACCTTGCGCCTTCATAATCGCTACAAGGGTGCCGTCGGAGAGTAGAATCATCATATCGCCATCCATCTCGTAGTGTGTAACCTTGTCGAGCATATCGAAGTAGGCCTGCTCGCCCTCGGCATCGGGGCAAAGACGGCGTGTCGAGCCGAGCTGGCTGATATCCAACGCGCGCTTCTCGGTCGTCTTAAATATCGCTGTGAGGCGGTTGCAGTCGCCCTGACCACTCACCGTGCCGTCTTCGTTAAACATAAGAGTGTAGCTTTCGCCCTCTGCCTTGATGTCGCGGCCCATAATCTGCACAAGCTGCCATGTAGTGCCCAAAAGGGGCTTCTGCAACTTGGCAACCTTGCGACAGTCGCAGCACGAAGTGAGGGTAATGGCCATGATTGTGAGAATAAAAAGTGTTAATCGTTTCATAATTCGGTGAAAATTTTTACCTTTGTAGGCGGAACAAAGATAATACAAATCACTTAAAACCTAATACAAAAATGAAAAAAGTTATCGCATCACCCTTGGCACCCAAGGCCGTAGGTCCCTACTCACAGGCTATCGCCTCTGACAACACTCTCTATATCTCTGGCCAGCTCCCCATCGACGGCGCTACCGGTAAGATGGCAGAGGGCGTTGAGGCACAGACACGCCAGTCTCTCGACAACCTTGGCCACATCCTTAAGGAGGCAGGCTACTCTTACGACGATGTAGCAAAGACCACCGTACTCCTCGCCGACATCGCTGACTTCGGCGCTATGAATGCAGTATATGCAGAGTACTTCACTGGCGAGAAGCCCGCGCGTATCTGCTATCAGGTAGCAGCGCTTCCTATGGGTGCGTTGGTAGAGATCGACTGCATCGCCATCAAGTAATTTCTTGTGATAAGTGGTCATCTGCGACCTCTCAATCATTGCCCTGAATGGAATGTACATCAAGTACTACCCATCCAGGGCAATTTCTTTATCGAGGTCACAGCTAACCCCTTCTGACAAGAAATTATGGGGAGTGCTGATGGGGAGGTGGTAGATTGCGCTCCTCTGGAGCGCCTGCTCTCTCTTTGCTCTTTGAACTTTGCTCTTAACTAAAGCTCTGCATCTCAATCAGATGTGCGTAGATGCCGCCCTTGGCAAGGAGTTCGGCATGTGTGCCCTCCTCGGCGATGCGGCCCTCGTCGATAACATAGATGCGATCGGCATTATAGATGGTCGAGAGGCGGTGAGCAATAACGATAGAGGTACGGCCCTTGAGTAGGTTGGTCAGAGCCTCCTGCACGAGCTTCTCGCTCTCGGTGTCAAGTGCCGAGGTTGCCTCGTCGAGAATCAATATCTCTGGGTTCTTCAACACCGCACGCGCAATGCTGATACGCTGGCGCTGACCACCCGAAAGCTTGGTGCCTCGGTCGCCGATATTCGTATCGTAGCCGTCGGCGCTATTCATAATAAAGTTATGGGCATTGGCAACCTTCGATGCAGCCACCACCTCGTCGTGTGTTGCCGAGGGGCGACCCATAAGGATATTGCCCTCGATAGTGTCGTTAAACAGTACGGTCTCCTGTGCCACGATGCTCATCTTGCTACGCAACGACTCCTGCGTGTAGCGGTCTACAGCCACACCGTCGAACAAAACCTCGCCCGACTGCACATCCCAGAAGCGTGGTATTAGCTCGCTCAGTGTCGATTTACCGCCACCCGAAGCACCCACCAACGCTACGGTCTCGCCCTTGCGAATCTTAAGCGATATGCCGTTGATAACATCGCGTGTGCCATCGTACGAGAAGTGTACATCGCGCAACTCGATAGACTCCTTCAAGCCCTCAAACTCCTTAGCATCGGCCTTGTCCTTAACCTCGCTCTCGGCGTCGATAAGCGTGAAGATACGCTCGCCCGCAGCGACACCTTGGTTGATATTTGCAAACTGGTCGATAAACGATCGTAGGGGTCTGGTAATCTGCGAGAAGGCGGCAATAAAGGCGATAAAGCCAGCACCCTGGAGGTTGCCCGAAACAACAAGGCTACCACCAAAGACGAGGATTACAGCCACCGCCGTGATACCCAAGAACTCACTCATAGGCGAGGCGAGCTGCTGACGGCGTGCCATCGAGAGAATAAGTCGCGAGAAGTCGAGGTCGAGAGCCTTGAACTTCTCGGTAAGGAAGCCCGCAGCATTGTAGCCCTTGACAATCTTGATGCCCGAGAGCGACTCGTCGAGCACCGAGACCATATCTGCCATACGCTCCTGACCACGCTTTGCGGGGTGGCGCAGGCGCTTTACGATACTGCCGATAACGACACCCACAATGGGGAGGAACAGCACGGCAAACAACGACAACTGCCACGATATGCCAATCATCAAGCTAAGGTAGCCGATGATAAGGAAGGGGTCACGGAATGCCACCTGAAGGGTGTTGGTGATGCAGTACTGCACGACCATAACATCCTGCGTAATCTTCGACATAATATCGCCCTTGCGCTGCTCGCTGAAGTAGCCGACATTCATCGTGATAACCTTCGAGAACATCTCGTCGCGCATACGACGCAAGGTCGTAACACGCAGAGTTTCAACGGTCATAGCGGCAGCATAGCGGAAGGTGTTGCTAAGTAGGTTCATCGCCATTGTCACGCCACCAAGCATCGCCAAGAAGCGCACATGGTCGAAATCCGTGCCGAAGATATTGGTATATACCCAGCAGAGCAAGGCATTGAAACCATCGGCATTGAGCGAGACCTCGGGAAAGGCATATACGGGCACAAACTCGAAGTCCGCCTCGAACATAGTGTTCAGAATGGGGATAATCATCGCATAGTTGAATGTGTTGAACACGGCGTGCAACGCTGCGAAGATAAAGTAGGGTATGGTATATCGACTCAACGGCTTGGCGAAGCCCAGAAGTCGAAGATAGGTCTTAAACATAGGCGAATAGTGAAACTTTTGGCTACAACATTCCCTCGCGAGCATACTCCTTAACGCACTTCTCGTAGTGCTTCAAGGTCTCCTCCATCGACACAAACGACTTGCCGCCCGCAGCGTTCTTATGGCCACCGCCATTGAAGTAGCGCTGTGCGAAGATGTTGACATCGATATCGCCTCGTGAGCGCAACGACACACGGATAAAGTCGGTGTGTTGCGTAAACATCGCCGACATCTTCATCTTCTTGATTGTCAGCGGATAGTTGACAAAGCCCTCGGAGTCGCCCTGTTGGAACCAGAAGCGACGAAGCTCATCTTCGGTAAGCGACATATGTGCCACGCTGCCGTTATGGAAAATCTTCATCTTGCGGTTGATGACATAGCCAAATAGGCGAGCACGACCCTCGGTGAAGGAGTTGTAGACGAAGTTGTGGATATCGGGAATCGAGATGCCCTTCGCTGCCAAAACCGACACCATGCGGAAGACATCGGGTGTAACCGACGAAAAGGCGAAGTTGCCCGTGTCGGTCATCATACCGACAAAGATATTCTCAGCCATATCGTGCGAGATATGCTCTGCGCCCCACATCTGCTCGATAAGCAACGCTACAAGATAGCAGGTGCTCGATGCCTCGGGATAGGATATCATAAGGTCGAAATCCTCCGAGGGGTCGAGGTGGTGGTCGATAAGCACACGCTTGGCGTGCTGGTTCTCGTCGATGAGGTCGCCAAGCTGGTCGAGGCGTGTAAGGGTGTGGAAATCAAGGCAGAAGATGATGTCTGCACCCTTGACAGCAGCTGCTGCACGACCCTCCTTGTCGCTCTTGAAGATGATGATATCCTGGATACCGGGCATAAACTCCAAGTAGTAGGGATAACGGTTGGGGAGTATGCATGTTACCTTGTGACCTAACTTGCGTAGATGCTCTGCCCACGCCAACGATGAGCCTATGGCATCGCCATCGGGATTGGTGTGCGATAGGATAACTATCGACTGCGGCTCGGCGAGCATTTTGCTGAGCTCGGCTATCTTATTGCTACCTATTTGCATAGCGAATAGAGTTTTAGAAACTACCTTTAATTTGCAAATATAATAAAAATAGATGTAATATCCTAATTAGAGGATATATTTCACCTCTTGACCTATATTTTCGACCTTTAGTATTATAATTTGCCCGATTGTTTTTCGTATCTTTGCGATTATGAAGTATATATTTTTCGATATCGACGGCACTCTTAAGGCTGGTGGCTATGACAATGAGTATATCCCCGCATCGACAAAGCGGGCGATAGAGCTGTTGCGTCGTGATGGCCACTTCTTGGCTATCGCTACGGGGCGCTCCGAGGCTATGGCACGCAAGTTCCTCAGGGAGTTGGAGTTCGAGAATATGGTGAGCGACGGTGGCTATGGCATAACCATTGCGGGTGAGCTATTGGAGATTGAGCCTCTCGACCGTGAGCGTGCCTTGGCGCTTGTCGATGAGTGCCGAGCAAAGGGTTTTATTTGGGCTATTCAGGTCGATAACTCCGATACGCGTGTTGCCCCTGATGGCCGTTTCGAGGAATTCACCCACGATGTCTACATGCGAACACGCATCGAGGAGGGTCTTGACCCACACGATTACAATAATATATATAAGGTATATGTCGCTTGCCTTGCTCCCGACGAGCAACAGTTGGAGTCGTTGCAACATCTGCCGTGGTGTCGTTTTTTGGATGAGTATATCTTTGTTGAGCCTGCCGATAAGGCGCACGGCATACGCCGTATTCTCGACCACTTTGGCGCAGATTATGGTGATGCCATAGTCTTTGGCGATGGCATCAACGACCTCTCGATGTTTGTCGATGACTGGACCAAGGTGGCTATGGGCAACGCCTGTGAGGAGCTCAAAGCAAAGGCAGATTTGGTAACCACCGATGTCGACAAGGATGGCATCTGGAATGCCTGTGTCGACCTCGGACTAATCAACGGAGAGAAACTATGAAACACTATACGCTAAACAGTCGCTCGTCACTCGTCTTGGAGGGTGGCGGTATGCGTGGAGTCTTTACTTGTGGCGTCTTGGACAACCTGATGGATAGAGGCATCGAGTTTCCCTATGCCATTGGCGTTAGTGCGGGTGCGTGCAATGGTCTGTCGTATATGTCACATCAGCGTGGCAGGGCGAAGTTTAGCAATATCGACCTTCTGGAGAAGTACCACTATATCGGTTTTCGCCACCTCATTACAAAGGGCAATATTATGGATTTCGACCTTCTGTTCGATGAGTTTCCCAACCGCATAATCCCCTATGACTATGAGGCTTACGCCCAGAACGCTGGTCGCTATGAGATGGTTACGACTAACTGCACAACGGGGTGTGCCGAGTATTTGGAGGAGAAGAGCGACCCCGAGCGCATTATAGATATCGTTCGTGCATCGAGTTCGCTTCCGTTCGTTACGCCCATTAGTTATGTCGATGGCCGCCCGATGCTCGATGGTGGTATCTCGGACTCTATCCCCGTTGTCCGTGCCACGGAGCAGGGCTTTGATAACTGCTTGGTCGTGCTTACACGCAATGCGGGGTATCGTAAGAGCGCTAAACCGAGTTTTGTACCCTCGTTTGTCTATCGTCGCTATCCTATGTTGCAGGAGGCTATTCGCCACCGAAACTCGGAGTATAATAAGCAGATGGAGCTTGTCGAAAGGCTCGAATCGGAGGGTCGCATAACGGTTATCCGCCCTGAGCGACCTATCGAGGTAGGTCGTATGGAGCGTGACACTCGCCGCCTTGTGGCACTCTACGACGAGGGCTATGAGCTGGCATCGAAGGTGGCGATAAGATAAAGAGCAAAGTTCAAAGAGCAAAGAGCAAAGAGAGAGCAGGCGCTCCAGAGGAGTGCAATCTACCACCTCCCCATCAGCACTCCGCTAATTTCTTGTCAAAAGGGGTATAATTTGGCGCCGATAAAGAGAAAGCCCGGATGGGATATACTCGATAGTATTTCCCATTCGGGCTTTGGATTGAGGCGTCAAAGGATACCCCTTTTCACAAGAAATTATGCCTTGTTGTCTGAACCAAGAACATTCTTAATCTTGTGGATGTAGAGCTTCTTCATATTGTCGCGAGCGGGACCCAAGTACTTACGGGGGTCGAACTCTGCGGGCTTGTTGGCAAATACCTCGCGTACAGCTGCGGTCATAGCCAAACGAGAGTCTGAGTCGATGTTAATCTTGCATACAGCGCTCTCAGAAGCCTTGCGCAACTGCTCCTCGGGAATACCTACGGCAGCCTTCAATGCACCGCCATACTTGTTGATTGTATCAACCTCGTCCTGGGGTACTGATGATGAGCCGTGAAGCACGATGGGGAAGCCAGGCAACTGCTTCTCGATAGCTGCCAATACATCGAATGCCAAGGGAGGAGGCACAAGACGACCGGTCTGGGGATCGAGAGTACACTGCTCGGGGGTGAACTTAAATGCACCGTGTGAAGTACCAATCGAGATAGCCAACGAGTCGCAACCAGTCTTAGTCACGAAGTCAACAACCTCCTCGGGCTTGGTGTAGTGGCTCTCCTCTGCAGATACCTCGTCCTCAACACCTGCCAATACGCCGAGCTCGCCCTCTACGGTTACATCGAACTGGTGAGCATACTCAACAACCTTCTTGGTAAGTGCAACATTCTCGTCGTAGGGGAGGTGCGAACCGTCAATCATAACTGACGAGAAGCCCATGTCGATACAGCTCTTGCAAGTCTCGAACGCGTCGCCGTGGTCGAGGTGCAAAACAATCTGGGGATTCTCCCAGCCAAGCTCCTTAGCGTACTCAACAGCACCCTCAGCCATATAGCGGAGGAGTGTCTGGTTAGCGTACTGGCGTGCGCCCTTCGATACCTGAAGAATTACGGGTGACTTAGTCTCTGCAGCAGCCATAACGATAGCCTGCAACTGCTCCATGTTGTTGAAGTTGAAAGCGGGGATAGCATAGCCGCCGTCAACAGCCTTCTTGAACATCTCGCGGGTGTTCACAAGACCCAAATCCTTGTAGTTAATCATACTATTTCTATTTTAGTTGTTTGTAATTGGTCAAAGTCTCTAATTGCCTGAAAAGCAATTATACTGCAAAGGTAAGAAAAAACTTGGAGATTCTCCACTAAATTAATAAAATTTTTTAATTTCTTGTGAAAAGGTAGAGCTACAGAAATTGGCGGGGTGGTGTTTGGGGAGGAAGTAGTCAAAGACCGTAAGACCGTAAGACCTCAGGATATTTTTTCATATCGTCCTATCGTTTTACTTGTCTTATCGTCCTAAAATTCTCTTTGCTCTTTGCCCTCAAAAAAAACAACCCTCTCTGCAACAGCCGAGAGGGTTGTTTTCTTTCAAGAGCGAGTTGTGTTACTCTGCATACTCGAACTCGGTCTTGCCACCGACGGGGCAAAGAGCTGTGTTAACAACCTCCCAACGGTTATGCTCATCACGAGCCGAAACGATTACAAGAACCTCCATATTCTCTACAGCCCACTTGGTAGAGACGATAGGAAGCTCAAATGCGCAGTCAAATGTCTGACCCTCCTCGATAACGCCTACTGACTCACCAGCAACATTGTTGCGGCTGTACTCGCCAGAGATGTTACGAAGTGCGTGGTTGAAGATTCTGTGCTGATCCTTGGTAGCACCTGCCTGGTTGGGGCAGTAGATCTGATTCTCAAGCAACCAAGCAACAGCCTTGTACTCCCTAGATGCAGCAGACTTAATCTGTACAGCGCAATATACGCTCTCGGGGTCACCCTCAGCAGCCAAAGCGATACCTACATCAGCGTGCTCCTTGATCTTGGGCTCAAGAATCTGAGTAGCTGTAGTTACGAAGTAGCTAGTGCTTGCGTAGTTATCAATTTTACCACCGTAGAAGTTGATGCAAAGACCAGGATAACCACTGAACTTACCTGAGTTGAACTGATCAAGAGCAGTTGCAGCGGGTGAGTTAGCGGGGTCACCACTAGCATAACCACCAGCGTGGCAAGTAATCTCGTTATAGTGCTTGTGCATAGGTGACTCTGCCAAAGCGAGGAGATTATCTGTCATATAAGGACAGTTGGGGCAGTTCATACCTGTGTGGTCGATAAGCAAAATGCGGTGGTTGAAACCAAAGTTCTCGGGCTGGGGATCAGCAGGAACCTCGGGCATAGATGCCAATACAGTGATGTACACATAGTTAGAGTTCTCAGAACCCTTGGTTGCGAAGAACGAGTAGGTACCAGTTGCCTCGAAAGTGTAGGTGTGACCATCAATGACATTGGTGTCATTATCATAGATAACGCACTGTGATGTAACATCATAGTAAGCGCCATCCTCTGCCTTCTGCTCAATTGTGAAGGTTACAGTCTCGCCAAGTGATACGGCTGTGCTATCAACTTTGAGAACAAGTGAACCAGAGGTCTCGGGTACCTTCTCGGTGTTCTCACAAGCAACGAAAGCAAATGCTGCACAGATAAGTGCAAAAAGTTTTGTGAATTTCATAATGCTTTAAATTTTAATAAGTTTTAAGTTTATTGAATAATTCTCTATTTGTAGTCGTAGTTAACCGAGCCACCTACAGGGCAGATTGCGACATTCGCAACCTCAAATTTGCCGTTGTCGTTCTTGGCTGATGCGATAACCATAACCTTGAAGTTGTCGCGGTTCCACTCTTTGGCGTTAGTAGGTATCTCCAACGACATTGCCAACTCCTTCTTCTCGCCAGCCGTAATCACGCCAAGGTCTATACCCGAGATGGGGTTGTTTGAGGCAATCTGACGAATGGCATTGTCGTGGGTGTTCATCCAATCCTCGGTAGCGTTGGTTTGAGAGGCATAGATGCCATCCTCCAACAACCACGCTGTTACGCGGTACTCGTTATTTACTGCAGCCTTAACTGCGGCGTTAACGACAACCGACGATGTAGCAAGGCTTGCCGAAGCAGCGATACCTGCATCTGCCGACTCCTTCCACAGAGCATCAATCTGCTGCATGATATGTGCATCGTTGAATGACGATGTGGTGCTGTAAAGGAAGTTATAAGTAACAGTAGGATAGCTGTTTATGCCATAGTAGCCAGATACGGTGAATGCTGCGGGTGACATGGCAGCATCGTTGTTGTTGTACGAGTGCGACATAGCCTCGTAGTACTTCGAGTGGTAGTCGTCAGTTAGGGCAACGCTCTTAAGTGCCAACATCATCTGGGGGCAGAAGCTACAACCGGCACCTGTATGGTCGATGAGCAGGATGCGGTGCTTGAACGAGGTATTAGCTTCGTCGCTATCTGTGGGCAACTCGGGAATCGAGGGCAGCACGGTGACAAAAATCGACTCGGTGATGATGTTGCCAGCAACAGCGTAGAACTCATACTTGCCATCAGCAGTAGGCGTGAAGGGGTTGGGTACCTCCACAAAGTCGTGCGACTTGTCGTAGATAATGGCCTGATCTGTAATGTCGGTGCCATTGTCTGCGATAAGCGTAAAGGTAATGGGGTTATTAACCTCCAGTGAAAGGTGATCCACCTCAAGTGTAGCACCCCCTGTTGGGGGGTTAACAGGCTTCTCGTTACCACAACCCATAGTGAGGGTTGCGGTAGCCAGAAGCAATGTGATAAACTTTGTAAATCTCATATTCGTCGTTTTGTACTTAGCTTAGAATGAGAGTGTAAGCGTGAGGTTTACACCAGTATATGCGGGCTGGAAGCGGCATACACCACCCGAGCAAACATAACCTGCACGGTTACGGCCGTAAGAGAGCTGTGCGCGGAGGCTGTTGTGGGTAAAGCTTGCGCCTACCTGGTAGTAGTGCAAGAGGTGGTGCTCATACTCGTAGGTGTCGAGGTTCAAATAGTAGTTACCATACTGGCCATCCTGCATCTTCTCGCAGTTCCACATATCGCTTACATAGAAGCTGAACTTGGGGGCGAGGTTGTACTCGATGGTGGCTGCTACCCAGTCACCCTCGTAGTCGTTAGATGCCAAATACTGTGCCTCGAAACGCAATGAGTGCTTCTTGTTAATCTTGTAGGTTACATCGCCTACGAAGATGTGCGAGCGGCAATAGTGTGCTGTGGGTGCGTCGAAGTGGTTAATCTCCTCGTCCCAACGCTGGAATGAATAGAGGAAAGTAGTCTTAACCTGCTTGTTCCACTGGCGCTCAACATCGAAGTTGAAGTCAATCCATACATTGCGGCCCTCTCTATCCATCTCCATATCCATAATCTTGGCACGGTGGTCGATGGTGTTGAACATTGAGAAGTTGGCGTGGAAGTTCCAATACTTACCACGAGCCTTGGGGTTACGCAATGAGTAGTAGAGGTCAATCTGGCCACCAATCTCACCACCTGTGTGAACGATAGAGCCACGGTAGGGGTTGAGGTTAGCAAGCGAGTATGTGTGCTGACGAGTGAGCAAGGGGAGGTAGTTCATAACATTGCCACCACCGATGCCTGAGGGGCGAAGCTCAATATTGGTGAGCATATTCTCCTGACGACGGAAGGTTGCCGAAGCCGAGAAGCGCTTGTAGTTGTAGCCAAGGTCGATGCTTACGACATTACCCTTTGCTGCAGGTAACATAGGGTTGTGGAGGTCCTCGTTGAGCTTTGCAGCATACTCACCACGGAACGATACGCCAGCATACTCGAAGTTGGCACGACCCGAAACCATGTTGAGTACAAAGGGAGTCTCAATGGCGAAGATAGCGTCATTCTTGCCCATATGGCGACCTACATAGCTTGCTTCAACCGATGCCAAACCATCATACCAACCTGCCATCTCTGAGATTGAGAGTGAAAGATCGGCACCCCAGATAACATTTTTAGAGCGAACATCGTAGAGACGAGGCAAACCAGCCAACACCTTAACATTCACCATATTGTTGAAGTTGTAGTAGGCACGAGCACATGCCAATGAGTTGTTGAACGCCAAGGCGCGGTCCTCGTATGAACGGAAAATAAGACCGTTACCAAACTGGTCATAGATATCACCCAAGCGAACACCCCAGTTTGTGTCCTCCCACTGAACATACTTCGATAAGAATGCAGTAAGCTTTGAGTCGCGCTGCTGGTAGGTGTAGAAGTCGTAACCATAAAGACCAGGAAGGTAACCATCGAGCTGGATACCTGCCGAGAAACGGCCAAGGCTGTAGTCTACTTTAAGGTAGTCGTTAGAACCGAAGTCGCCGCGTACACGATCGTAGGCCTTGATAAGACCAACATTCTCTAAAGTCTTGTCGGGAGTGTAGTATGAGTTGTTGCTCTCCAATGCAATAGAAATCTGACCCTCACCAACCTTAATCTGTGCCGAAGCCTCCTCGATAGCAAACACCGAGGCCACAGCAACTAAAACGAGTAAAAATTTCTTCATTCTATTAGGTTTTACGCTAAATTAGTACTCTATTCTGTTTGTTCCTATTCTACCGCAAGGGGAGTTGCGGTCACCCACAACTCCCTTATGCAGATAGTAAGTCTTAAAATTACTTCAAAGCCTTAATCTTCTCGAAGAGCTCCTGCTCGCTACCAGGGGTGTAACCCGAGTGCGAATATACAATATTGCCCTTGCCGTCAACGATGAAGGTGTGAGGAGTAAGGCTAACATTCATGGCACGCTTGAAGTCCTGGTTCTTGTCGAACAAGCATACATAGTCGTCCCAACCCTGACCCTTGGTCATAGCACGAGCACGGCTTACGGTACGAGCGTCGTCAACAGATACGGCAACAACCTTGAACTCTACCTCGTCGAGCCAGTCGTAGAGGTTGTCGTTGATAGCGTTAAGCTCCATGATGCAGGGCTTGCAAGTGGTTGACCAGAACGAGATAATCATAGGAGTACCATCTACGATAGACTTCGAAGATACCACCTTACCGTCCTGATTCTCAATCTTAACATCGGGCAACTGCTGTGCCGATACGCTTACGCCAACAAACAAGGCAGCAAGCAAGAACAACATCTTTCTCATAGTTTTTAATGTAGTTTTAGTTAATAATTCTCCTTTTTCAAAAGATAAGTAACCATTTAGCGCACCAATCAAACGATGGCAAATGGATGTTTCGTATACCCTTATCTATTATTTTGAGCGCAAGATAGTGATTTTTTGGCAAACTGCCACAACTTTTTGGCGATTTTTTAGGCGAACCGCCATAAATGAGGGGTGAAGCGGAAAAATCGATAGGAAAGATAAAAGAGCAAAGATGAAAGATAAGGTATTATGTCTATACACTCTCTTTGCTCTTTGCTCTTTGAACTTTGCTCTTTTTATAGCTGTTTCCTTAGTCTCGCCACCGGTATGTCGAGCATTTCGCGATACTTCGCCACCGTTCGGCGAGCGATGCAGTAACCCTTATTACGAAGAATGTCCATTAGGTTCTCATCGGTGAGCGGGTGTCGCTTATCCTCATTCTCGATACACTCCTCCAAGATTGTCTTAATCTCGTGGCTCGACACCTCCTCGCCCGTCACGGTTTGCATGCCTTCGGAGAAGAGCGATTTTAGCAAGATGATGCCAAAGTGGGTCTGTATATATTTGCTATTTACAACGCGCGATATGGTCGATACATCGAGGTCGGTACGGTCGGCTATATCCTTCAAAATCATAGGTTTCAGCTTGCTCTTGTCGCCGTCTTGGAAGTATTCGCGTTGGAAGTCGAGAATGGTCTGCATCGTGCGCATCAGCGTGTCGTGGCGTTGCTTGATTGCCGAGATAAACCACTTGGCCGAGTCTATCTTCGACTTTACGAACTGCACAGCCTCTCTATCCTCGGCCTTTACCGTGCCGTCGGCAGCCACCATATCCTTAATCATATCGCGGTAACGGCGCGAGATACGCACCTCGGGAACACCCTTTGTATTGAGCGTTAGGCGCATCTCGCCGTCGCTGTTGTCCAACAGGAAGTCGGGTGTGATATATGGCGTGGTGTCGATGCCTCCCTCGGTGTAGAGGTTGCCCGGCTTGGGCGAGAGTGTGCGGATAAAGTCGATGGCCTCACGGAACTCATCCTCGCTGATACGAAGGCGCTCCATAAGTCGCTCGTAGTGCTTCTTGGCAAAGGCCTCGAAGTGGTTGGTTACGATTTTGAGCGCCAAGCGCTTAGGTCGTGTGTCGAGTGTTAGGCGCTCAAGTTGCAAAGTGAGGCACTCTTGGAGTATGCGAGCGCCGATGCCCGCAGGCTCCAACTCGTGTACGATATGCAGTATGCGCTCTATCTCGGCAGTCGAAACATCCAATCCGCGCGTAAAGGCGAGGTCGTCGGAGAGCGACTCAAGGTCACGACGAAGATAGCCATCGTCGTCGATACTACCCACGATATATACTGCCACCAAGAGTTCCTCATCGCTTAGCGAACGGAAACGCAATTGCTCTACCAACGACTCGCTAAGTGAGTGACCCTCAGTGATATATACGGGGCGTTGTTTATCGTCTTTCGAGAAGTTGTTTACACGCGCCTTGTATGCGGGCGTATCGTCCTCCTTGCCAATATAGTCATCTACGGAGATCTTCTCGGGGGCATCCTCCTCGTTTTTACTCTCCGTATCCTCCTCCAAGACGATATTCTCCTCAATTTCACGCTTGATGCGCTCCTCGAGTTGCATCGTGGGCAACTCAAGTAGCTTAATCATCTGTATCTGTTGCGGCGATATCTTCTGCTGCAACTGGATTGTTTGTTGAAGTCGACTCGTCATCTCTTACGCACACTTATTTCTTAAACGACCATACATAAAAAACGGTCGGCCAGGTGGGCCGGCCGTTTGTGGGGCACTCGATGTTTAGAACTCGGCGTTCTTCGGAGTACGGGGGAAGGGGATAACATCGCGGATGTTGCCCATACCCGTAACAAACAGAAGCAAGCGCTCAAAGCCCAAACCGAAGCCTGAGTGAGGTGCCGAACCCCAACGACGAGTGTCGAGGTACCACCAAAGCTCCTTACGGCTCATACCCAACTCATCGACTCTTGCACAAAGCTTGCCAAAGTCTGCCTCACGCTCCGAACCACCGATAATTTCGCCAATCTGGGGGAAGAGAACATCCATTGCACGCACGGTCTTGCCGTCGTCGTTCTGCTTCATATAGAATGCCTTAATCTCCTTGGGGTAGTTGATAAGGATTACAGGGCGCTTGAAGTGCTCCTCAACGAGGTAGCGCTCGTGCTCCGACTGAAGGTCACAACCCCAGTCGCAGGGGAACTCGAACTTCTTGCCCGAAGCCTTCAAAATCTCGATACCCTCGGTGTAGTTGAGGCGCACGAAGTCGTTGTCCAAGACGAACTGGAGGCGCTCCAAGAGGCCCTTGTCCCACATCTTGTTCATAAACTCAAGGTCTTCGCGGCAGTTCTCCAAGGCGTAGCGAATCAAATATTTGAGGAAGTCCTCGGCGAGGTCCATATCATCCTGCAACTCATAGAATGCCATCTCGGGCTCAATCATCCAGAACTCTGCCAAGTGGCGGGGGGTGTTAGAGTTCTCGGCACGGAAGGTAGGGCCAAATGTGTAAATCTGACCGAGAGCCAATGCGCCAAGCTCACCCTCCAACTGACCCGATACGGTAAGGCTGCAATGCTTGCCGAAGAAGTCCTGGGTGTAGTCTACCGTGCCGTCCTCGTTGCGGGGAGGATTCTGCATATCGAGGGTCGATACATTGAACATCGCGCCAGCACCCTCACAATCCGAGGCGGTGATAAGCGGAGTGTGCAAGTAGTAGAAACCCTTGTCGTTGAAGTACTTGTGGATAGCGTATGCCATAGCGTGGCGGATACGCAACACAGCACCAAAGGTGTTGGTACGGGGGCGAAGGTATGCGATGTCGCGCAAGAACTCCAACGAGTGACCCTTCTTCTGCAAGGGGTAGGTCTCGGGGTCGGCAGTGCCGTAAATCTCAATCTTCTCTGCCTGAACCTCTACGCCCTGACCCTGACCGAGCGATGCAACGAGCTTACCATCAACGCGCAAACATGCACCTGTGGTAACGCCCTTAAGCTCAGCTTCGTCAATCTTCGCGAGGTCGACAACAATCTGAATGTTTGCCACGCACGAACCATCGTTGAGCGCGATAAATGCAACATTCTTGTTGCCACGCTTGGTGCGTACCCAGCCCTTCACTGTAATCTCTCTGCCGTCGCCCTCCATCTTGAGGATATCGGCAATTCGGATAAGTTTCATACTTCTATTTCGTTTTATTCGTTTGTATCGTAGTGGAGTATCTACCATATAGTATGGTCGATAATCGTGCAAAGTTACTAAATTTTTTGCAAACGATTGCTAATTGTGCAGTTTTTTGTACTTTTGTGATACTTAATTATATATTGACGCTATGAAAACTACCCGATATACCGCACTTTTGCTCGCCTTTGTGGCTCTCGCTCTGCCCGTTGTTGCCATGGCTCAAGCCCGCATCGCTCGCTCGGAGTTTCTCACCTACGACAAGCGCGAGGATGCCAAGCGCGACATCCGCACCAACATCGACAAGCATATCGCCTTCCGCCCCGTGTTGCAGTTCGAAACGGAGGAGGGCACGGTGCGCCGTGTTTACGAGCAGCATATCGAGGTGCCCGCATCGTGGAACGACTACAACGCTTTCCTCCATATCGAGGGTGTGGGTGCTGACTTCACTATCTTCGTGAATGGCAAGCAGATAACCTCGCCTATTGACCAGTTCACACCCACCGACCTCTTTATCTCACCCTACCTCGACCAGGGCGACAATATCGTGGCTGTCGTCGTTGTAGATGAGCCATATATGGCACTCCTCGACGAGGGCTTGAAGGAGGCTGAGCGCGAGCAGTTCGCTAATAGCTATATCTTCGCACAGCGCCGTTTGGGCATCTACGACTTCAATGTGCGCCTTGTGCCCGACTCGTTGGAGCGCTTTGCGCAGCTAAGGCTCGATATCCTCGCCACCAACGACTTCTCAACTACGGAGACCATCGAGGTGGGCTACGATATCTACGCCCCCGATGGCAAGCTGATGGAGTATAGTGTCAATGATTACCCTATGGAGGGTCATTCGCGCGATACTATCTCTTTCAGACCATGGATTTATAACTCCAACCCCAATCGTTGGTCGCCCTCAAATCCCAAGCTTTATGACCTTACGCTATATATTAAGCTAAGCGGAATCTTGCGTGAGTATATCCCCTTGAAGGTGGGCTTTGTCGATTATGGTTACAACGAGGCAGGTGAGATAACAGCCTTTGGTAAGCCGTTGACACTCAAGAAGGAGCGATATAATGCCGCTAAGGATAAGGCAACCACCGAGCGCGAGATTAAGGCGCTCAAGCAGCGAGGCATCAACTGCCTTATGCCCGAGTTTCCCCAGCCCGACTGGTACTACGATATTTGCGACCGTGTGGGAATCTATGTCATCGACTGTGCCGCCCTCTCCTCGCCATCGCGTGGCGACGACCGTTCGGTAGGTGGCACACCCGCCAACGCCCCCGAGTTGGAGAGCGACTATCTGCGCCGTGTCGAGACTATGTACCACCGCGCACAAAATCACTGCTCGATTATCGCCTTCTCGTTGGGTGGCGATGCTGGCAATGGATACAATATGTACCGTGCCTACGAACTCCTAAAATCGAAGGGCGATAGCCGTGCTATTATATACGAAGGTGCAGACGGTGAGTGGAATAGCGATTTGTAGCCTATGAATGTTGAGCTAATTGTTGTCGGCAAGACCGATATGAAGGAGGTTGAGGCGTTGGTGCAGATGTACGCAAAGCGCATAAATCACTATGTCAAGTTCGCCATTACGACACTTGCCGATGTGCGTAATACGAAGAAGCTCTCCGAGGCGGAGCAGAAGCGTCTTGAGGGTGAGTCTATCTTGCGCCTACTCAACGACTCCGACCACCTTATGCTCCTCGACGAACGAGGTGCCGAGCTACGCTCCATAGAGTTTGCCGACCTCCTGCAACGCCGTATGTCGGCTGGTACCAAACGCCTTGTCTTTGTTATTGGTGGCCCCTACGGCTTCTCGGATGCAGTCTATCAGCGTGCTAATGCGATGCTCTCGCTGTCGAAAATGACCTTCTCACACCAGATAGTGCGTGCCATCTTCACCGAACAGCTCTACCGAGCCTTTACCATACTCCGCAACGAACCCTATCACCACGAGTAATTTGATGTGAAAAGGGGTCATCTGCGACCTCTCAATCCTTGGGCTGAAAGGGAAATACATTTTAGTATGTCCCTTCCAGCCCAACTCTTTATCGAGGCCACAGCTAACCCCTTTTGACAACAAATTATGGTAGTGCTGGCTGGATGGTGAGAGTGTTTTTGACCAGAGAGAACGGAGAGACCAGAGGGACTAGAGAGACCAGAGAGAGGTCGGGTATCACCGATACATATTGTCCGTGTCTTCTCTTTGGTCTTTTAGGTCTCTTCGGTCTTTTTCTCTATCTGCGCCTCTATGCTCTATGCTCTTTGCTCCCCTGGGCGTTAGCCCGCAGACCATCGGTCTGCAACAAGCCCCTCCTTATCAAAGGAGGGGTTTGGGGAGGATTATAAATATGTTTGGGGTCTTAACCCCACATCTTTTTGCCCTTTGCT
>JAGBYO010000148.1 GCA_017628735.1 Alistipes sp. | reverse complement strand
ACCGAGGCTCGATTGGCGTACTTGAAAGAACATAAGCGCATTTCGGAGTACGATTCTGAAAATCTAACCTATGCGATGTTGGAGCAGATAATTGAGGAGAGTACCGAGTTCTGTCATTTGGGTATTGTTTGCCATCAACCTTTGCGACAACTCCTGCGTGATGTATCGTTGCTGTCGGATGATGATAAAACTTATGCGTTGCACCCAAAAACGCATATCGATTTTCTGCTCTACAACAGAGTGAGCAAGCAACCGGTACTCGCAATCGAAACTGACGGCTACCAACATCATAAGGAGGGTACGACACAATCGGTGCGTGATGAAAAGAAGAATCGCATACTTGCCACATACGGTATCCCGTTGTTGCGACTCGCAACTATCGGTAGCAATGAGCGTCAGCAGGTGGAAGATGCTTTGAAAAATGTAAAACCAAATTAAACCATGCTCGCCTACACCTACATATCCCCTGGCAAGTTCGAGTTAATAGATAAGCCGAAGCCCGAGTTGCAAGGCCCGCGCGATGCCATTGTGCGCATTACGCTCGGCAGTATCTGCACCAGCGACCTGCATATCAAGCACGGTAGCGTGCCTCGTGCTGTGCCTGGCATAACCGTTGGCCACGAGATGGTTGGTGTCGTTGAGGAGGTAGGCTCCGAGGTGCGCAGCGTCAAGGCGGGCGACCGTGTGACAGTCAATGTGGAGACCTTCTGCGGCGAGTGTTTCTTCTGCAAAAATGGCTTTGTGAACAACTGCACCGACCCCAATGGTGGCTGGGCGCTCGGCTGTCGCATCGATGGCGGACAGGCAGAGTATGTGCGTGTGCCGTATGCCGACCAGGGCCTCAACCGCATCCCCGACAGCGTGAGCGACGAGCAGGCGTTGCTGGTGGGCGATGTGCTGGCGACGGGATTTTGGGCGGCTCGTATTTCGGAGATTAAGCCCGACGATACGGTGCTGATTATCGGCGCGGGACCAACGGGAATTTGCACGCTGCTCTGCGTGATGTTGAAGCAGCCGAAGCACATCATCGTGTGCGAGAAATCGCCCGAAAGAGCCCGTTTCGTGCGCGAACACTATCCGAGCGTGGAAGTTGTTGCACCAGAGGATTGTATCGCCACAGTGCGCCAAAAATGCGAGCGTGGAGGGGCTGATGTGGTGCTGGAAGTCGCAGGTGCGGAGGATACTTTCCGCCTGGCGTGGGAGTGTGCTCGCCCGAATGCGATTGTGACGGTCGTGGCGCTGTATGATAAGCCGCAGACGCTGCCACTGCCCGAGATGTACGGCAAGAATCTGACCTTCAAAACGGGCGGCGTGGACGGCTGCGATTGCGCGGAGATTTTGAGACTAATCGAGCATGGCAAGATTGACACGACGCCACTGATTACGCACCGCTACAAACTCGCCGACATCGCCGAGGCGTACCACCTGTTCGAGAACAAGCTCGACGGCGTGATTAAGGTGGCGGTAGAGCCGTAGCACTATGAGCAACAACGAATTTATCAAAATTTAGAAGGCAAACATACTGAGCGATACATCAAGGTTTGCGAGTGGAGAGAAAAAGTTTCGGCTTTTTCTCTTTTTGTTTAGAGATTATGAGTAACTTTGAAGTAAAAATAAGGATATAAACATAACTAAAATAATTATGGATAAGGATAATCTTATATATAATGCTGTTTTAGCTGTATGCTCGAACAAAATTACTGCAGAAGATGCAGCAAAACAACTATATTTGAAACACAACATTTCAAAACGAGGATTTCTTGGATGGTGTTTACCTACATATCGTTGTATGCTGTCAGGTGAAATTGTTAAAGGTCAAATCAAACAGTCTTTAAGAAGAGTATTCTTAGAAGGAATTTACAATGATTTTGGGAAATTAGGACTATCTAGTGCTCTACAATCATATTTAGCAACTATTGAGTATTATGAAGGTCAAGGGAAAAATCTTGTAGGTGACAGAAAAATATATAATGAATATTATGGCATATTAACACAAAATAGATTTGTTGATAATATATCTAATGAATTAGATGAGCAAGATTGTCAACCTGATACAGAGGGCTATAGAAAATCGGTATATGTCAATGTATATGAACGCAATCCGAAGGCAAGAAGAGAAGCAATAAAATACCATGGGACCAAATGTGCAGTATGCGATATGTCCTTTGAAGATAAATATGGGGAAATGGGTATGGGATTTATACACATTCATCACATCGTCCCAATTTCTGAAATAGGTAAAGAGTATAAGATAAATTATAAAACAGATTTAGTTCCAGTATGTCCTAATTGCCATGCTATGTTGCATCGAAAAGTTAATGATCGAACATTAACGGTTGAAGAATTAAAGAATAGACTAAAATAACAAATATGAAAACTTTAGCAGATATTTTTCTTGAAATACTATCACAATTTCAAGATGAAGAGACTAAAATAATGGCCAATAGAATGAAGGCGGCCATTAAGAATAGAGATATATCCAAATTACTCAATATAAGCATCATCAATGCATTGGGGCAAAAGTCAACTATAAAGCCAGAGCAAATAGACAAGGCTATTGATGGTATTATATCATTGAGACATTCCGAGATTGATGGGCAACAATTATCTGACCTTGATAAAGATATTCAAAAGTTCTTATATAGATGTTTTGCTACCGAAATGGCCAGGATTCTGAAATCATATTTCTACGCAACAGATCAGTTAGAATAGTAATACACGATCTCCCACCTTTTACACCCATTGGTTTGCTAGCGTCTCCTGACGGATGTGCGGTATCGGGAGGGGCATTTGCGAGTGGTGAATGCGTTGCCCGAAAGATTAAATTGTCGTTGTGGTGAGTTTCATGGTTTATATAATTATGATTCAAACCAAGAGACAGAAGAGCAGCGATTGATAATGGCGAGATATACTCCAAGTTTTCATCAAAAGCTACTACAGTATGTTGTCTTAGATGGGTTAGGCGCAGAGTATAAATGGAGAGGTAGATAAATTCGTCAATT
>JAGBYO010000147.1 GCA_017628735.1 Alistipes sp. | reverse complement strand
TCTTCGGTCTTTTTCTCTATCTGCGCCTCTTTGCTCTTTGCTAATTTCTAATTACTCATTTCTCATTGATATTTTCTCGGTTAGCGCAATAATCTTCTACGAAGATTCGTTCTTTACGAAGAATTGTATTATCTTTGCAAGATGATTATGCGTAAACTACTATACATACTCCCCGTTGTGGCAACCTTGATGACTTCGTGTATCGAGGGTGTGGACTTCTCGCGCCATGACGAGGAGAATACGATAGCAACTGTCGATGGCGTATCGCTTATGCGCGACGAGTTGCAGCGAGCCTTGCCTCAGGGCTTGGTGGGTGACGATAGCGTTACCTTTGCCCGTATGTATGTCGATAACTGGGTGCTCAAGCAGCTCAAGATGAAGCGTGCCGAGCAGGTGCTATCATCATCTTCCGAGGATATCGAACGCCTTGTTGAGGGCTACCGCCAGTCGCTAATTATGCGTAGCCTCGACCAATACTATATCGACAATGCCATAGACTTCGAGATTACCGACCAGCAGATTATTTCGTATTATCGTTCGCGTAGTGCACTCTTCAAGCTCGACCACCACAAGGTGCGAGGCTTTGTCGTTAAGGTGCCACGCTCGTTCCGCAATACCTCAAACCTACAATCGGCACTGAAGCGTGCCGCAGATAGTGGCTCGGTCGAGGAGCTTCAGGCTTTGGTCGAAAAGCACTCGTTGTCGTTGGTCGATATGTCGGGCGCTTGGGTGTCGTACTCCGACTTCTTGAGCAATCTCCCTACAGAGCGTTCGCGTGATTATAGTGCGTTGTTGCAGAAGAGTGGACCTCAGCAGATGTCGAGCGATGATGCAATATTCCACTTCGTGATTATGGATGTGGCTCGCAAGGGCGATACAGCACCCATAGAGTGCGTCGAGGATGATATCCGCCGTAGGCTCTATGCCGAGCGTCGTGCCGAGATTGTTACGGCCTACGAGGAAGAGCTTCGTCGTGAGGCATTTACTGCTGGGCGTATCGAAATCGCTGATACCACAGCTATGCGCACGATGAGCTATGTGCCCGATGCGGAGGTAGAGAGCGAAGTAGAGATTTTGGAGGAGGAGATTTTGGAGGAGGATATCCCCGTAGAGAGTACAGATAGCACAGCTATTAATTAGAAAAAAATAGAAAAATAAATATGCGTAAGATTATCACTTTGGCGGTTGTTGCCGCTACACTTCTAAGTTCGGCAATTGATGTTCAGGCACAGCAGCGTCGACAGGTTATGCTCGATAAGGTTGTTGCCGTTGTCGGTGGCTCGTCGATTCTCCACTCGGAGGTTAAGGAGTATGCCGAGGCGCTCGTTCAGCAGCGTCGACAGATGGGTTACACCTCTGACCGCGATCCTATGAACGAGGCGTTGGAGGGTTTGTTGGAGCAGAAGTTGCTCTACAATCAGGCTCTTATTGATTCGGTGGAGACCAATACCTCGGATATCGCTGCGATGATTGAGAATTATATGCAGCAGCTTATCTCGGAGGCTGGTGGCATCGCTGAGTTGGAGGCTAGGGAGCATATGCCTATCTTTAACTACCGCGAGATGTTGCGCCAGCGCTACGAGGAACAGAGCTATGCCCAAGCTATGCGTAACGATGTTATTGGTGGCATCACCGTTGTTCCGGGTGAGGTTGAGCGCTTCTACAACAATATCGACAAGGATAGCTTGCCAATGATTGGTGAGCAGTATGTATATGCCCATATTACGAAATTCCCCTCGTCGTTAAAGGAGGCTCAGCAGCGTACCAAAGAACGATTGCTTGATATGCGTGAGCGTGTTATCACGGGTAAGACGAAGTTCTCGGTGTTGGCGCGTATGTACTCTATTGATGGCTCGGCAATCCGTGGTGGTGAGATGGAGCCTTCACCCTCGTCGATGTATGTTCGTCCCTTTGCCGAGGCGTTGGAGAAGTTAAAGCCTGGTCAGGTGTCAGAGATTGTCGAGACGGAGTTTGGATTTCACATCATAGAGCTAATTGACAAGAAGGGTGAATTGTATCACTGTCGCCATATTGTTCTTCGTCCAACCTTTACGCGTGACGAGCTTATGGAGCCAGCCCACAAGTTGGACAGCATTGCACGACTTATTCGTCTTGATTCACTCTCGTTTGAGGAGGCGGCACTCAAGTTCTCTGACGATGCCTCGTCGAAGCACAATGGTGGTATTGTGTCGAACCACGATGTCTTGGAGCGTATGGGTGTCTACGATGGCGCTCGTATGACCGCTACACGCTTCCTTAAGGAGGATTTCGGCTCACAGGGTGGCAAGTCGTTGGAGGATTATAGCGCACTTATGCGACTAAAGGTTGGCGAGGTATCGGATTCGTTCCAGACTGCCGATATGAAGGGTAATCAGATGAGTAAGATTGTTAAGCTCGTCGAGATTATCCCCGCCCACACAGCATCGTTGGAGGAGGACTATATCCGCTTGGAGGAGATAGCCTTGCAGCGTAAACAGGAGCGAACCTTTAGGGAGTGGCTCGATAAGAAGATTCAGGCTATGTATGTCTATATTGACCCGGAGTATCGTGATGGTGAGTTTGTAAACAAGAATTGGATAAAATAGGTCTATGCAGCGTAAGAGAGTCTTTTCGATAGTTGTCCTTAGCCTCGTTCTCGGAGCCTTTCTCTATGCGGCAAGTGGCCGTATGGTGAGGGGCTATCTGCCTTTGTTGGAGGTCGTTGCACCAGCTTCTGAGGCGATGCCTGCGGCTCAGCCCAAGAAGAGTTCAGGTGAAAAGCATCTTGTCGATATGGTTGCTGATGATAGCTACCTTATTGACAAGGGTGACTCTACAATCTTTATCCTTGTTGGAAATTTCGCTGCCCACCACAATGGCGCCGTTATCCTTGCCGATAGTGCTGTGCGCTACTCTAACCAGAGCTTTGAGTGTTTCGGCAATGTGCTTATCAATCAGAATACCACATATGTCTACGGCGATAGGGCGGAGTATAACCGCGATGAGAGCCGTGCTACGGTCTTCTCGGAGCTTATCAAGGTTGTCGATGGCGATGCTGTGATGTACACCTACCACTGCACTTTTGATACTGCTGCCGAGGTAGGTAAGTTCCACGGTGGCTGCTATGTCGACAAGGGTGAGAGCCATATGGAGTCGGAGCGTGGCTACTACAACACCTCGACACACGAACTTATCGCAGTAGACCGTGTTGAGATGCGTGATGAGACCTATCAGATGACTGGCGACTCGGTGATTTTCAATACCCAGACCGAGGATGCCCGCTACTTCACGAATACCAATATTTGGAACGATAAGGATGAGTATCTCTTCGCCAATGAGGGTACCTATACGAAGGCCGAAGATTTGCACCACCTAACGCGCGATGCCTACCTGCTCTCGCCCGAGAGAGAGGTGTGGGCCGATAGCATCAAATATTACCGTACCGACAATCACATTATCGGCCGTGGCAACTTGCAGGTTGATGACACTACACAGAAAATCCTTGGCTTTGCCGACTATGGCGAGTGGTGGGACGACCCAGGCAATGCATTCTTTACACGCCGACCCTCGATGATTAACTACGACCCCTCGGAGCCCGATTCGTTGTTTCTCTCGGCAGATACCCTTTGGATGTATACTATCTCGGCTGCACCAAAGGTGGAGCATCGGGATAGCACTATGCAGGGTGGAGCAGATGAGGTGGTGGCTACTCTTGAGGGGGCTACTAAGCCAGATTCTCTCCAACAGGGCGAGAATATGATGCCACCTACGCCTAACTCTACCCCAAACTCTAAGACCTTGGGCGAAGATGCTAAGTCGCTAAAGGGTGATGCCAAGCAACAAGCAAAAGAGCTAGACAAGGGCAAAGAGCAACGCAACGAGCGTAAAGAGAATAAAGATGGCGGTGAGCGTCAGGAGCGTCGTAGCAACCGCGAGGTGGATAATGAAATGCCCGCACCTAAGAGTGATGATAGAAAGGTAGACGATAAGCCTAGTGCTTTGGATTCGGGTGATATGTCTGGGTCGCATCCTACGAAGGTCGATAGCTTTGGTGCAGAGGATAGAGAGGTGGAGGATGCTATTGTCAAGGATACTATCTCGGTGGATACTCTTTTGATAGATAGTCTTTCGGTGGATAGCCTTCAGAGTGACTCAGTATTCATGCCCACGGCTAAGCAGTTGCGCTATCGTGCTAAGTTGGAGAAGCGCCGTATCAAAGACTCTATTCGAACAGCTGAGCGCATCGTTCGTGACTCGTTGGATTCGATAGTTAAGCGCGAGCAGGACTCGATACAGCATATCAAGGACTCGATCCTCCAAATCAAGATTGACTCTATCGTAGCTAAGCGTATTGCTAAGTCGTCGCGTATAGCCGACGAGGAGAAGGCGCGTATGGAGCGTATCAAGGAGCGCGCCGAGCAGCGTCGTCGCCATAAAATTGATAAGGCGATGGAGCGAGCAGCACGCCGAGGTAAGGAGTATAAGGGCGAAACCTATACCATTGATAGCTTGGCTGACAGTCTCGCCAAGGTGGCCGTCGACTCACTTCCAGAGCGCGATAGTGTGGACATGAATCGTGATACGCTTGCCGATAGTACTGCTGTTGACTCACTTATGGCTGAATCGCTAAATCGAGAGCCTGTCATTCCGCCCGATAGTGTCTATAAACTTATCAAGGCCTACCGCAATGTGCGTATGTATCGCTCCGACTCGCAGATGCGTGCCGACTCGATGACCATACTCAATACCGACTCGGTGATTCGTCTCTACCACGACCCCATTTTATGGAATGAGGACAACCAGATTACATGTGATTCGATGCATGTCTATACCGAGAATCAAACTCTCAAGCGTGCACACTTTATGGGTGATCCGATAATGGGTATCGAGATTGACACGATGTACTACAACCAGGTGAAGGGTAAGGATATGAATGCCTACTTCGCTAATGGCGAGGTATATCGTAACGATGTTGATGGCAATGCCCAAACCATCTATTATATGCAGGAGGATGATGCACCTGATGTTACTGCCATGATGTATATTGAGTCGTCGTCTATTTCGTTCTATTTGGTTGATGGTGAGATGGATAAGATTGCCTATAAGCAGAATCCTGAGTATGTGCTCTATCCCGTGCAGATGATTCCCGAGGACCAGGAGTTACGCTTGCCTGATTTTGACTGGTACGACGAGCTACGCCCTGCTCGTGATTCGGTACACACCCGCACCATTCAGTCTACGCGCCGTGAGAGTGCCTCGGTACAGCGCAAACCCGAGTTTCCCATCACCGACCGTATCGACTATGACCGTCGCCGTCTGGTGGAGAATAGGGTGTGGATTGACCGCCTCGACGAACTTACTCCAGAGATTGTGGAGTGGCGTAATTCACGACCCTCGTATCAAAACAAGAAGTAGAAGATGAAGAACTTTCTAAGATATTCACTCTTGGCCTTGGCGGTGATGCTTTATACCGTCTCGGCAAGCGCCAATAAGCCTGATGGCCGTGAGCCCCATCGTGGTCGACTGATTCCCTATCCCTCGGCCCAGTTGGCGAAGGAACGCAAAATGGAGCGTCAACGCTTTATGCAGCCAGTTACGCTTGAGGCATCGTCGGATAATGTGTTGGCTGGCGAGTTTACTTTCCCCTTTTCGTGGTTGGAACGCCAGGTTGTAGTGCGTGTCGAGGGCGTGGGTATGCCTTACGAGCTATATGTAAACGGTAAGCGTGCCGGTGGCGCAACAAATGGTCACGCCGCCACAGAGTTTAATATCACCAAGCTCTCGCGCGAGGATAAGAATAGGGTAGAGTTGCGCCTTGCTGATGGCAAGGATGTCGAGGCTATCGAGTGCTTCGACAAGGCCATGGGCCCAACACTATATGTTATTTCGCAGCCGCGTGTGCGCGTGCGCGATATCTTCTATCGCACCAACATCGCCAATGGTGGCATCGTAAATGTCGATTTTGGCGTTGTTATGCAGAACCTTACGCTTGGCGCAAAGTCTTCGCGCTTGGAGTACGAATTATATCTCAACGACACCACTCGCCTCTCGGGTGGTAGACTCGATGTAGAGCTCGGTATGTATGGCGTCGATACTATGCGTTTTGGTGCTCCTGCGCCCGACTCGGTGCTGTGGAGCGCAGAGTCGCCCCAGCGTATCTCGCTTCGCCTTGTCAACCGCATTGCAGGCCGTGAGGCCGAGGTATACGATTTGCCCGCGGCGTTGCGCGAAATGTCGTTTGACGATAAGGGCATTGTGGTAAATGGCGAACGACTATCAGCTGCGTGGCATCGTATGTCGCCAATATCTACAATCGACGATGTGGAGCAAGCCTACAACGAGGGTAAGCGCCAAATTCGTTTCTCGGCGGGTGTGCCTTCGGAAGAGGTGTTGGAGTGGTGCGATGCTAATGGCGTTTATGTAGCCCTCACAGCGCCTATTAACTCATCAAAGGCGGGTGCTTCACGCCGTAAGGGTGGCAACCCCTCGAACGACCCCAAGTGGCGCAAGGAGTATACCGAGCGTGTTGTGCAGATGATACATACGACCAAACGCCACGCATCGGTTGTTGCCTACTTCCTTGCCGATGATAGCGCCAATGGTATTGCGCTTTACGAAGCATACTTAGCGGCTAAGAAGATATCAGGTGACCGCCCGGTAATCTACGAAGATGGCGGAAACGAGTGGAATAGTGACATAAGATAAAAAAATCCCGAGATTTGCTCTCGGGAATTTTTTTATTCAGCAACTACCTCGGTTGGCGTCTCTGTTGTTGTTTCCGTGGGTGCTTCAGCAGCTACCTCGGCGGGCGCTTCAACGGGAGTCTCAGCCACCGCCTCGGCACACTCTACTGTAGTTGAGGTCTCGGCAACCTCTCGCTTGGTAAAGAGCGGTGTGTTGATGCCGTTGCCCCAACGAGCAATGCCGTCGTAGATCGATACCGAGTTCTCGGTAAAGCCCTCCAAGACATTGTGCGATACATTGGTGGGGATATACTCCAAAGGCACTACAACATCGCCATATGAGTCGATAATGCCAAACTTATCCTCCAAACCTGCGCAGAACAAACCTGGGAAGTCCTTAAGTGGCCACAATGCATCGTAGCTACGACCAATGCTCTTGCCTGCGGTGTCGATAAGGTGCCAACCGCCATCGACAAATACCACCGCAGCGCCGCAGCTATACGACGAAGCATATTTGTAGCCCTTGACCACGGGGTTGAACTCGCTGTCGAGATAGCCCCAACTGTCGTCGTTGTATTTAACAGCAATTCTGCCATACGACATAGGCTCCATAGCCTTGTACTCCTGATAGTAAATCTTACCGCCATCGAGGTCGATAAGGGCATACTTACCCTCGTTGCTGATGCCGAAGAGGATATTGTCCTTGATGTTGCGTAGGGTGTATGAGCGGAACTTAAACCACTGATACTGACCCTTGCGGTTGATGGCGTAAACAACGCCATCGTCGGATGTGAACGACTTGTAGTCGGGCGTAAGTTGCGAGAGCGACGACATCGTAGATGAGATAAGCACGCCGTTAGCATCGTAGATGCTGTTGGTCCAGCCGTCGCTATTAGCCTCGATGATAATCTCCGACTCAAACCACTTGGTGTCGAAGCTCTTGAACATAGGAATGCCTGGGTTGTCGTAGAAAGTTAGGTTGGCACTCTTCGTTGCGCCCTCATAGTCGAACGACGAACAAACATAGCGCATCGACTCCGACTCCTCGGTGCCGTAATCGATGCTCTTGGCGCAAACAATCTCCTTGTCGAGAAACGCCACACCGAGATATTCGGGCTTCAGGAGCCACTCGCCATTGGGCTTCAACACGCCCCACTTGCCATCCTGCGATGCGATAGCGAGGTTGCGGTCACGGCGGAAGTCGCAAGGCTTCTCGTTAGTGTCGGCAACTACGGGGAAGTAGTAGTTTGCCGAGCCGTCGAATTTAGCCTCGATAGCAATCTCGCCATCGAGCGAGAGATATCCCTCCTTGCCCTCGCTATTGCGGTAGCGGATGAGTGATAGTTGTGCGAGATCGCCACTCTGAATAAGGATGTCGTGCTCCTCGACCAAGTAGCGCATAAAGCGTGGATAGTTGTGGTCGTAGCCATACTTCACAAGGTAGGCGACGATAGCCTTACACTCCTTGTTGAGGTTGATTTTTAGCACCTCAAGACGATATTTCGCCTCCTCGACCTGGCGAGCATTGGGGTAGTCGGCGATAAACTGCTCGAAGGCGGCCACGCTCTCCTCAAGCGTGGGGTATACCTTGTCCGCCATAAGCTGGCGGATATGCTCACGCTGCTCGTGGTCGGGGTAGAGGGCCTCGAACCACTGCAAATCTTCGAGCGTGCCCCTGGTCGTTACACGCTCGTAGCGCATATCCATCAAGCGCTTCTCGACAGAAGCAATATCCTTGTAGGTGGGGAAATCCTTCGTAAACTTCTCGACGATAGCCTCATCCGTGGTGGTCATCGCCTCGTTGTAGAGCAGCAAGGTACGGCGCACTACGACATCCTCCGTAAACTCCGATATGGGGTAGAGCCTTAGATAACGGTCGTATGCTGGTACACTGTTCTCCTCGCAACAATCCTTGTAGATGCGCTCCATAAGTCGCTGCTCGATGTAGTCAATCTGGCTGTGGTTTGCAACCTTCGCCAAGGCGAGATAGTCGCTCCATAGCTGCTCGATATCTCTGTCGCCAACATATACCAACGAGCGCTGCTCAAGGCGTAGGCGTAGGTCGTCGAGCGAGGTGTTACACGCCTTCATCAACTTGAAAAGAGCGGTCGATGAGCGGATAGCATCCCAGTTGTTGCTGAATATCTCGTAACTGCGGTAGCGGTCTGCACTGTCGCTCTCCGACTCGGCAAGGAGTACCGCCTCGGCAAGCGCACACATCTCGGGCATCTGCGCCTTTGACTTGTCGTTTAGCTTTTGAAACTTCTCCGTAGCCTTTGCTCTGTCACCATCAAGAGCCGCCTTGATAACAGACTTTGGTGTCTGTGCCGAGAGTGCGCCAACCGCTAAAATTGCGATAAGCAGAGTTGCAATCCTTCTCATAATCGGTGATTTTTTATAATTTCCTTTGTAACAAAGATACTATTTATATATGGTAATTGCAATAGGCAATAGAAAAATGAAATTTTAATGATTTCTGTCGCTTGATGCTAACTTGCTGATTGATTGCGCTTTGATGTTTTAGATATGAATAAAGTAAAAAATTTTTGCAATTTTTCTTCAAAAAGTTTTGCAGATTCAAAAAAGTGCCTTATCTTTGCACTCGCAATCGAAAAGGTTGTGTATGCCTCTTTAGCTCAGTTGGTAGAGCACGACACTCTTAATGTTGGGGTCCAGGGTTCGAGCCCCTGAGGGGGTACGAAAAGGAAGACGAAAGTCTTCCTTTTTTGTTTTTTGGTGGCAGATGCACGCGATGCGTGTTATGAGTAGAGAGATGATAGGTCAGCGTACAACTCGTCATCCCGAGGGAGGGCAACCTTGAGAGTCGTGGTTGTGATTTGCATCTTTGCCGACCGTGGGGATCTACCGCTGTTTATGGGCGGAGGGTTGCGGTATCAGCAAGGTTGATTAACAATGGTAGATTGCTACGAAATTGCATAGAACGAAAAAGGTATCACGACCGTATGTAAATGCAATTCCTTGCAATAACGGAATGTATAATTCTTTTTAGACCTCCACCGAAATTTTGGACTGATCTGATATGATTGCGATTTATTGCTCGCCTTCGGCTGCGCCTTTTTTAGCGGTATCCGCGCTACAGTTTCGTCGTTCGAGCCCCTCTCTTTTTTTTGCTCCATCAGGGAGCGAGAACACTAACCAAGTCGAAAACTATATTCCGTTTGCATTTCTCGGAAATATTTTTTAACTTTGTAAATCAGTAATATGGTTTTTGGTCGGTGGCAAAGACCTCTAAATATCAATACTATGAATCTGAAAGAGAGATATGTGGCGGCGGAGAGTCGCTATGATGATGCGCAAAATCTATATCTTCGTTGTGGCCGTAGTGGCGTGTTGTTGCCCAAGGTGAGTCTCGGTTTTTGGCACAACTTCGGTGGGGTAGACCCATATGAGCGTAGCCGTGCCATTACGCATTATGCATTCGACCACGGCATTACCCACTTTGACCTTGCAAACAACTATGGACCTCCGTATGGCACTGCCGAGGAGACCTTTGGTCGTTTGATGGTCGATGACTTCCGACCCTATCGTGACGAGTTGTTTATCTCGTCGAAGGCGGGATATGATATGTGGCCCGGACCCTATGGCGAGTGGGGCTCACGCAAGTATCTTATGGCGAGTCTCGACCAGAGCCTTAGGCGTATGAACCTCGACTATGTCGACCTCTTCTACAGCCACCGCTACGACCCCAACACCCCGTTGGAGGAGACTTTGCAGGCGTTGGTAGATATTGTGCGTGCGGGCAAGGCTCTCTATGTCGGCATCTCGAGTTGGCCTTTGGAGGCGTTGAAGGTGGCGGATAGGTATCTGCGTGAGCGCGATGTGCCATTGCTTATCTATCAGGGTCGCCTCAATATGCTCGACCGTGCACCGCAGGAGCAGGGCATCCTTGACTATTGTGCCGACAATGGCATCGGCTTTATCTCGTTCTCGCCATTGGCGCAGGGGCTGCTTACTGATAAGTATCTCGACACCATTCCCGCGGGTTCGCGTATGTCGCGCGAGACAAGCCTGCCATCGAGCCGTCTAACACCCGAGTTGCGCGACCATCTGCGCCAGCTCAACGCCCAAGCCGCAGAGCGTGGCGAGAGCCTTGCCGAGATGGCGTTGGCGTGGGTATTGGCACAGCGAGGCATCACCTCGGTGCTTGTTGGCGCAAGCTCGGTAGAGCAGATGGAGTGCAATATGAAGTGCATCTACGCCAAACCGTTCTAAGGCTACGCATAGCGCAAAAAAATTGCGACATCGGTATCGTGCCGATGTCGCTATTTCGTTTACTCTGCGCCGAGCAGTAGTTCGAGTGGAATGTGCAGTCGCTTCTGCCACGATGTCTCATCGTGGTTGTGACCAGGGAATACAAGGCTTACAAAGTGGGGCTTTGTCCAACCCTTTGCCACAAATAGCTCATCCACCTTGGTCTGGAATGGGGCGTAGTTGGCATCGAGTGTGCCATCGCCATAGTCCATATATACCGTGCGTGAGTTCGCCTCGGGGAGGTTGTCCGCGAGGTAGTCGCGGAATGCCTTTGACCACGGCTCGGCAGCGCTCTCGAAGTCGCCAATAGCGGCGGGCGTATGTGTCGAGAGGCAGGCGGCAGAGCCGAAGATGTCGGGGTACTCCGAGAGGGCATAGAGCGAGATAAGACCGCCCATACTCGAGCCCATAACGACGGTGTTGGCGCTATCGCTAAGTGTCGAGTAGTGGCTATCGACAAAGGGTTTTAGCTCCTCGATAATAAAGCGTAGGTAATTGTCGGCGATAAACTTCTCTCGGTCAAACTTGTTGAGTAGCTTGTCGTTAGGGTCGAGATAGTTGAGCATCTTGGCGGGCGTATACTCCGTAAGACGGTCGGTGGGGTGGTTGTCGATGCCCACCACGATAAATGGGCGGCACTTGCCCTCATCTTGAAGGCGTTGCGCTACTGCATCGACATTCCAACTCTGACCATTCCACGATGTCTGCTCGTCGAAGAGCATCTGCCCATCGTGCATATAAAGCACAGCATAGCGTGTTTCGGGATTGTAGCCCTCTGGGGTCCATACATATACCGTGCGTGTGGGGATAAGCTCTGTTGCAAACTCTTCGTAGATATCCAACTTGCCCGCATCGGCCTGTTGCTTAGCCTCTTGTGTGGCGCAACCACCCAAAATGAGCAGAGCAAATGCCAAAAGATAGTGTCGTATTTTCATAGTCTAAGAGATAAATAGTTTCCCAAAGTTACGATTTTTTTTTGAAATTTTGCCTCATTTGGTGCAACCAAATATCTTTTTAATATCTTTGTGTCGTATGGAAAAAATGAGACCTTATGCCGTAGATGACTCCTCATCGTTTGAGAGTCTGGTTATGGGCGAGGTGAAGGCTGGATTTCCTTCGCCTGCCGAAGATATACGCGAAAAGTTAGACCTTGTGAAGCTGATTGTTAGGCACAAGGCGTCGACCTTCTTTTTCCGCATCGATGGTGTCTCGATGGTGGATGCTGCGATGGACGATGGCGATATTATCGTTGTCGACCGTGCCGTTGAGCCCTATAACAACTGCAAGGCGGTATGCTACATCGATGGTGAGTACACCGTTAAGCGTGTCGAGATTGCGGAGGGTCGTGTGCGTCTGATGCCCGCCAACGAGCTAAACACAAAGTATCGCCCGATAGAGATATCGCCCGAAAACCAGTTTATGATTTGGGGTGTGGTTACCTATATTATTAAAAAGGCTTAAAGCGCGATGTTTGCTCTTGCCGACTGCAACAATTTCTACGCCTCGTGCGAGCGAGTCTTCCGACCCGACCTGCAAGGCAAGCCCGTTATTGTTCTCTCGAACAATGACGGCTGTGCTGTTGCGCGCAGTAACGAAGCAAAGGCGTTGGGCATCAAGATGGGCGACCCCTTTTTCAAGATTCGTGATATTGTCGAACGGCACAATGTAGCGGTCTTCTCTGGCAATATGGCACTCTATGGCGATATGTCGCAGAGGGTGCGTTGGGTGTTGGAGGAGTATGCACCCTCGGTAGAGGTATACTCCATTGATGAGGCGTTCCTCGACCTGCGCGGTATGGAGGATATCGACTTCGATGCCTACGCCAAGCGTATATCGAGCGAGTGTTGGCGACTGACATCTATCCCCGTGTCGGTGGGCATAGCCCCCACGAAGACCCTTGCCAAGATTGCATCGAAGCTATGTAAGCAGTATCCCAAGTTGCGCGGAGGTTGCTATATGCACCGCCCACAAGATATCGAAAAGGTGTTAAGAAAGTTCCCAATCGAGGATGTGTGGGGCATTGGTCGCAAGACGGCACGCAAACTCCACGAACGCAACATATCTACTGCGTGGGAGTTTTCCCAGATGGACGAGGGGTTGGTGCGAGGTATGTTCGGCATCGTGGGCTTGCGCACCTGGCAAGAGTTGCGCGGTGTGCCGAGCATCGAGTTTGAGGATACCATCGAGGCTAAGCAGTCGATATGCGTGTCGCGCAGTTTCAGCAAGGAGATTTCGGATGTCAAGGAGCTTGCCGAGCAGGTGGCGAACTTTGCCGCCTCGGCAGCCGAGAAGTTGCGTGCCCAGCACTCGGTGTGTGTCGAGATGATGGTCTTTGCCTATACCAACCGCTTCAAGGAGAGCGAGCCACAGACCTATGGTAGCACTCTGGTCTCGTTTGCAGAGCCTACGGCAGACCACCGTGCGATAGTCGCTGCGGCGGTAAATGCCACCCGAGAGGTGCACCGTCGAGGCTTTGGCTATAAGAAGGCGGGTGTGGTAATCAGTAAACTGATGCCCGCAGAAGGTGTTGTGCTCTCGCTCTTTTCGGATAACGAGGTGCGAGAGCGCGAGAGCCGCCTCTCCTCGGCAATGGATAGCATCAATCACGCCTTTGGTCGTGGTGCCGTGAAGTTTGGAGTGCAGGGTAGTGGTACAATAAAGTCATCAAAAGAGAACCAATCGCCACACTACACTACGCTCTGGTCGGATATCCCGAAGGCAACGGTGAAATAAAGAGCAAAGTTCAAAGAGCAAAGAGTACAAATTAAAAAGAGAAGAGCAAAGATAGAATAAATCCTCTTTGCTCTTTGAACTTTGCTCTATTCAAATTTATTTCTGGCGGAAATAAATCTGAATCGGTACTCCCGAGAAGTCCCACTGCTCGCGCAACTTGTTCTCCAAGAAGCGACGATATGACTCCTTGATATACTGTGGCAAGTTCACGAAGAAGGCGAACTGCGGTGTGGGCGTGGGCAGCTGTGTAACATACTTAATCTTGATATACTTACCCTTCGTAGCAGCGGGAGGGTAGTTCTCGATAAGAGGCAAGAAGAAGTCGTTGAGCTCCGATGTCGAGATACGGCGCTTGCGTGACTGGTATACACGGATTGCCGCCTGCAAAACATCGAGGATACGCTGCTTGTTGATTACCGAGGTGAAGATAATCGGAATATCGCTAAACGGAGCGAGCTTCTTCTCCAAGAACTCACGCCATACCTTCATTGTGTTGCTATCCTTCTCTACCAAATCCCACTTATTGACCACGATAACACAGCCCTTGCGGTTGCGCACGATGAGGTTGTGGATATTGAGGTCCTGAGACTCGATGCCCTGCTCGGCATCAAGCATCAAGACGCAGACATCCGAGTTCTCGATAGCGCGGATTGAGCGCATAACAGAGTAGAACTCAAGGTCTTCGGTTACCTTGCCCTTCTTACGCATACCCGCAGTGTCGATAAGGTAGAAGTCCATGCCGTACATATTGTAGCGAGTATGGATTGAGTCGCGCGTGGTGCCGGCAACATTGGTTACGATGTTGCGCTCCTGACCCAAGAGGGCGTTTGTCATTGACGACTTACCAACATTGGGGCGGCCAACGATGGCGATACGGGGCAACGAGGCATCATACTCGGCTGAGGTATCCTCAGGGAGGTTAGCCAAGATAGTGTCCATAAGGTCGCCAGTACCGCTACCCGACATCGAGCTGATGCAGAAGGGCTCGCCAAGGCCGAGTGAGTGGAACTCGTGCGAGAAGTAGATAAGGTCGTAGGTGTCGACCTTGTTGCATACGAGCAATACCTTCTTCCCCGAGCGGCGCAAGATGTCTGCCATCATCATATCGAGGTCGGTGATGCCTGTGCGCACCTCAACGAGGAAGAGGATAAGGTCGGCCTCGTCGATGGCGAGCATCACCTGACGGCGAATCTCGTCCTCGAAGATATCCTCCGAGTTTACGGTGTAACCACCGGTGTCGATTACCGAAAACTCCTTGCCATTCCAATCGGTCTTGCCGTAGTGGCGGTCGCGTGTTGTACCTGCGGTCTCATCAACGATTGCCTGACGCTGACCTACCAAGCGATTGAAAAGCGTAGACTTACCCACATTGGGACGACCAACAATTGCTACTAAGCTCATATATCTATCGTTTTAATTATTCTATTCTACAAAATTCGGTGCAAAGATAACGCAAATAGTCGAAATTAGAAAGGTTTAGAAAATATTTAGCTCGAATTTTGGTTATTTTTAGAAAAAAGTGTACCTTTGAAAGATATTCGATGTATGGAACGAAAAGTTGTTATGAAGCATAGAGCGATAAAGAGTGTGTTGACTGTGGTGGTGGCGATGTTGATAAGCATCGGTGGGGCATCGGCACAGTTGCCTTCGTTTGCCGAGGCGGCGGGCGCAGCACTTGGTTTGCGTACCGAGTGGGGTGTAGGTCTTAAGGCTGTCTACACGGGTGTCGAGAGCCTCTCGCCCAATATCACCGTAGCACCTCGCATCGGCTTTGGCGCTCAGTTCGATATGGCATTGCGCATCGGTCGTCGCTTCGCTATCGAGACCGAGATTGGATATGAGCGAGGCTCGATGATGGTGGGCAACGGCACGGAGCAGTTCAAGGTCAAGACCACGACGATGGATATCCCCCTCTTGGCATCGTTGCGCCTATTGGGGCGTATGATACGCATCAGCGCCGGCCCTCTGTTCTCGGTGATGAACAAGGCGCAGTATGTCAACTCGGACAACCAAACGATGGAGTTTGGCGCACTGCACCCCACTTGGAATATTATGGCGAGTGCGGGTGTCTGCATCGGCACGCACTTCCTAATCGAGGCACGCTATGTGCAGTCGCTGAAGAAGACTTTAAACCAATTCGAGGGCGAGGAGTTTAACCTACGCTCACGCCGTATTACGGTAGGCGTAACCGCTCTATTTTAAAAGTGAGGTTCTATAAAGTAGGTCGAGACGATTTTGAAGATTATTTTGAGGATATTTCTAATTTCTTCTAAAAGCGCAATGCGAGCATTGGAATTGAGGAAAAATTAGAAAGAGTCCAAAATAAATTCAAAAGCGACCGAAATAGAAAAACCCCAGAACGCAAACTTTTTTACTACTTTATAGAACATCACTTTATATGAGTGAAGAGATACTAAAAGAGATTATGATTGAGGGCGTTGATGCCCGCGAGTTATATGGTGCGCAGAATGCCTATTTGGAGCAGATGCGCGAGCTAATGCCCAAACTAAAGATTGTGGCGCGTGGCGACACTATCAAGGCACTTGGCTCGAAGGAGGAGGTTGCAGCCTTTGAGCGACGAATGAACGCCTTGGTGGAGTATTACCTCAAGTATGGACATATCTCGTCGGAGGTGGTGTCGCAGGCATTCTCGTCGTCGTTGTCGGAGCTCTCGGCAGAGCCCCCCGCAATCGACAAGGATGTCATCGTCTATGGCAACAATGGCGCTATTATCCGTGCCCGCACAATCAACCAGCAACGCTTGGTGAAGCTCTCGGAGAAGTGCGACCTGCTCTTTGCCGTGGGCCCCGCAGGTTCGGGTAAGACCTATACGGCTATTGCGTTGGCCGTGAGAGCGTTGAAGGAGAAGCAGATACGCCGAATAATCCTCACTCGCCCAGCGGTTGAGGCTGGCGAGAAGCTCGGTTTCCTACCTGGCGATATGAAGGAGAAGCTCGACCCCTATTTGCAGCCTCTGTACGATGCGCTGAACGATATGATACCAGCCGCCAAGTTGCAGAAGTTCTTGGAGGAGGGCACGGTGCAGATTGCACCCTTGGCATATATGCGTGGTCGCACACTCGACAACGCCTTTGTTATCCTTGATGAGGCGCAGAATACGACACTCTCGCAGATTAAGATGTTCCTTACGCGAATGGGTCGCAATGCCAAGTTTATCGTTACGGGCGATGTTACGCAGATTGACCTGCCACGGCGCTCGGATAGCGGTCTTACGAAGGCAATGGATACGCTACGCAATGTCGAGGGCATCGGCATCGTTGAGTTCGACAAGCGCGATATTGTGCGCCACCGTTTGGTAAAGTACATTGTCGATGCTTTCGACAAGCGTGAGGCTATTGAGAATGGTTTGTTAAAAACAGATAAAAAGAGTGAATAACTAACTAATAACTAAATGACTATGGATAAGAATTTGAAGGGCTTGAAGCCTGAGGCAGTGTGGAAGCACTTTGCCGAGATTTGCAACATTCCCCACCCCTCACACGAGGAGGATGCTATCCGTGCCTACATCGTAAAGTGGGCAGAAGAGAAGGGCTTGGAGCACAAGATTGACGAGGCACAGAATGTCTATGTTTATCGCCCCGCAACTCCTGGTATGGAGGACCGCAAGGGTATCATTCTTCAGGCACACACCGATATGGTGCCCCAGAAGAACAACGACAAGGAGTTCGACTTCTCGACAGACCCCATCGAGGCCTATGTTGATGGCGAGTGGGTAACAGCTAACGGCACTACTCTCGGTGCTGACAACGGTATCGGCGTAGCTGCTGCTATGGCTGCTTTGGAGGACGACGAGTTGCAGCACGGTCCCCTCGAGGCGTTGTTCACCGCTACCGAGGAGACAGGTATGGACGGCGCTTTCGGCCTTAAAGGTGGCTTGCTCAAGGGCGAGATTTTGCTCAACCTCGACTCGGAGACCGAGGGCGAGTTGTATGTTGGTTGCGCTGGCGGTATGGATGTAAATGTTGAGTTCAAGTACCGTGAGCAACCTTTGGAGGGCAAGTTTGCTGCCTACAAGGTAACGGTTAAGGGCTTGAAGGGTGGCCACTCAGGTATCCAGATTGGCACTCAGCGTGCAAATGCCAACAAGGTGTTGTTCCGCTTGTTGCGTCAGGAGACCGAGTCTTACGGCTTGGAGCTTGCTGCTGTTGAGGGTGGTAATATGCGTAACGCTATTCCCCGCGAGGCTTGGGCTGTTGTCGTAGTTCGCGAGGCTGAGAAGGCTATCTTCGAGGCTAATGTTAAGTCTTACGAGAAGATTATCATCAAGGAGTTCGAGGGCATCGAGGACTCTATCGAAATCTTCGCCGAGGAGGTTGAGTGCCCCAAGGCTATCATTCCTCACTTGGAGTCTCACTCGTTGATTCGTGCCGTATGCGGTTGCCCCAATGGTGTTCAGCGTATGTCGGTAGCGATGGAGGGCTTGGTGCAGACCTCTTCTAACTTGGCTATCGTCGTTTCGGACGGCTCAACTATCCAGGTTAAGTGCCTTATCCGCTCGTCGGTAGATACCGAGAAGGGTGAGTTGGCAGGCGCTATCTCTTCTGTATTCGAATTGGCAGGTGCCGATGTTGAGCTTAGCGGCTCGTACAGCGGTTGGAATCCAAATATGAAGTCGCCAATCTTGCACACCATGTTGGAGTCTTACGAGAAGCTCTACGGCGTGAAGCCCTCGGTAACTGCTATCCACGCAGGTTTGGAGTGCGGTATTATCGGTGCTAAGTATCCCGGTATGGATATGATTTCGTTCGGTCCTACCATCTGCTACCCCCACTCACCCGACGAGAAGGTGAACATCGCTTCGGTCGAGAAGTTCTACGACTTCTTGCTCAACACCGTGCGTAACGCTCCTAAGAAGTAATTTTTAGAGCAATATTTGGGTGTTGGGCATTGGGTTGCCCAACACCTACTAATTCCCCCGCTATTTATTATGAAGGAACAATCGTTGGATAAACCTACCGTTGAGAGTGGCGTAAAGTGGTTCGTGATAGTTAACCCTATATCGGGCTCTGGTCGTGGTCTTGACCATTTTCCGCAGATATCTAAGCTATTGCGCGACAACGATATACGCTGTGAAGCGGTATTTACCGAGCATAAGTACCACGCTACGGAACTTACGGTCTTTGCTGTTGAGCAGGGCTATCGCCATATCATCGTTGTAGGTGGCGATGGCACGCTTCACGAGGTGGTGAACGGCCTCTTTATACAGAAGAGGGTAGCACCCTCGGAGGTTACCGTGGCGGTTATCTCGGTGGGTACGGGCAATGACTGGATTCGTATGTACGGCATCCCCACCAAGTACTCGGCTGCAGTGCGTGCCATTAAGGAGGGCTATACCTTCTTGCAGGATGTTGCCGAGGTGGAGTACGAAGAGTCGCTATATCGTCAGAAGCGCTATATGGCAAATGTTGCAGGCGTTGGCTTCGATGCCGCTGTCATAAAGCGCACTTTGCAGTCTAATGCCAAGGGCTACCTTGGTGCGTGGGGCTATATGTGGTGCTTGGTGCGCACATTCTTCAAGCACAAGTCTACGGGTATCAAGCTCTGGGTCGACGACCGCTTGGTATACAACAACTTGTTGTTTAGCATCGCTATCGGCGTAGGTCGCTACAATGGTGGTGGTATCCAGCAGTTGCCCATTGCGGTGGCGGATGATGGTCTGCTCGACCTTACGCTGATTCGCCCTGTGCATTGGTGGAATGTGGTATTCCGTATTCGTCGCTTGTTCAATGGCTCAATCTACACTATCGGCCATGTTATGCACGCCCAAGGCAAGAAGATTCGTATAGAGTCGTCGCCCGAGATACCGTTGGAAGTTGATGGTGAGTTGCTCGGAGGTACGCCCGTAACTATCAATGTGTTACACCGAGAGGTGAGGGTTATTGTCAATAAGTCGTTTTTGGACAAGGTGAAGTAACATTTTTAAGAGCAGAGTTGATAATCTGCTCTTTTTTTTAGCCAACCAGGTAATATACTTTGTATTTCCGATTTTTTTTCATATTTTTGTCGCCAAACATAGCTTTAGCTATGCGGTTAACAGAGAATAAAACAACCCTAAAACTATTAGTCTATGAGAAAACTTTCACTTCTTTGGGCACTTTTGGTAAGTGTGCTTTTTGTTGTTGGTTGCAACCCTGATACTCCCGAAGGTGGCAACGATGGTGTGAAACCCGAGATTACTATCGAGCAGAACGCTGTAGATTTCAATTCGTTTACCTTCGATGTTACTACCACCGTCGCTGGTGAGCTTGGTTATGTCGTTGTTTCGGAGGGCTACAATGCTCCCAACATTAACGAGTGGTTCAACTCCAATAGCGCCGAGGTTAAGGATACTGCTACCATTACCGTTGATGGCCTCAATGACAATACCAACTATACTCTCTATGCTGTGCTTCGTGCAGCGGATGGTGGTGTGTTGAGTGCTCCTAAGAACATCAAGTTTACTACTCCTGATGATGGCGAGAATAGCCCAATCTCGATTGATTATGTAGGCTACGATACAATCAAGTTTACTATCAATATCGAGGGTAGTTATGTCTTCCAGTGTATCGACAAGGCTTATCTTGAGTATATGAATGTAACCCCCGAGGAGTATATCGCTACACCTGGTATCGGTATTGCGTCTAAGGGCATTCAGGAGGTTGAGTGGTATAATGGTGGTAAGTATGGCAACTACGATATGAATGTACGCGAGGATAGCGAATACTATGTTCTCGCTGCTGTTACTGATGGTCAGAATATTACAAACCAGATTTATGTTGTGCAGATACGCACACTTCGTAGACCTCAGTCGGATGCTGGTATCACCACCGAGCTTAAGAATATCACCTCGACATCTGTAACTATTGCGACTACTCCCGATGATACTGTTATCGAGTATTATGTATTGGTGCGTGACAAGATTTGGGTTGATGGCATTATCTCTGGCTATGGCGAGTCGATGCTTGCAACCCTTGTTAAGAGACCCAGCGCAGGCTCTTGGCACCTTACCGATGCTAACGAGCAGGAGTGGGGTGGTCTTTTGACCTCAACCGACTACTGCTGTTTGATTGTCGTTGTAGATAAAGCTGGTGCTGAGGCACTCTCGAAGTATGAGTTTAAAACTTCGGAGGCCTCGCTTGCGGCTCCCGAGGTTGAGGTTTCGCTCACTAAGCCCGAGGAGGATGGTCATAAGACACTAAGTATTAACCTCTACTCGGCAGATGCTGCATCTGTAAAGGTGGCATTTAATACCAAGGCCGATATTGCAGGTTTGCGTAATCAGGATCTCGACGATGAGTATATCGTAAATAACTATGGAATGGATCTCTCGGCTGAGCAGGTTGAGGCTGTGCGTACAACAGGCCTATCGCTTAAGATGGAGGATCTCTATCCTGAGGTTGAGTATATCGCTATTGTGAGCGTTAAGAATATTGAGCAGACAGCAACTATTAAGGCAGCACAGTGCGCTACTGCTGCTAAGCCTATTCCTCAGCGTGTTGAGTCTGACTTGTTTACATCACTTTTGGGCGAGTGGGAGGTGTCTTACGACCTCGTTCAGTTCAATATGGAGGAGGTAAGCATCTACAATGCTAAGGTGACCATTGCTCAGGGCGTAGATGCCACAACGGAGAAGAGCTACCGTGAGCAGAACCGTCTTGTTATCCTTGGCTGGCCCTTCAATGTGATGCCCGATGGCACTCATGAGCCTATGCCTCTCTACACTCCCGCCGACCTTGCAGATGCAGATGCAGCATATTGGGGTGCATATCCGCAGATTGCTTACCGCGACTATGGTCCTAAGATCTTCCTCCAGATTGGTGAGGGTGACAAGGTTGTAGTACCTTCGGAGCGTGGTGAGTACTTCTATAACTGGTCTTCGGATGGCACATTCTACTTCTATGGTGCTGATATTGCGAATGAGTTCACTGCGCCTGCCACATTCCCTGTGACCGTATCAGATGGTGGCGATACTCTTATTATTGGTGCTTCTGAGCCCGTTGAGGAGTTCGGCTTTGGCGTGTATCGTCCCGCCGTATTCCGCGACTACTCTCCTTGGGCACTCGCAACATCGGATATCGTACTTAAGCGAGTAAAGTAATAACGAATAATGGCAGGGTTCACAAGACCCTGTCTTACTTATATATAATAATATGAAGAGATTATTTTTTGCACTTGTAGCTATGCTCGGCTTTGTGGCGTGCGATACTAAAGAGCCTGTTGTCGAGTATGAGTTGAACCTTTTGGTCGATAAGGCTGAGATTATCGCTAATGGCGAGGATGTAGTAACCTTTATCGTTGAGGATTGGGATGGTAATGTTTTGGAGGATGCCACCATCCACTTTGCCGACACGCACGAGGCATTGGCTGGCAAGACCTTTAAGACCAAGTATCCAGGTGAGTATGAGTTTTATGCAAAGCGTGGCACGCAGAAGTCGGAGGTTTGGCAGGTATATGCTAAGGAGAATAATGGAGATGAGCCTGTGCCTCCTGGCCCTGACCCTCTGGAGAAGGAGCTTAAGCTCACGGTAGAACCATCGACCATCTATGTCGACGAGACCGCTACATTCACTGTTGAGTACGATGGCAACGATGTATCGTTGGAGGCTACCATCTACCTCGCAGATGGCGATGTGGCACTCGATGGTAACACCTTTACCGCAACGACTGAGGGCGTCTATACCTTCTACGCCAAGTATGAGGATGCCACCTCTGACTCGGTAAATGTCAATGTTCGTATGCAGATTGTCGAGGAGGAGAAGCCTATCGAGATTGAGGCTACGACGCTCACAATCAAGGCAAATGGTGTTGACTATACCAAGTTTACCGTAACACAGGATGGTGCAAATATCACCGACCAGTCAACAATTTATGTCAATGGTGGTGTGCTCAACGGTAGCCGCTTTGTGACAACCACTCCTGGCAAATATAGCGTATATGCCGTTAAGGGTGAGCAGAAGTCTAACGAGCTTACAATCACTGCCGAGGAGGTTACCTCTACGGGCAAGACCATCGTCTTTGCCGAGGGCGTAACGCTCACTTCGGGTTGGTACGATGTAAATAAGAAGGGCGCTGGCGATAATGGCGATATCAATATGTGCTGGGCTGCCGCTTCGGCAAATATGATTCAGTGGTTCCAGGACCGCTATAAGGCTGCCGGCAAGACTCTTCCTGCGGGTGCTGTTGATGGCCCCGGCGTAACCACATACACCAACTATGGCCCCTATGAGTTGGAACTTATGAGTATGTACCACTCGGAGTGGGATAACTCTCGCGGTGGCCATATGCAGGAGGCTATTCCTTGGTACTTCGAGGGTAAGCTCAATGGTGGTGAGTTCGCATCACCCGGCTCACAGGCAGTGCCCAAGACTGCGGGTGGCTACTGGAAGAGCATCTGGGATAGCGAGGTATACCCCTATGTATACCACGAATATGAGAATGTCATCGTTCCAGGTGTTGAGGGTCTTGACCTTAAGAACTTGTATATCACCATCTTCAACAACTACTATCTCTGGGGTAATGGCACAAGCTATCAGGGCACAGAGCGCTTGGCAGAGTTCTCTAAACTTGTTGTTGAGATCTTCCGTCATGGTATGGCAGGTCTTACAGTCAACTTGGGTGCTAACCTCACTGCTGTAAGCCACGCGGCAACCTTGTGGGGCTACGAGATTGACAATGCCACAGGCCTTATCACACGCCTCTGGATTACCGACTCTGACGACTTGATGTCGGAGCCTAAGACACCGATGCTCAACGAGTATAATGTATCGGTTGATGATGGCAAATCTAATATCAAGCTTTCGGGTAATACTCGCTATGGCGCTTGCTATGTGGTATCACTCCACCCATTTGCAGGCTACGGCTCGGCTGAGTAAGGCTAATAAGTGAACGAAAAAAAGAGGCTGAATAAAAAGTGTATTTCTGTGTTACGCTCGCCCTCAAAATCCTCATTTACGCCTAAGTAAACTGCGGTTTTTCGGGCTTCGCAAGCCTAAAACTACATCTTTTTATTCAACCTCTTA
>JAGBYO010000146.1 GCA_017628735.1 Alistipes sp. | reverse complement strand
GTGTAGTGATAACCACATTTATCAAGACGGTTACACTTACCTACTTTATCATTGATATATATATTATTATTATTATATGTATCAATATATTTAGTAAATACCTGTTTACGACCACACTGAGGACAATTATATCGTGTACTACGCCCTCTATATCTCTCTAACTGATATCTATAATTATTATTCATAATTGATATTATTTAAGGTGTTCGTTTTTTCATTTTTATAGGAAAAATGAACGAACGAACACCGAACACTACTCTTTATTTAAAAGGTTGTGTACACTTGCAACACTTTTATACCCTAGCTCCTCGGCAATCTGTCGATAGCTCTTGCCCTCCTCGCGCATTGCTCGGGCTTTTTTCGCTTTGTGGGTGGGGGAGTTGTTGTTAGAGTTTTAGTTTTAAGACCGTAAGACCATTAAGACTTTAAGACCATTAGGAAAATTTCCTATTGTCTTAAAAAACTCATTGCTCATTGTCCAAATTAGGTATCTTTACCTATTGGTAAACAGAGAAAAAATAAGTAACTTTGCACGATTATTAAACTAACTGAAATAATTGCACCCCTTAAATATGGAAAATTTCAAGCCTACAAAGTACACTCTAAAGTGTGTTGCAACTGGCCGTGAGTTCGACGACAGCGGTTGGATTTTAGATGATGCCGAGTGCAAAACACCCTCGCTGGTGCGTGCTCAGTACGAGAAGAAGCAGTTGGAGGTGAAGTCCGACAGCTACGGCTTCTACAAGTTCTGCGACTGGCTCCCCGTAAAGCGTATGCTCAAGGGCTCATCTGCCCCCGTAACCTATAAGAGTGAGGCTTTGGCTAAGCACTTGGGTTTGAATAACCTATGGATTACGCTCAACGGCTACTGCCCCGAGAAGGGTGTAAAGATGACCACTTGCTCGTTCAAGGAGACCGAGGCATACTCGGTTTGTGCGCGCATCGACGAGAAGGAAGAGCGTGTAATGGTCGTTGCATCAGCGGGTAACACAGCCCGTGCCTTTGCCAAGGTGTGCTCCGACAACAACATCAAGCTTCTGTTGGCTGTTCCTGCAGACAATCTCAATGCTCTGTGGTTTACCGAGCCTTTGAACGACTGCGTGAAGCTTATTGCTTGCGAGAAGGGTGGCGACTACTTCGATGCTATCAACCTCTCGAACATTGCCCTTAAATCGTCGAAGTTCTACGCCGAGGGTGGCGCAAAGAATATCGCTCGTCGTGATGGTATGTCTACCACAGTGCTTTCGGCCGTTACGACCATTGGCCGTATTCCCGACTACTACTTCCAGGCTGTAGGTAGCGGTACTGGCGCCATTGCTGCATGGGAGGCAAACCAGCGCCTCGTGGAAGATGGTCGCTTTGGCACAAACCTTATGAAGCTTATTGTTTCGCAGAACGCACCCTTCGTACCTATGTACGATGCTTGGATGGCCGACTCTCGCGAGATGTTGCCCTACGACACGAAGAAGGCACGCCGTGATGCCGAGATTATCGATGCCAAGGTGCTCTCTAACCGTAAGCCCCCTTACTCGTTGGCTGGCGGTCTGTACGATGCGCTGAAGGCTACCAACGGCAATATCATGGTAGCGACAAATGCTCAGGCACGCCGTGCCCGCAAGCTCTTCAAGGAGTTGGAGGGCATCGACATCTACTCAGCACCCTCGGTGGCGCTATGGTCGCTTATCAAGATGGTCGAGGCTGGCGAAATCGACAAGGATGCATGCGTTATGCTCAATATCACAGGTGGTGGCGAGGAGCGAGCAACGATGAATAAGGAGCTGTGGTATCTGAAGCCAAGCAAGGTCTTCTCACTTACGCCCGATATAGATGAAGTAGTTTCGTATGTCGAGTCACTCTTTTAATTAGTTGTCAGGTTATTACAGGCTAAAAACTATGTTATATCCAATAAAGTTTAAGCCCCGTATCAAGGAGCGTATTTGGGGCGGTAGCGTTATCCTTCAAAAGAAGGGCAAGGCAGCATCGCGCCTCCCAAAAGATAATCTCTATGGCTAGAGTTGGGATTTGTCGTCTGTTAATGGTGATATCTCAGTGGTTGCCAACGGTATGCTCAAGGGTAACAACCTCGAGGAGATTATCGAGGTCTATATGGGCGAGTTGGTTGGCGAGAAGCACTTCGAGCGCTTTGGCTTGGAGTTCCCTCTGCTTATCAAGTATCTCGACTGCAACGATAAGCTCTCGGTGCAGGTACACCCCGACGATAAGCTTGCCGAGGAGCGCCACCAGAGCTACGGTAAGACCGAGGCGTGGTATGTTGCAGACTGCAAGGAGGGTG
>JAGBYO010000145.1 GCA_017628735.1 Alistipes sp. | reverse complement strand
GGACAATTACATATGAAATCTTGAGCGTGTCGTTCACAAGCACATTCTGATTCGGGTCGATGGTTACAGCGAAGCCGGAAATCTCCTGCGCTGCCTGCATCTTCGCCAGAATGTCGCTGATGAGCGTCTTGAACGCTGTAATCTTCGATGGAGCGAGGAAGCCTGTAGAAGGATTCACCAACAGAGGCGAGTTCACATACGGCAGCAATGCTGCTCGCACGGCACGACGGCTCTTGTTGATAGTACGGTTACGGGCAATCGTGCGGTAATCACCGATAGAGCAGGTCTGGTCCTTCGAGATGTAGATACCATTCTCACGACCGGCATACTTAATCGGGAAGATGTAGCCCTTATCATCGAGTTCATCAAGCAATGAAGGCGATAACGACTCGTAGCGATTAAGGCTGAGGAAGTTCTCTTCCGCCTCATCAAGGTTGATATCACCGAAGCCCAACTCGATCTCCTGGAAGTCATCGGTAAAGAGGTTGAACTGCTTTACCCACGCAATAGACTCGTGTACATTTGCCTTTGCGATAGCTCCCATAACAGCACCGAGGAAGCCCACAGGCGTATGGTTCGGGTTAACCATCTGCATTGTCGAAATCTTCTCGTGGCGAGACTGTCCGAAGATGCAGCTGATACGGCTTGACTCACAGATACACGAAGGGATCTTGTTCAAGTCAATCTGACGACCATCAGTGGTGTCAGCACCCGTATTGGAAGGGTTAGCCGAGAGTACCAACGACAAAGGCTGGTTCTGCTCTGCAAGACCTACAGCAACATCGTTGAGGCCCTTGACAAGGTTAAGGCTGTACTTGTCAGCACCGCCATTTGCCTTCCACAAAGGCTGCTCGGTCCAGATACCAATCTGATTGATGAGGCCTCCTGCGGCACGCTGCATAATCTCCAACGCATCCCAGTTAGCCGAACAGTCGGCAAACATCACATAGAGTTTGCCTGCGCTATTCACGCTACCGGCCATACGGAAGAACTCACGAATGTGGTAGGCAGGAATACCATACATAAAGTTTACATTTGCCTCCTCGTCATCTGTCGCTTCCACACGCTCAATAATACCGAAGTCGTTTACAGCAGACTTGAACGAGGTGATATAGCAGACATCGCCCAGTTTGAGCTTTGTCTCATTTGTCTTACCATAGCCCTCGGTAAAGAGCGTAGGCTGCATAGAGACATCAAACAGCAGACCCGTAATCTTCTCGGTGGAAGAACCGCTGTCATACGGAATGTTGCCGTCTACATCTTTAATGAATACATTACCAAGTGCCATAGTTTATGCTTTTTTGAGTTCGTCGAAATAAGGGTTCTTGTAGAGTGCCGCCTTGCCACGAATGGCCGCAGGCGTGTTAGGAGTATATGTTCCACCGTGAGTATCGATGTAGAGCGACTCATAGGCAGGGAACTTTTTCAGGATTGCGAGAATGTGAGGGTCTGCCTCTCTCTTCTCCTCATTGGTTGGTTGTTTATTCTCTGTTTGGGGAGTCTCCTCAGCGGGAGTTTCAGCAGCCACAGTCTGCACCTCTTCGGTGGTCTGTGTTACCTGCTCATCCGTTTTAGGGGTCTCCTCTGTGTTAGTTTTCTTAGCCATACTCTTTGAAAAATTTGGGGAGCGGGGCCATACCTCGCTCCCCGGGTGAGACATAAAAATCAGATGAAAGGTGTGTTATGCTGTTTTGGTGTAAGCCGTGTGTACGACAATCTCGGCAGGACGAACGATGTTCACATCCATCTTCATTCGCATCTGGAAGAAGAAGAGCTCCGAGTTAGCCTGCAAGCGGTCTACCTTCAATACCTCGGTGTCGTTTGCGTAGTCTACGCCCATCCAGAGGTTCGACTCCATACCTGTCGAGAACTCGCCGAGCACGATGGTGTGGTCAGGAATACCCACGATAGGCACGATCTTCTTACCCTTGAAGCGGTAGCGATTCACCTCGGTGTTCTCCGAGTACTTAACCTGCTTGTCAGAGATATACTGGTCGTATGCATCCCACGCATCCCAGCCGATGACAAAGACGAGTGACTTCTTCTTACGAATCTGCTTAGGACACTTCTTCCACATAGCGTAGAGAGCAGCCTCGGCAGCAGCACCATCAGTGAGCTCGGTGTTACCCGACACGATACACTGACCACCTGCGATGGTTGCAGCATCCGTAGCGTTCACATTGTCGATGATACGCTTCATCACGCCATCGAAATACTTCTCCTTGTTCGCACCAATCTTGATGCAACCTGCGGGAGCAGTGATGCCGGCAGCAGCCTCGCCACCCTTAGCGGCAGTCCAGATTGCGTTGCCGATGTACTCGTTCTTCTTGTCCATCAACAGACGGAGCATTGTTGCCTGAATCTTAGGATCGAGCTCGCGGAAGACGAGGTTGCCCTCGGGCTGTGCGAACTTCCAATACTTCTCGTAGTCGCGTGGATTGAACTCCAGATAGACCATAAAGTCCGAAGGCTCCAAGTGACGCTCGGTGAACTGGTATTCGTTCTCTCCGTTTTCGCCCTTGGCACCGTGAGTGGAGGTAGGTGTAGGAACATTATCCTGAATAATGTCGCCCAACTTGATGGCAGGCAGCGTGTATTTGTGCTGGATGCCACTCTTGATGTGGATAAGACCCTCGCGGAAGGTGTCGTTACCCTGTGCGGTATAGGTCAAGAGG
>JAGBYO010000017.1 GCA_017628735.1 Alistipes sp. | reverse complement strand
TTGGTCTATCGCAAAAATCCCGACGATGGGCTGTACTTGGCGTACTGCTCATTGTCGGGACTTTTTGGGATGGGCCGAGAATGACCCCTTTTCACATGAAAGAACAAATTTCTTGTCAGAGTGGTGCTAATGTGGCGCTGATACGAAAAATGGCGGATGGGACATACTATGCGTATTTCCCATTCGCCATTTTGACTGAAGCGTCGCAATAGCGCCGCTATCACAAGAAATTACATGTAGAAGGGACGGATATAACCACCACCTACAATAACCTGATTGTTGTTGAGTGAAGACTTCACGGCCTTAACCTCAGCCTTAGGCTCTGCAACAGCGATGTTCTTCTCAACAGTAATATCAGTAAGCATCATACCTGTATTCTCGCTGATAACGAGTGACTCAGGAAGCATGAGCGACTTCTCGGCAGCAGAGTTGAGCTCGTTAACAAGTGCACGGAGCTCCTCAATATCACTCTTATTCTCAGCAGTAGGAAGAGTGTAAAGACGAGCGATACCACCAGCTACGCCATCGCTATCGTTAGCATAAGCGAGTGCTGTCTGCTCGTAATCCCAATCCGCAAGATAGAACGAGTAGGGCTGTGCAACAGATACATTTGCCCAGTAGGGCTTTGCATCACCCCAAACCTTTGCATCGGGCTCAGTAGCGGGGTTGGTAAGAACGCCACCAAGCATTGTTGCGAAGAGTGAGCGTGCGTTATCGATGTTGGTGTACTTAACAACGGTGATAGCCTTCTCTGCGGTATATGCAGCATCACCGAAGATTGTACCGTTCTCCTCACGACCAGAGTAGTAGCCTACAAGCTCGATAGTGGGAGTTACAGAACCTACTGCAATGGTCTTAGCCAAGGGGTTAAACGAGTGAGCCTTAACTACATGACCTGTCTTAGGATCGAGAGCAAATACAAAGCCCATAACCTCGGTCTCAGGCTCGATACCAGCGGCAGTAGACGATAGGTTGCCATGGTAGTAGTAGGTGCTGAGAACCATCGCAGGTGTAGTGTTAGGATCAAACATCTGTGCCTGCTCAAGAATAGAATCGAAACCAGCATTTACATCTGCAATGATAGCCTCCTCGTTGTAATCCTCGGGAGCGCAGATATCAGCATAGTAGTATGTAGAATCGTGAGAAGCAGTGATATTGAGCGTGAAACCGTAAGGAGTAATCTCCGAAGCAGTCATATTAAACTCGGTAGTATCAGCAGCAGGAGCAGGAAGTGTACGGAAGGTAACCATAACGGGCTCAGAGGTTATGCCACCTGCATAACCAAAGGCGATAACATAGTATTCGGTATCAGCAGCTGAAAGTCTATACTTATAGGGGCTGTTAGGACCACCTGTGTAATCCTGAACACCGGTGTAGTTTGCCATCACGCTCATGAAAGGACCGTAAGAGGCAACGATGCTGTTCATAACCTCCTCGGCAGTAGATACGCCATCCCACTCCTGGCACATCCAGCAGAAAGTATCTGTGTCGTTAGAGGGGGTAATAAGGATAGATGCCTTCTTTGCCTCAACATCTGTTACCGAAATCTCGAAAGTAAAGTCCTTCTTAGCAGCCTCACCAGTTGTGTAGGTAGAGGTAGCAACATCCGAAATGATGGTAACTGCGCCATCAGGAGTAATCTCGAATGCAGCAACCATGTTGATGTACTCGGTATTAGCATTAAGATCCTTAGCCATAAGAGTCAAAGCACCCTTGTGGAAGATAGTATTGAGGATATCGTTATCGGTGTAACCTGCACCACGAAGCCCCTCAATCTGCATCTGAAGGCAGTAAAGGATAAACTCTACATCGCTCATATCATAACCCTCGGGGCTGGTATAGTAGTCATAAGACTCCTTGGGCAAGGTGTAGAAGTACCAGATAGCCTCGGTATCAGAGGGGATAACCTCATACTCAGCGCTGTTGCCATCAACAGTGGTGTTAACCTCAAACTCAATGTCGATATGGGGAGCAGGCAAGGTAGTAACCTTGGTCTTGCTAACCTCTGAACAGAGCTCATAATCCTTCGCTGCATCAACGCCGAATACTACGATATAGTAGTCAGACTCGGGAGCAAGGCCCTTATAGCTTGACTCAAGGACGCCCTTGTCAACGACCTCGGGCAAGAACTCCAAAAGTGTCATACCCTTAGAGCGAGCATCAGCCTCAAGCTCCTGCAAAAGAGTAGCTACAAGGTACTCGTCCTTGGTGAACTCCTCAACAGTCTCAGCATCATAAAGAATACAGAGGTACTCAGCCTCAAGATCTGAAGGAGTAACTTTGTAGTTTACGGTCGAGTAGGTAACCTCACCAACCTCTACCTCGAAGGTAAGAGCGGTAGGCTGATCAGGATCAGGATCGGGACCAGGGGTAGGCTCCTTCTGAGGATCCTCACATGCAACAAATGACAACGCAACAGTTGCCAAAAGCATCATTAACCAGTTGAATTTTTTCATAGTTTTAGATTGTTATTAAGTGATAGTTAATCTCTTTTGTATTTGGACAAGAATGCTCAACGAGAAACACTCACCCAACCAAAGTACAAAAATATATTATTTTTGGCGATATACAAAATTTTTCGTCATATTTTAAAACAAAAGGACTGACTAAAAAGTTATTTAGCCAGTCCTTGATACTTAAAAAAGAGTGATGCAGCAAGCACATTTCGTTAGCGGCAGTAGATGGGGCCTTATTACTACAAAACACCTGACCAATCAAGTGTAATCTTATGCGCTGGCGTACAATCATCTATGGCATCTACCAAAATGCGATAGGTGCCATCGCCATTATCCGAGATGGTGATTGTACCATCGTGGAGTGGGGCTTGCTCGATACCCTTGCCATTATCATAACGCTGATACAGAGAGCCTTGCATATAGACACCATCATCCGAGATACGCACACCTGGAACAAAGACGCCTGGACCGAAGTTGGGTGTTCGATGCTCCTCGTCCTCGAAGCCTGCCGAGGTATAGGTGCCCACGAAGCCCGACGAAGTATCAAGCGTAGTGCCGAGAAGGTCGAGGACAAGGTATACGCCATTTGTAAGACCCTTTTTCGAGATAAACTCAACCACCCAGTTGCAGTAGCCACAAAGCCAGTAGTCGCCATAGCTATTTAGCGTGACATCGCAGTTCGAAACATCTATTTCAAGGTCGCTCGTAAGGTTCGATATCGAGTCCGAAATAGTTGTATTGCCAATTGTATAATCGCCCTCGAAGCTCACATGAAACTCCTTATTCTCAACCAACGCCACAAGCTCGAAACGGTTGCCCTCGACAATAAGTTCTGCACTGTCGAAGTTGATAGCCCAGCCCTCACCCGCATCGTCTACATAGGTGTAGTCCGAGTTGCCAAGGTTAAGGATAGTATACTCCTTGAAATTGTTGTAGAAGTCGTAGGTATACTTGCCATCAGGCACCTTAATAGCCTCAATATCTGCCGCCAAGGGGCCGAGGATATCGAAGCGGAAAAACTCCGTATTAGGCAATACCTCGCCATCAACAATACCACCGTTCGAGAGGATAATCCAGTAGTGGCCAAGGCCCTCGGCAAGGTAGTCACCATAGTAGGTGCCAATAAGCTGCGTAGCCGTGATTTCTACTCTCTCAACAGGGATAACAGCACCGCTATTACCCTCCTGCTCAACCTTTACGGTAAGACTCTCGGATAGATACTTCACGATGATAGCACCCTCGCGCACATCCTCCGAGAGATTCTCGGTAACAACAACGCTCACCGCGCCATATTGCGAACTATCGACACTCTCAAACATCGCGTCATTAACGAGGTCAACGCTGACGACCTCGTCGGCAATAGGGTTAGCAATGGTGTAGGTGATAACAACCTCGTTGCTGTCAGCTGAAAGGCGAATATTTGCCTTCGATGTAAGCTCAAGTTTAGGCTCAACAACAGTTTCAGCACCCTCGCACGACGATAGCACAACGGCACACACAGCAACAAAACAGAGTAAAAAGTTTTTCATAAATGAATATAGAATTAACCTAACGACAAAGATAGAAAAAAATGAGCAATGAGCAATAATATTTTTAAGACGATAAGACAATAGGACTATAGGAAAAATTCTTAAGTTCTTTAGGTCATACGGTCCTAATGGTCTTTATCTACTATCCTCCCAGCCAGCACCCCGCCAATTTCTTGTCAAAAGGGGTTAGGCTTGGTCTATCGCAAAAATCCCGACGATGGGCTGTACTTGGCGTACTGCTCATTGTCGGGACTTTTTGGGATGGGCCGAGAATGACCCCTTTTCAC
>JAGBYO010000144.1 GCA_017628735.1 Alistipes sp. | reverse complement strand
GTCTTGGTGTATAATGATAACCGCATTTATCAAGACGATTACACTTACCTACCTTATCATTGATATATACATTATTATATGTATCAATATATTTAGTAAATACCTGTTTGCGACCACACTGAGGACATACATATCGTGTACTTCGCCCACGGTATTTCTCAAGTTGGTATCTATAATTATTATTCATACTGAGATTATTATTATCAGAGAGTTACAATGGGTTAAAATGTTTTATGAAGGATTTATATAAAACATATTAACCCATTATTAGGATTTTCAAATTTTCAAAATCATAGGGTTTTTGAAAAATTGAAAATTTAGTTTTTATTCAAAACATAGTGTACACTGCCTACACTCTTATACCCCAACTCGTCGGCTATCTGTTGCAGTGTCTTGCCCTCCTCGCGCATTGCTCGGGCAAGTTCGGCCTTCTCGTCACGCTCCTCGTTGCGCTCACGAAGGAGGTTGAAGGGCACTCTCTCGCCCGTAGCCTCGAAGTTGAGCGACGATGTAAAGCGCAACTCAAACGAGTCGTGCTTAAACTCCGAAGGTAAGTAGTTGCCCTTAACGATGCAGAGGTGGCGGATGTCGTGTCGTTCGGGGTCGGGGCGTAACTCCATTACAAGGCGCATCTTAGCCTCGAAACCCTGCGAGCCTATGGCGTTGTGCTTCGAGGGTGCAAGGGCCTCGGTGCGCTTGCCCGTGTGGTGCAGAAAGACCACCAAGGTGTTGTACTTTACGGCCAACTGCGAGAAGGCGTTCAGGAACGAGCGCACACGGTTGTTCTCGTTCATCGGGCCCGTGTAGAGGTCGGCAAAGGTGTCGATGATTACGACATCGGGCGTTTGGCTCTGCATACCCAACTCTATGGTTTCCAATAGGTTGTCGGTGTCGAACACGAAGTGCAAGCCGTCATAACACCCCATATCGCCGTCCATAATCTGCATACGCATAAGGCGTGATAGCGATGCCTCGTCATCCTCGGTAGATATGTACATTGCACGGCGGTAGCGAGGGTGCAAGCGAAAGCCGATATACTCCTTTTTTCCCGCCACAATCGCCATCGCAAGGCCACGCAGTAGCGACGACTTTCCCGAATCCGACGAGCCCACAAGGGCTACAACACCCTGTCGTGGGAGGATAGGTTCAAGGAGTGTATCCTCCTCGGTGTAGACCTTCGTAAGCATATCGTTAGCCGAGCTTACGCGGGTTAGATACTCTGCCGAAAGGCGCTCCTTCTCGGCCATTTTTTCTTGCTGTTCTTGCCATTTAAGGCCATTTTCGAGGTTTGCAGTATCTATGCGCAACGCCTCAATAAGTTCTTTGTTCATAGGAATAAGTTTTAAAAGATTGGTTGTTAGATGTTAGAGGTGCGCTCCGTTGGAGCGCCTGCTAAAGCAGAGGGGCACGAGTGGCACAAGTGGCACAAGGGGAGATGCATCGTAGGTGCTAACCTCAAGGTGGGTATGACTATCGGTGTTTGTGCTAACCTTACCACCCCTATTGCCCCTCAGACCACTCAGACCCCTTGGGGCTTTAGCCCGCAGGCGGAACGCCTGCTAAAACAGAGCGCACCACCTCTTTCTCTTGTTCAAGAACTGAACGATGGTACAAATATACAACCGAAAAATGCGTTTGTCAAGAGTTTTGGGTAAAAATTTTTAATTTTCTTGCGCAGATAGCAACAATAGTAACAGAGTAACAAGGGTGTGTTACTATGTTACAGAGAGCAAAGATGAAAGAGCAAAGAGCAAAGAGTTTTCTATAAACATAATTCCTTATCTTTCATCTTTCATCTTTGAACTTTGCTCTATATATATAATATGGTATGCTCTTTGCCCTCTTGCTGGAAACTTCTGATAAGATGTTTCTACGCTTTATAAATATACTGACGCTTGTTGCAAGCTCGCTGTTGTTGCTGTCGCTATCCGTGGAGACTATCTACTCTAAGGAGTTGGCAGAGTTCTCCGAGCCATATTCGTGGGTGATGTTCTCCGTATGCCTTATCTTCTGCCTCGACTTCTTTGCGCTGATGGCGGCAAACGACCATCCGTGGCGATTTCTTATGCGCAACTTTCTCGTTCTTATCCTATCCGTTCCCTATCACACCATCTTTTCGCTCTCGGGCGTAGTGCTTGGCCATACAGCGACAATGGTGATGAGTGGCATTGCTATGCTCCGCTCGGTGATGGCTATATACATAACGCTTCGTTGGCTTATCTCACGCCGTGCATCACGCCTTTTGGGCGCATATATCGCTACGGTGGTGGTCTGCACCTACTTCGCTGCGTTGTTCTTCTATGAGTTCGAGGCGCCCGTAAATAGTGCGGTCAAGGGCTTTGGCGATGCGCTATGGTGGGCGTGTATGAATATGACAACGGTGGGTGCCGAGATATTTCCTGTTACGGCATTAGGCAAGGTGATTTGCGTTGTCCTGCCCATTATCGGTATGGCGATGTTTCCCGTGTTTACGGTCTATGTGACATCGTTATTTGACCGAAAACAGCCGAGTGGCACAAGAGTTGCAGAGGATAGCGAAAACCAAAAATAACAGGATATGAAAAGATTTTTACTTTCGTTAGTGCTTGTGGCGGTGATGGTCACCGTCACAGGTTGCAAGACAAAGACAAGAGAGTGGAACGACCGTGAGCGCCGTGCGGTACGCGAGGAGGTGAGAGCCTATCGCGATATGGCCTATCTCGACAACCTTGCCGAGTTGGAGTTTGAGGAGTTTGCCGACGATGTAGTGGGCTATATCGAGGTCGATTATCCCGTCTATACCACCTTCGTGGAGCTACCCTCGAAGGGCGATACGGTGGAGGTCTATGTGGTGTCGACAATCGTCAAACGCCTCAATGCCGATGCCCATAATATGCGCAATATCTACCCCTATCCGTGGTTGGTTTCGGAGGGTATTCTCCCTGCCAATCTCGACCATCAGGCACAGCGAGCATTCTATGAGTGCTTTGCCCGCAAGGTGCGCAACAACTATCCCTCGACTACGGCATTCTTCAACGCCGTGGTCAACGACAATGCCAACTCCCAACTGACAGCCTTGCAGGAGCAGTGTGCTGCCGACCTCTTCGACTGGAATATTGTCATCGAGGAGGAGGCCGTTACGACAAACTAAAACACCCTTTAACCATTGCATAGTTAAGTAAAAGTGCCCTCTAAAAGTGGGGTAGAGGAGTCTTAGATTTCGGTCTATGACTCCTCTTTTGTATGCCCTTTTTGGAATAAAATTTTGAAGTTTCGGAAAATATTTGTAAATTTGCGTTTAGCAAACAATTAAATAACACTTAAATAACTGAGATTATGGGATTTTTGAAAGAGTTCAAGGAGTTCGCAATGAAGGGTAATGTCGTAGATATGGCTGTCGGTGTTATCATCGGCGGTGCTTTCGGTAAGATTGTTACCTCGTTGGTTAATGATATCATTATGCCTCCTATCGGTGTGTTGATGGGTGGTGTTGATTTCAAGGACCTTAGCGTTGTTCTCCAGAAGGGCGTCGAGGCTACCGAGACTGCTCCTGCTGTTGCCGAGGTTGTTTGGAAGTATGGTGCTTTCATTCAGCAGGTTGTTGACTTCCTTATCATTGCGCTCAGCGTATTTGTGATGATTAAGCTTATCAACAAGCTTTCGAACCTTCGCAAGAAGGAGGAAGAGGCACCCGCTCCCGAGCCCGCACCTGCACCCGAACCCGAGCCTTCGAAGGAGGAGGTTTTGTTGGCCGAGATTCGCGACCTCTTGAAGGAGAAGAAGTAGTTTCTGGCGATAAAGGGCCGTTTTCGACCCATTCCAAAAATAATTCCCCAAGGGCTTATCCTTTGGGGAGTTTTTTTGTGGGGTGTAGGAGGGTGGTGGGTTGCACTCCGTTGGAGCGCCAGCTAATGCTGAGGGGTACAAGTGGCACGAGTGGCACAAGGGGAGATAGAGCGTGGGAGCTAACCTTGAGGTGGGTAAGGCTATTAAGGCTCTTGCTAACTTTACCACCCCTTTTACCACTCAGACCACTCAGACCCCTTGGGGCATAGCCCGCAGGCGAAACGCCTGCTCTCTATCTTTGCCTAATACAACTTAATATACTCATACGAGTTACCCACCATTTCGAGATACTTCTCGAACTCCTTACGGCTGATTACCACCGTAAATCGGTTGTCGTTGGGGTGAAAACTGAGCGACTCTTGCTGCTGGAGTGTCTCGTCGAGGAAGAGGTGTACATGGTTCTCCTCGTCGTTAATAAGACCAAAGGGCGATACCGAGCCAGGCATCAGACCGAGCCACTTCTGCATTCTTTCGGGCGAGGCAAACGAGAGCTTACCCTGGTGCAAGATATGCTCCAAGTCGTGAATTGCCATCGACTGCTCCGAGTCGAAAACAACCAAATAGTGGCGGTTGCCCTTGTGGTTGCGGAAAAATAGGTTCTTGCAGTGCTTCGAACCATCCTTATGCCAATACTGGCGTGCTATCTCAATTGTGGGTGCCTCGGGGTGTTCGTACCACGAGTACTCTATGCCGTGCTCCGTGAGCCAAGCAAATACTTTATCTCTGCGTTCCATAGTGCAAAGATAGAAAATTATCGCAAAGGTTGTTGCAAAACCCGAATAAAATCTCTAACTTTGTAAGGATAAAACGAAATCAAAACTATACGCAATATTATGAATGTAGAACTCATTAACCAAAAATTCTTTGAGAAATTCGCAACCAAGGGTGAGCTCTTTACCTCGCCTGGTCGTATCAACCTTATCGGCGAGCATACCGACTACAACGGCGGTTTTGTATTCCCTGGCGCTATCGACAAGGGTATGGTGGCAGAGATTAAGCTCAACGGCACGGCGAAGGTGCGTGCCTACTCGGTAGACCTCGACGACTATGCCGAGTTTGGTCTTAACGAGGAGGATGCTCCCAAGGCAAGTTGGGCGAGATATATCTTCGGTGTATGCCGTGAGATTCAGAAGCGTGGTGGCAAAATCGCGGGCTTCGATACAGCCTTTGCAGGTGATGTGCCCCTCGGTGCAGGTATGTCATCGTCGGCAGCCTTGGAGTCTACATTTGCCAATGCGCTGAACGACCTCTTCAACCTCGGCATCGACCGCTTCGAGTTGGCGCGTATCGGCCAGTCGACTGAGCATAACTACTGCGGTGTTAAGTGCGGTATTATGGACCAGTTCGCATCGGTATTCGGCAAGGCAGGTCACCTTATGCGCCTCGATTGTCGCTCTATGGAGTTTGAGTACTTCCCCTTCGACCCCGAGAAGCACGGCTATAAGGTAGTGTTGCTCGACTCAGTTGTTAAGCACGAGTTGGTGGGTTCGCCCTACAACGACCGCCGTGCATCGTGCGAGAGGGTAGCCGCCAAGCTCGGTCAGGAGTTCTTGCGTGGCGCTACTATGGCACAGCTCGACGCTATCAAGGGCGAAATCTCGGATGAAGATTACAAGAGAGCTCGCTATGTTATCGGCGAGGAGCAGCGCGTGTTGGATGTCTGCGAGGCATTGAAGCGCGACGACTACGAGACGGTGGGCAAGCGTATGTATGAGACCCACTGGGGTATGTCTAAGGATTATGAGGTATCGTGCGAGGAGCTCGACTTCTTGGCTACGGTTGCCGAGGAGTGTGGCGTTGCTGGCTCACGCATTATGGGTGGTGGCTTTGGTGGCTGCACCATCAACCTTGTCAAGTCTGAGCGCTACGATAGCTTTATCGCAACGGCGAAGAAGCGCTTTGCGGAGAAGTACGGACACGAACCCAAGGTCTATCAGGTGGTAATCTCTGATGGCGCTCGTCGTCTATAATCTTACGAAGCCTCAATGCCCAAAATGGGTGGTTGGGGCTTCTGCTTTTAAATCGGTGTAGCAAAAAGCACGATATTCCGCCCGACTAAGTGAAAATTTAGTAGTTTTATTTTTGAAAGTCGCAAAAATTGTTTATCTTTGTGTGACTATATATGGGTGCGTGGTTGATGTGTCGATGCTATTTGGCTGTGCACCTTGCATCTTAGCGAAGAAAATTGCAAACAAACACAAATAGTTAACTTTTATACAAACTTAAAAAACACTTAAAACTTATGAAACACAATTTCAACGCAGGTCCTTGCGTACTCCCAAAGCAGGCTGTTGAGGCTGCTATCGAGGCTATCCGCGATTTCGACGGCACTGGTATCGGTATTCTTGAGATTTC
>JAGBYO010000143.1 GCA_017628735.1 Alistipes sp. | reverse complement strand
TCGTAGTCTTGTGCGGGAATTACACCACCGGCAATAACGATGATGTCTTCGCGGCCCAATTTCTTCAACTCCTCAATAACTTGGGGAACAAGAGTTTTGTGACCGGCAGCGAGAGACGATACGCCCAATACATGGACATCGTTTTCAACTGCTTGACGGGCAGCCTCGGCGGGAGTTTGGAACAAGGGTCCCATATCCACATCAAAACCACAGTCGGCATAACCGGTAGCACAAACTTTGGCACCACGGTCGTGACCGTCTTGACCCATCTTGGCAATCATAATGCGAGGTTGACGACCTTCGCGTTTTGCAAACTTCTCGCAAAGCTCGGTTGCTTTCTTGAAGTCGTCGCTTTGTTTGTTTTCTGAAGAATACACGCCTGAAATAGTTCTGATTACTGCTTTATAGCGACCTGCAATCTTCTCGCAAGCGTCAGAGATTTCGCCCAATGTAGCACGCACATGGGCAGCTTTCACTGCGAGGTCGAGCAAGTTACCTTCTTTGGTTTCTACACACTTGGTGATGGCCTCGAGAGCGGCTTGTACAGCAGCCTCGTCGCGTTTGCCTTTCAAGTCGACGAGACGAGCCACTTGCGATTCGCGTACGGCTGTGTTGTCGATTTCGAGAATATCGATGGGAGCTTCCTTGGCAAGACGGTATTTGTTTACACCCACGATAGTTTGTTTGCCCGAGTCGATGCGAGCTTGTGTACGTGCGGCAGCCTCTTCGATGCGGAGTTTGGGAATACCTGTCTCGATAGCCTTGGCCATACCGCCAAGTTTTTCGATCTCTTGGATGTGGCCCCATGCTTTGTGAGCCAGCTCGTTGGTCAACCACTCTACATAGTAAGAACCTGCCCATGGGTCGATTTCTTTGGTGATATAAGTCTCTTCTTGGATATAGATTTGTGTATTACGTGCAATACGAGCCGAGAAGTCGGTGGGAAGTGCGATAGCCTCGTCCAAAGCGTTGGTATGCAACGACTGAGTGTGACCCAAAGCAGCGCCCATAGCCTCGATAGCGGTACGAGCAACATTGTTGAATGGATCCTGCTCGGTAAGCGACCAACCAGAGGTCTGCGAGTGAGTACGCAATGCCAAAGACTTAGAATTCTTAGGCTCGAACTGCTTAACAATCTTAGCCCACAACAGACGCGCAGCACGCATCTTGGCAATCTCCATAAAGTGGTTCATACCGATAGCCCAGAAGAACGACAAGCGGGGAGCGAAGGCGTCGATAGACATACCTGCGTTGATACCTGCACGCAAGTACTCAAGACCGTCAGCCAAGGTGTAAGCCAACTCGATGTCGGCAGTAGCACCAGCCTCCTGCATGTGGTAACCCGAGATAGAGATCGAGTTGAACTTAGGCATATTCTTCGAGGTGTACTCAAAGATATCGGCGATAATCTTCATTGAGAACTCAGGTGGGTAGATATAGGTGTTACGCACCATGAACTCCTTGAGGATATCGTTCTGGATAGTACCTGCCAACTGGTCGAGGGTACAGCCCTGCTCCAAACCTGCAACGATGTAGAAAGCCAAGATAGGAAGCACAGCACCGTTCATAGTCATAGATACAGACATCTGATCCAACGGAATACCGTTGAACAACACCTTCATATCCTCAACCGAGCAGATAGATACACCGGCCTTACCAACATCACCCACTACACGGGGATGGTCAGCATCGTAGCCACGGTGTGTTGCAAGGTCGAAAGCTACCGACAAACCCTTCTGACCTGCAGCGAGGTTACGACGGTAGAATGCGTTAGACTCCTCGGCAGTAGAGAAACCTGCATACTGACGGATAGTCCAAGGACGCATTACATACATTGTTGAGTAGGGACCGCGAAGGAAGGGAGCGATACCTGCTGCATAGTTGAGGTGCTCCATACCCTCAAGGTCGGCTGCTGTGTAGTTCTCCTTAACGGGGATGCGCTCGGCAGTCAACCAATCCTCCTTGGGAGCGGCGGTCTTGGCACAGCACTCGGTGGCTGCAGCCTTATATGCTAAATCTGAAAATTTTGCTCTCATAGTTACAATTGATTAGATGCCCAACTTCTTTAAGTAATCCTTCAAAGTCTCGAGGACATTGCTCTTTACATTGATAAAGTTAGTGATGCCCTGAGCCTCAAGCTCTGCAGCGCAAGCGGGAGCGCCAGCAACAACCAAGATAGCCTTGTCGCCCAAGAGCTCCTTAACGCGAGGAGCAACTGTTGCGTAGTCGTCATCCGATGCGCAGACAACAACGATCTCGGCCTTAGATGCCAAAGCTGCCTCAACGCCCTCCTCAACAGACTTGAAGAAGGTGTTATCCTCAACGCGGATACCAGCGCAAGCGAAGAAGTTGCAAGAGAACTGAGCACGAGCACGAGCCATACCCAAGGTGCCGCAAGTGAGCATAAAGGCCTTGGGAGCCTTGCCCGAACGGTCAACCTTCATACGCATAGCCTCGAATGCCATAGCACCACGGTAGGGAACAAGCTTGTTGCCCTCCGAAGCCTCACGAGTAACCTTGCACTCGCAGATAGCCTCATCAGCAACCTCCGTAAAGTTAGGATACTGGTTAGCACCCAAGAGGATAAGACGGCGAGTAGCGATGCTCTTATCCTTAGCAGCAGCAGAAGCCTTAACACGCTCTACTACGAAGCCCTCGCGGAAAGCAGCAATGTAGCCACCCTTCTCCTCGAGCTCGCGGAACAATGCCCAAGCCTCTGAAGCGATGCTCTTGGTGAGCGACTCGATGTAGTACGAACCACCTGCGGGGTCGATAACCTGATCGAAGTGCGACTCCTTCTTCAACAAGAGCTGAGAGTTGCGAGCGATGCGCTTCGAGAACTCGGTGGGAGCCTCAAAGGCGTAGTCGAAGGGCAATACCTCCAACGAGTGTACGCCAGCGATAGCTGCTGACATAGCCTCGGTAGTGCCACGCAACATATTTACATAGGGATCGTAAACGGTCTGATTCCAAGTAGAGGTAACGGCGTGAGCAAACATCTTGCAAGCGCAGTTCTTCTCAGGGTTGTAAGCCTTTACGATGTTAGCCCACAACATACGCGCTGCACGGAACTTTGCCATCTCGAGGAAGTAGTTCGAGGTAACGGCAAATGTGAAGCGAATCTTGCGAGCTACCTCGTCGATAGTAAGACCACGCTCCATAAGCTTGCAGAGGTAGTCGTGAGCAGCAGACAAGGTGAATGCGAGCTCCTCGACGATGGTTGAACCTGCGTTAGAGAAGGTAGCACCCGATACATTGACTACGCGAACACGCTTGTAGTCAGCGGTAGCCTTCACCAACTTCGCGATAGTGTCGAAGCACTCGTCGCCAGTGCCACAGCAGAAGTCACCCTCTACCGAGAGGTTCTTGATGATGGGGTCGATGCAGAAGTTGAGACGAAGCTCATCCTTAGCTACATCGGCATACTTTGCCAAAACCTTCTCAGCAAGCTTAGCAAGAGCTGCTACATTCGAGCCACAGAAGGTAAGCTCAACGGCGGTAGGAACGATATCCTTCAAGAGGGCATCAACATCTACATCGCAAGCACAAGCCTTGCAGAAACAGAAACCGAGTGAGTCAACACCCGAGTTGAGAAGCTTCAAGGCCTCCTCGTTAGCCGCCTTAGCGCACTCTACCGAGATGGTCTGGTGTACACGCCAAGTGTTGTCTTTCGACACACCGCGTACAAAGGGGAACTCACCGGCCTCAGCACCGAGATACTCAACCTCTGCGAGGTTCTCAGCGCGGTAATAGGGACGAACATTGAATCCCTCACCGGTCTTCCATACCAACTTGCGCTCATAGTCAGCGCCCTTAAGGTCAGTTGTGATGACGGCCTCCCACTGCTCGGTCGATACCGGTGGGAACTCCGTGAACAACTTTTCTTTGGTATTAGCCATAATTGTTTAGAGTTTAAAAGTTTTAAGTGTGTGATATATAAAATCTTATCTTTGTTTCGAAAGGTTCATCGCGCGCCTACGCCCCCTCTCGCCCGCGTAGCGAAGCGAGCGCATACGCGCCTAAAACTCAACAAAGTTACGAAATCCCCCACCGAAAAGCAAATTTTTTCGAGAGAAAATGTTTCGGGAGGGGCGGATTTAAAGCAGGAAAGAGCAAAGGGCAAAGAGCAAAGAGCAAAGGGCAAAGAGAGTTATTAAGATGATAGGACAAGTAAGACGATAAGACGATAGGAAAAATAATCCTAAGGTCTTAATGTCCTAATGGTCTTATCGTCTTTGATTTCTACCTTCCAGCCACCACGACCAATTTCTTGTCAGAAGGGGTTAGCTGTGGCCTCGATAAAAAAATTGCCCTGGATGGATAGTACTTGATGTACATTCCATTCAGGGCAATGATTGAGAGGTCGCAGATGACCCCTTATCACAAGAAATTAATAGTTTTCGATGACAGCCTCAAGATGCTGCTTCCAAATCAAGGCGGCGCCACCCAAAATAGCCACATTCTTATCCTGAATACCACTCATCATAAGCTTCACCTTACCCTTGAATACGGTGAGCTGGTTCTCCTCCATATACTTATAGGTGGGGCGCATAATGTAGTCGCCAGCATTAGCCAAGCCACCGAAGAGGATAATGGCCTCGGGAGAGGTGGTTGCGGTGAGGTCAGCGAGTGCCAAGCCGAGCACCTTGCCAGTACGCTCAAATGCCTCAAGAGCAATAGGATCGTTCTTTGCCGCAGCATCCGAAAGCATCTTTGCCTCGAACTTATCGTAGGGCACCGAACGAAGCTCGCTATCGCAGGTCATAGTAGCCATAAGCTCGAAAGCTGTACGCTTGATACCGGTAGCCGAAACATATGCCTCCAAGCAGCCCTTACGACCGCAACCGCACTGGCGGCCAGTCTCGCGAGAGTCGGCAGCAATATGACCATATTCTCCTGCAAAGCCATCGTGGCCATAGACCATCTCACCGTTGCAAACGATGCCCGAGCCAAGGCCTGTGCCGAGGGTAATCATCGCGAAATCCTTCATACCACGAGCATTGCCAAAGACCATCTCACCGATAGCGGCAGCGTTAGCATCGTTGGTTACCATAACCTTTGCGCCACCCAATGCACGGCTAAGGTCATCGGTAAAGTTGAAGATACGAATAGAGTTGGGGCGAGGGTCTGCGGGGTCCTCGAACTTCCAGAGGTTTGCGGGGGTCTCGATACGACCAGTGTGGATATTAGCGTTGGGAGCACCTACGCCCACGCCAATAAGCTCGCACTCGGGCTGTCCTGCGATAAGCTCCTTAAGAGCATTAGCCAGAGTCTCGATATAGGGTTTATAGTCGTCGAAATAGCGGAACTTGTCGGTAGAGATTTTGCTTTCAGCAACAACATTACCATCCTCGTCAACAAGGCCAAAAGCTGTGTTGGTACCGCCGATGTCGATACCCATCGCATATTTTTTCATCATAGTGCTAAGGTTTTTAAAATTTAATTGGTCAAAGTTACCAAAATTATTTTAATCTCTGCAAAAAATTTACTATTTTTGGTGCATAATTTAGATGTATAGGATTTTTATTATCCTATATCCACACTTAAAATTTTTGCGATATGTATAACAACGCCCAAATATTGGAACTTTTCGAGCAGTCGTTGCGCCAGCTCCGCACCCCCGAGGAGCCCGAGTTGCTCTATGCCCCTATCATCTACTCTATGTCGGGTGGTGGCAAGCGCCTACGCCCCGTGTTGCTATTGCTCAGCACCGAGGCCTTTGGCGGTAGTGTCGACGAGGCGATGACCGCAGCTATGGCTGTCGAGGTATTCCACAACTTCACGCTTCTGCACGACGACATTATGGATAATGCCGATATGCGCCGTGGCAAGCCCTCGGTATTTGCGAAGTGGGGCGAGAATGTTGCTATTCTCTCGGGTGATGCTATGCTTATCACCGCCTACAAGCTCCTTACCGAGCTTAACCCCACGAAGCTTCAGCGCGTGATGCGCATCTTCAACGATATGGCGTTGGAGGTATGCGAGGGTCAGCAGTACGATATGGACTTCGAGAGTCAGAAGAAGGTTATGGTGGTGGAATACATCCAGATGATTGAGCGCAAGACATCGGCACTGCTCTCGGGCTCGGCGATGATTGGTGCTACGATTGCAGGTGCTTCGGATGCCGACATCAAGCTCCTCTACCGCTTCGCTACCGAACTGGGCTTGGCATTCCAGCTCCAAGACGACCTCTTAGACAGCTACGGCGATGAGGCCCTTGGCAAGAAGATTGGTGGCGATATCCTCGAGGGCAAGCAGACCTACCTTATGGTGCAGGCTATGAGCCGTGCCACGGAGGAGGAGCGCGAGGTATTGCGCACAACACACCTCAACAGCAAGTTGAGCGATACGGAGAAGATTGCCACCGTGAAGGCCCTCTACGATAAGTTGGAGGTTAAGCGTGCCACCGAGCAGCAGATAGACCAGCGCTTTGAGCGTGCCTTGGGCATCCTCGACAGCCTCTCTATTGGTGCCGAGCGCACGGTACATTTGGCGGAGTTTGCCCGCAACCTTATTGGTCGTAAAAAGTAACGAGAATGATTAGAAGAAGTGATATAGAGATTATGGCGCCCGTAGGCTCTTACGAGGCGCTCAATGCTGCTATTGCCGCCGGTGCCAACTCGGTATATTTCGGTGTCGAACAGCTCAATATGCGTGCTGCCTCGTCGGTGAACTTTACGCTCGACGACCTTGCCGAGATTGTCCGCACGGCACACGCCGCAGGTGTCAAGACCTACCTTACGGTGAACATCGTGATTTACGACACGGAGATGGAGGTTATGCGCCGCATTATCGACCGTGCCAAGGCAGAGGGCATCGATGCTATCATCGCCACCGACCTTGCCGCCATCCTCTATGCCCGCAAGGTGGGCATCGAGGTGCATATCTCGACCCAGAGCAATATCTCGAATATCGAGGCAGCAAAGTTCTTTGCGCAGTGGGCAGATGTGGTGGTTTTGGCGCGTGAGTTGTCGTTGGAGCAGATTGGCTATATCTCACAGCAGATTGTAGAGCAGGATATCCGTGGTCCTCGTGGCGAGTTGCTCAAAATCGAGATGTTTGCCCACGGTGCTATGTGTATGTCGATGTCGGGCAAGTGCTACCTCTCGGAGCACGAGTCGCACAACTCGGCAAATAGGGGTGCTTGCCGCCAGATATGCCGTCGTAAATATACCATCACGGATAAGGATACTGGCCAGCAGTTGGATATCGACGGACAGTATGTACTCTCGCCCAAGGACCTCTGCACCATCGACTTCCTCGATAGGTTTATCGAGGCGGGTGTTACGGTGCTCAAAATCGAGGGTCGTGCCCGTGGTGGCGAGTATGTAAAGCGTGTTGTGGAGTGCTACAACGAGGCACTCAACCTCTTGGAGCGTGGCGAGTTCACGGCAGAGAGTGTAGCACCTCTCAAGGAGCGCCTACGCACTGTCTTTAACCGCGACTTCTGGGGTGGCTACTACGCTGCCAAGACTATGGTCGAGCATAGCCAGCACTACGGCTCGTCGGCAACCCTCAAGAAGGTCTATATGGGCAAGGTTACAAACTATTTCAAGCGCATTGGCGTTGCCGAGGTCTTGGTCGAGGCTTGCGAGGTGAAGGAGGGCGACGACCTACTCTTTATGGGCGAGAAGACTGGCGTAGTGGAGCAGAAGGCATTGGGCATTATGCTCAACGAGAAACCTGCGGAGAGTGCCAAGCAGGGCGACTATATCTCGCTCAAAACCGAGCAGGAGGTACGCCGAGGCGATAAGGTCTACAAGGAGGTAGCAAGATAATTCTCTTATGATAAGGGCGTTATCCATATTGTTCGCATTGTTCTGTGCCGTAGGTGTTATGGCGCAGGAGCGAACATTTGGCGGATATACATTACCCAAGGAGTGCAATCAGGCATTTTTCGTTAGTCCAGATAAAGAGGGCTACATTGCAGAGCTTGTGAGCTACAATGATGAGAGCGAACAACGAGAGTTCTTTGCCCGCTGCACCATCGGCTATGGCGGTACGGTAGAGCCAACAGCAAAGCGCGAGGGCGATGGCAAGAGTCCTGAGGGAGTATGGGCATTGCGACGCGGTTTGTGCTATGCGAAGGATTTCGAGAGCGCATTCCCAATGGAGCAGTACGACGAAAACGATATGTGGGTGGAGGATGCGGAGAGTGCCGACTACAACACCCTTGTTCGCGACCCGTTGCCCGAGACCAAAGGCGACAGATTGTGGGAGAGGCGCAACACGCAATTTCGCTATATCGTCGCCATAGAGTACAACACCGACCCTGTGGTCAAGGGTGCTGGCAGCGCAATATTTATTCACGCTTGGCGAGCCGAGGGCAAGCCTACGGCGGGGTGTGTGGTGATGGCCGAGGGGGATGTTAAGCGACTCGTTGAGTGGCTCGACCCGAAGCAGAACCCACATATTGTGATACTTGGAAAAGAGTAGAAACCTAATATAACTAAATGATATTTAATAACTTAAAACTATAAAACTATGTTCAGCAAAGAGACTTACATTGGTCGTCGTGCCGAGTTGTGTCGCCGAGTAGGCAAGGGTCTTATCCTCCTTCCTGGCAACCCCGAGGTACCCAACAACTACCCCAACAACACCTATTACTATCGTCAGGACTCAACCTTCCGTTACTACTTCGGTTTGGATGTTCCCTCGCTCATCGGTCTTTTGGATGCCGAGTCGGGTGAGGCTATGCTCTTTGGCGATGACTTCACCGTCGAGGATATCATCTGGACTGGTCCTATGCCCACCATCGCCGACCAGGCAGCCGAGGTAGGCGTGGAAAAGAGCTACCCTCTCAACGATATCCGCGCTATCTTGCGCAAGGCTATCGAGCAGAATCGCCCTGTGCACTACTTGCCTCCCTATCGTGCCGAACTCAAGATTTCGGTTGCCGATATGCTTGGCATTCGTCTTGATATGCTCCACGAGCGCAAGTCTTTGGACTTGATGTTTGCCGTAGCCGAAATGCGCGAGAAGAAGTCGGCAGAGGAGATCGAGGCTTTGGAGCGTGCCTTCAAGATTGGCTACCAGATGCATATGACCGCTATGCGTATGTGTCGCCCCGGCGTTGTTGAGCGTGAGATTGCTGGTCGTGTTGAGGGCATCGCCAAGTCGTACGGTCAGGGTGTATCGTTCCCCACAATCGTTACACAGCACGGCGAGATTTTGCACAACCACAACCACGATGGCGTCTTGGAGTCAGGTCGTCTGCTCTTGGTAGATGGCGGTGGCGAGTCGGTTGAGGGCTACTGCTCAGACCACACTCGTACCTACCCCGTAAATGGTAAGTTTAGCGACTTGCAGCGCGATGTCTACAATGTAGTATTGCGTGCCCACGGCGAGGTTAAGGATATGATTAAGCCTGGCACTATGTACCCAGAGATTCACAAGGCTGCCTATATGTCGTTGGCAGATGGTCTTAAGGGCCTCGGCCTTATCAAGTCTACCCCCGAGGTGGCTGTTGAGGCAGGTGCTATGTACCTCTTTATGCCCCACGGCTTGGGTCACGGTATGGGTATGGATGTTCACGACTGCGAGAATATCGGCGAGCGCTCGTTCGACTTCTCAACAGTCTTGGAGCGTGCCCAGAAGTCGGCAACCTGCGTACACCGTGCTACTTGGCGTGTTGAGCCTGGCACCGTTATGTCTGACGAGCCCGGCATCTACTTTATCCCCGCACTTATCGACAAGATGCGTTCGGAGGGCAAGTTCGAGGGTATCGTAGACTACGCAGCACTCGACGCATTCCGCACTTTCGGTGGTATCCGCATCGAGGACGATGTATTGGTTACCGAGAGCGGCAGCCGCTTTATTGGCGACAAGCTCTTGCCCCTCACCGTCGAGGAGCTTGAGGCCGTTGTAGGTAAGGAGTAGTTCTGAAAAACGATTATTGATAAATGTAGGGCATGTGTAACCAATGTTTGGTGGCATGCCCTATTCTAAAGGATACATTATATATTAAGGCTAACAGAATATAGGTTCCCGACAGAGAAAAGTGCATTTACCAATATATAAGAGACTCCTATATAGATATAAAAACATATTATAAAATTTTGAGACTAAATATCTTTTTTTTATATATCTTTGCCACAGAATAATAACAATAAAAACAAAGAGAGATGAAAACAGATATTGAAATCGCAAGAGAGACAACGCTTAAGAATATTCGTGAGGTAGCCGCTCAGGTCGGCTTTCCCGATGATGAGGTATTTAATTACGGCAAGTACATTGCTAAGGTGCCTTACAAATTGATTGATGAGAAGAAGGTTGCCAAGAACCACCTTATCCTTGTTACGGCTATCACCGCAACAAAGGCTGGTGTAGGTAAGACCACCGTTAGCATCGGCCTCGGTATGGGTCTTAACCATATCGGCAAGAAGGCGATTATCGCCTTGCGTGAGCCCTCACTCGGCCCTTGCTTCGGTATGAAGGGTGGTGCTACGGGTGGTGGCTATGCTCAGGTGTTGCCCTCGGAGGATATCAACCTCCACTTTACGGGTGATTTCCACGCTATCACCTCGGCAAACAACCTTATCGCAGCGTTGCTCGACAACTACCTATACCACAACCGCTCAAAGCAGGTGGGCTTGAAGAAGGTTATGTGGCGCCGTGTGCTCGATATGAACGACCGCTCGTTGCGTAACATCGTTTCTGGCTTGGGTGGCTCGGCAAACGGCATCCCCACAGAGACAGGCTTCGACATCACCCCTGCATCGGAGATTATGGCAATCTTGTGCCTTGCTCGCAATGTCGACGACCTCTACGCTCGTATCGGTCGCATCGTGCTTGGTGTGCGCTACGACGACACTCCGTTCACGGTTAATGACCTTGGCGTAACGGGTGCTGTTGTGGCTCTTTTGAAAGATGCCATCAACCCCAACCTTGTGCAGACCACGGAGCATAACCCCGTAATTATTCACGGTGGTCCTTTCGCAAATATCGCTCACGGCTGTAACTCAGTGATTGCCACCCGTATGGCGATGACTTGGGCAGACTATACCGTTACCGAGGCAGGTTTCGGTGCAGACCTCGGTGCAGAGAAGTTCCTCGACATCAAGTGCCGTCAGGCTGGTCTTAAGCCCGACCTTACCGTCTTGGTAGCCTCGACGCTTGCACTCAAGATGCACGGTGGCGTGCCCGAGACCGAGATTAAGTTGCCCAACGCCGAGGGCTTGAAGCAGGGCTTTGCTAACCTCGACCGCCATGTGGCAAACCTCAAGAAGTTTGGTCAGACCGTGCTTGTATGCTTCAACCGCTTTGCCAGCGATACCGACGATGAGATTGCGATGGTTATGGAGCACTGCCAGGAGCTTGGTGTGCGTTGCGTAATCAACAACGCCTACGCCGAGGGTGGCGCAGGTGCAGCAGAGCTTGCACAGGCAGCTGTTGAGCTTATCGAGACTCAGCCCTCGCAGCCTATCAACTACGCTTACGACTTGGAGGATAGCATCAAGGATAAGATTACGAAGGTGGCAAAGAATATCTACGGCGCTGGCTCTGTAGTCTTTGGTCCTCGTGCCCAGAAGGAGATTGCCCTCCTCGAGAAGTGGGGTATGGGTAACTTGCCCGTATGTATCGCCAAGACACAGTTCTCGTTCTCAGCAGATGCCAAGCGTTATGGCTCGGTTGAGGGCTTCGAGATTAACATCAAGGATATCGAGCTCAACGCAGGTTCGGGCTTCGTTGTCGCTTTGGCTGGCGATATTATGCGTATGCCCGGTCTTAGCAAGACACCTCAGGCAGGCAATATCCGCTTGGCAGAGGATGGCAATGTTGAGGGTATCGTATAACACCCCCGACAAATGGTGCCACTCTTTATGTTCCCTACTCGGATTGAGGCAGAGCCATTCGTTAGGCTCTGCCCCGATGCCGAGGTTGTCGTCTCGGGCGTAGGTTTGACGGCTACGGCAGCCACCCTTGCGCGCCTCTACCGCGAGCATAGGCTCGACGGCAGAGAGATTGTGCTGTCGGGTATTTCGGGGGCATACAGCGAGGAGTTGGCATTGGGAGAGGTTGTCGAGGTTGTCGAGGAGTGCTGCGTGGAGCTTCCCGAGCGCTTCCGCACGGTCTACCGCACAACGCCCCGAACATCGCTCCGTCGAGTAACATCGAATAGCGTACACCGCAGTGGCGCTATGGCAGATGGCAGAGATATTGAGAATATGGAGGGTGCAGCACTCTTTGCCCTCGCCGAGGAGCTGTCGTTCAGCGCCACCGAGATTCGCTCGGTGTCAAACTATGTGGGCGACGATACTTCGAAGTGGCATATCGAGGAGGCTACCGAGAGCCTTGCCGCAACACTCCAACACTTATATTATAAATAATATGGCTCGTAAAATTTTGATTTACATTCTTGTTATTGCCGTTGCAGTAACAAGCATTGGCCTTGTATGGTACTACTTCAAGAACCAGGTGCTCTTGGGTCTTGGATGGTTTGCAATCTTCGCCCTTGTATTCCTCTCAGGCTGGTTGCTTGGTCGCTTTGGCGGTCGTAAAACAAAGAAACAGATTTCGGAAGTAAGCGAGAGCAATGAGTAAGCCACTACGACTTGCCATATCGCCCTGCCCCAACGACACCTTTATGTTCGATGCGATAATCAACCAGCGCATCGACTGTCGTGGTATGCAGTTCGATGTCGAGTACCTTGATATCGAGCAACTTAATGCTGCCGCCATCGACCACCGCTACGATATTACGAAGTGTAGCGCTGCGGTGCTTCCCGCTATTGAGCAAAACTACGAAGTTTTGGATAGCGGTGCTGCCCTTGGTCGTGGCAACGGGCCTCTTATGGTGCGCCGTAAGGGCGAGACTACCCCACTTCGACATATCGCCGTACCTGGCGAGCACACCACGGCAAATGCCTTGGTGCGCAGACTCTATCCCGCGATTGAGGAGCGCACACCGCGCCTATTTTCCGAGATTGCCGAGGCTGTCGAGAGTGGCGAGTATGATGGTGGCGCACTTATCCACGAGGGTAGGTTTGTCTACGAGAGGCGCAACCTCGAACTTGTTGCCGACCTCGGCATAGAGTGGGAGCGCCAGACATCTTTGCCCCTGCCCTTGGGCATAATCACCGCCCGCAAGACTCTTGGCAAGGAGCAAATCCGAGCCTTCGAGGCGCTACTTCGCGAGAGTATCGCATACGCCTTTGCACACCCTAAGGCCTCACGCGACTTTATTAAAGACCATGCCCAAGAGTTGGAAGATGATGTAATAGAGAAGCATATCGCTCTGTTTGTCAACGACTTCTCGCTATCACTTGGAGACGAGGGCAGACGAGCCATCGAGGAGCTGGTGAGATAGAGAAGTGCAAAGTTCAAAGAGGAAAGAGCAGAGAGAATTTTTAAGACGATATGACGATAAGAATAAATCTTAAAGTCTTTAGGTCTTAATGGTCGTTGACTACTACCTTCCTACCAGCACTACCCAATTTCTTGTCAGAAGGGGTTAGGCTTGGCTCATCGCAAAAGAAGACCACTCGGGATAGTACTAAGAAGTACAGCCCGAGTGGTCTTACTTATGGGATGGGTCGAGAATGACCCCTTATCACAAGAAATTATCTTACCTTGAAGTCAGGATCTGCCATCTGCGGAATAGGCTTGATATACTCGCCAGCCTCGAACTTCGCACGAACTGCCTTGAAGGTGTTGATGGTGTACTCAACATCCTCCATTGTGTGAGCAGCGGTAGGGATGACGCGAAGGATAATCTCACCCTTAGGAATTACGGGGTAGATTACGATAGAGCAGAACAAGCCGTAGTTCTCACGAAGGTCAACGATAAGGTTGGTACCCTCCTCGTTACCACCCTTCATATAGATAGGTGTTACGGGTGACTGGGTTACACCAATATTGAAGCCATTCTCGGTAAGACCCTTCTGGAGTGCGCGGGTGATCTCCCAAAGCTTCTCCTGATACTCGGGGTGCTTGCGGATAAGGTCGAGACGCTTAAGTGCGCCAATAACCATAGGCATAGGCAACGACTTAGCGTAGAGCTGCGAACGCATATTGTAGCGGAAGAGGTTGATAAGCCAACGGGGACCCGATACGAATGCGCCGATGCCGGCCATAGACTTTGCGAAGGTGTTGAACAAGACATCAATCTGGTCCTGAACGCCGAAGTGGTCGCCAGTACCACGACCGCCCTTACCCATAGTACCGAAGCCGTGAGCATCGTCAACGAGGAGACGGAAGCTGAAGTCCTTCTTGCACTTAACGATAACATCGAGGAAGCCGAGGTCACCCTTCATACCGAAGACACCCTCGGTGATTACGAGGACACCACCATTCTGCTGGTCAGCAAGCTCGGTAGCGTGCTTAAGCTGAAGGCGCAACGACTCCTCATCGTTGTGAGCATATACGAAACGCTTACCGGGGTGCATACGCAAACCGTCGATGATACAAGCGTGGCACTCCTTGTCGTAGACCACAACATCGCGGGGAGTAAGCAAGCAGTCGATAATCGAAATCATACCCTGATAGCCGTAGTTGAGAAGGAAGGCATCCTCCTTGCCTACGAATTCAGCGAGCTCACGCTCAAGCTGCTCGTGGTACTTTGTCTGACCCGACATCATACGAGCACCCATAGGGTATGCCATACCGAAGTCCTTGCCGCCCTGAGCATCAGCCTCGCGTACCTCAGGATGGTTAGCCAAGCCAAGGTAGTTGTTAAGGCTCCAGTTCAACACGGGCTTGCCACGGAAAATCATATGGGGACCAAGCTCGCCCTCCAACTTGGGGAATGCGAAATAGCCGTGAACAGCCGACATATACTGACCGATAGGGCCGCCGGCATTCTTCGATAAACGATCAAAAATATCTACCATCTTATTCTGTTTGTTTGGTTAATAACTCCAATCTTTGATGCTCCTCTCGGCTTGGGGAAAGCCCGAAGAGTATCGCTATATTATTGCAAAGGTAGATATTTTTCAAAGAAAATGTTCGCCCGCACGCGAGAATTATCACACGATGCGGGCGAAATAAGTAGAAATACCTACTACTTTTCGTCAACTGTGGCGAGCCTAAAACCAAGCGATATACGCGATATGCCGTAGGCCATAAGCGCTATGGCTACGAAGATTACAACAGCCGCCACGCCAATAATTTCGGGCACGAAAAGCACCGCGAGGGAGATGGCGATAACTACCACCGAGGAGAAGATAACCCATCCCGCATCGCGGACACCCGAACTTCGTAGTGTGATACCTTGTGCCAAGGTAACGAAGCCTCGGTAGAGAAGCCAAATACCGAACAGCACGGGGATGATTGCCACCGAGAGCAAGAAGTTGAGCATCAACACAATACCGATTATGATATCGCATATCGAGGCTAAAACGAGCCAGCCTCGGCGAACATAGCGACTATGCGAAGTGAAGGCTTCGACAAGGCTGAAAACGCCCGTAAAGAGTATCACGATGCCGAGCCACATAGCCATCACAAAATAGCTTTCGATGGGGTTTACCAAGATTAGGAAACCGACCACCAACGAGGCGATGCCTACCAATACCGAGAGCCACCAATACTTCACTTGGGCGCTCTCACTTTCATAAATTTCGTTTGCCATAATTCTAAGGTTTTCGCCCATAAGTGCAACTTCTGTGCAAATTATTGGTCAGCACCCTCAGGGTATCAATTTTTTTTCTTATCTTTGTTCGATTGATAGAAAATTTAAAATCAAACGAGAATATGAGAAAACTTATCTACCTTTTTGCCATTATGGCTACAACTTTGATGGGTATTGGCGAGGCCTCTGCCCGCAAGTTGCACATTGTACCCGAGCCCGCATATATCGATATGGCGACAGAGGGTGAGTTTGTCGTTACGGGCAAGACCAAGATTGTCGTTTGGGACGATATGTGGTCGGTTGCCGACATCTTCGCCGAGGAGATGATGGAGTATTTCAACCTTAAGAAGCCTATGGCTACGGGCAAGCGTGGCACGGGCATCAAGATTCGCACCGACCGCTTTGTTCCCGAAGAGGGCTACGAGATGACCATCTCCGAGGAGGAGGGCGTATTGATTATCGGCGGTACGGAGCGTGGTGTATTCTACGGTTTGCAGACTCTCAAGCAGATGATTGTTGAGACCGATGGCCACCTACCCTACTGCTTTATTGCCGATGAGCCCAACTTCAAATATCGCGGTGTGCATATGGATGTATGCCGTCACTTCTTCCCCGTAGAGGATGTAAAGCGTTATATCGATATCCTTGCTGCTCACAAGGTTAACCGCTTGCATTGGCACCTTACCGACGACCAGGGCTGGCGCATCCAGATTGATGCCTACCCCGAACTTACTGAAAAGGGCTCGATGCGTAAGGAGACACTTACGAGCCACGGTCTTAACCCCATTTCGTGGGACGGCACACCCCACGGTGGCTACTACACCAAGGAGGATATCCGCGAGGTTATCGACTACGCTGCAAAGCGCTATATCACCATCATTCCCGAGATTGAGATGCCCGGTCACGCACAGGCTGCGTTGCACGCCCTACCTTGGCTCGGTTGCGAGGAGCAGGAGGTAGATGTTTGGACCTGCTGGGGTGTAACTCCCGAGGTTATGTGCGCAGGCAAGGAGACGACCTACACCTTCTTGGAGAATGTCCTCTTGGAGGTTATCGACCTCTTCCCCTCGGAGTTGATTCACATCGGTGGCGACGAGTGCCCCAAGGACCGCTGGAAGGAGTGCGAGCACTGCCAGGCAAAGATGAAGGAGCTAGGTCTCGAGAACGAGGAGCAGTTGCAGGGCTACCTTGTGGCACGCATCGAGAAGTTCCTCAACGCCCACGGTCGCCAGATGATTGGCTGGGACGAGATTCTCGATGGTGGCGTAACACCTACCGCAACGATTATGTCGTGGCGTGGCACCGAGGGTGGCATCTACGCTGCCAAGCGCGGTAACGATGTGGTAATGACACCTTTGAAGTTCTGCTATTTCGACTTCTACCAGACCGAGAGTCGCGAGGGCGAGGGCTTGCTTATCGGCGGTCACACACCCTTCGAGAAGGTATATGGCTGGAATCCTTATGAGGGCCTCAGCAACGACGAGCGCAAGCATATCATCGGCGTTCAGTGCAACCTCTGGTCGGAGTATCTGAAGAATATGGAGATGCTTGAGCGTCAGCTCCTTCCCCGCCTTGCCGCTATGTCGGAGGTGCAGTGGGCAACCGAGCGCCGTGATGAGAGCACCATCCGCGAGAAGATGGAGGTTTTGCGCCGCTACTACGATAGCCGTGGCTGGAACTACGCCCCCTATTACTTCGAGGGCAGAAAGTAAGACGACACAAAGGGCTGTTCCAAGCGGAGCAGTCCTTTGTGAGTTATTAGTTGTTAGTTTTTAGATTAAGACAAGTAGGAACAATAAGACGATAGGACAATATGATACCCGACCTCGTAAGGTCTTAAGGTCTTAAAATCCTAACGGTCTAAAAAGAAGACAGAGACAACGCAATCAGCCCTCCATAATAGCACACCT
>JAGBYO010000142.1 GCA_017628735.1 Alistipes sp. | reverse complement strand
CGGAGAGGGAGGGATTCGAACCCCCGGAGCCTCGCAGCTCAACGGTTTTCAAGACCGCCGCAATCGACCACTCTGCCACCTCTCCAAGGGACAAAAGTACGGCAAAGATTCGAAACCACCAAATAAATTTCGAAATATTTTTATTAATTTTTTAGCGTGTGGCGGTAAGTATCTGAGAATACGGGTATTACATAACTGAGAATTTTTACTACATCTTTGCTACTACTCCACATTTTACCTTAAAGAAATTCCAATCCTCCGATGGGTCGAGAATACGGTAATCGTAGAGGTTGCCCCAACCTGCGGGTCTGTCCTTTATTTCGCAATCCTCCTCGGTGTCATTGACCACATAATCGTCAATCATCGAGTGCCACTGCTGGATGCGCGCAACAGAGCTATCATAGTCGAAGAGAGAGTTGTCGGGGTTGCACAACTCCTTAAGCGCCTCGACATATATCGCGCGGTAGTCGTCGTATTGCAGTATCTTGCCAATCAACGGATTACGCCCTGTGTCGCCCCAATTCAATGGGTCGTGACGGCCCGAATCGCTCTGTACACCACAGTGCGACGAGGTGCCCAAGGTATTATCGTAATCGTAGGGGATAAAGAAGAATTTGTAGCTGTTCTTATCCGACGAATTGAAGTAGATATAGAAGTTGTTGCAATTGTTCCAATAGTCGTCCCACATGCCGACAGCGACATTCACAGCATAGGTGCGCAACAATAGACGGACATCGCATACCGAGGCTATCCAGTCGTGGAAATCTTGGCCGGTACGCTGGGTGAGGTTGCGCGTAAACTCTATCAACTGAGCCTTTGCAGCCTCGAAATTTTCGATATTACTCTTAAGTTCGTATGTATAGTTGTTCTCGCTATCGTCGTCATAATGAATACTACAATTATAGATATCGTTGTAGTTTAGCGTAGCGCCCCAGCCGCACTTCCAGAGGTTGTGTTTATGGTCGCCATAGAGCTCTTTACGCTTCTTGACATACTTATCGTCGACGGCCTCAATCATCTCATAGACACCATAATATGCAGGCTTGGAGTCACCCTCGACATGAATCCAAAGGCGGCAATACGAGCTATACGCTGCAGTCCAGATACCGAAGCGACGGAAGAGGTCGTAGCAATACAATTCACGGCAGTAGGCGCGGTCGTCCTTATGCCACTTGAGATGGAGTTTGCGGACATTGTGCAACTCGTGGGCATCGTCCTTCTGGAACTTGCGGAGGTTGAGCATAAAGTGGCAATGGTGCCAGTCGGCATTGTTGGTTTTGTGCATTTCGCCACCGTTGCCCTCAGGACGCTTGCGCGAGGTGTTGCCACGAAGGCGCAAGCCGGCATCGGCGAAGTTGTGCGTTTCGCCCTTAGACTTGAACTCAGCATCGCAATGGATATAAGTGTTGGTATTGCTGTTGCGGTCGTATGCTTCGAGCAGGGTATTCCACTCGCTGAGGCTCACCTCGATACGAATTTCAGGCACTGCAGACATATCAAACACCCAGTCCAACTCACCTGCCGCCCACGATGTGTCGGGATAATCGGGGTTGACAGGCTCGGGGTCTGGCTTCTCGTCACCATCATTGGGGTTATCCTCGGGGTTCTCGATATTGTCGGGGTTCTCTGGAAGTTTAAACTCATACTCCTCGCACCCGGCCAGCGCAAATAGAGCAACAATTAGCGCGACAAATAGGTATCTTAGACTTCTCATTTATGACAGTTATTTGGCACAAAGGTAGTGAAAATAATAATATTTTAATTAATCCAGCGCCATATTTCATGCATATTAATCAATATAAAGTAAATCTTTATGCAAAAAATATGTAAAAAAATAATCTCAAAAAGTTTCATTTTAGAAAATTATATTTATATTTGCATTTGATTCTATGGTTTGTCTACGGTGGCAACTCCCATTTTTGCAGAGATTTGCCGTAGGCAGTGCATAAAAACGAAACACAATTAATTAACTAACTTATTTATTAACCAAATTTTCTTTCAACTATGAAGAAGTTTTATGCTAACTTCAAGTCTGTTGTAGCTGCCGTTGTTATGGCATCTATGACATTGGCTGCGTCATGTTCTTATGATGACTCAGCTATCGTTGAGCGTGTTGACAGAGTCGAGAAGGATCTCGCAGCGTTGACAGAGCGCGTTGCTGCTCTTGAGAAGCGTTTGGGCGAGGAGGTTGAGGCTTTGACCGCTCTTATCAACGGTAAGGTTGTTGTAACCGGCGTTGAGAAGGTTGGTGACGCTACCAAGGTTACCCTTTCTGACGGTTCTTCATTCACCGTTTATCCCGAGTGCACAGTTGTTGATACTGACACTGACACTAACACCTACATCTCAATTGCTGAGGAGAACGGCGTTCTTTACTTCGCAGTTTACGAGAAGGGTGAGTTCAAGGAGTGGTTGCTCGTTAACGGCGAGAAGGTTCCCGTTTACGATGGCAACGACCAGGACGACGATGTTTGCGATGATCCCTACCAGCCTGAGGCTCCCGTAGCTCCCCAGTTCAAGGTAGAGGGCGAGAACATTATGGTTTCTATCGATGGTGGTCAGACTTGGGTTGAGTCTGGTTTGTCAGCTGCTGCTGCAGGTGCTCAGATTTTCTCTGGCGTTGAAGTTAACGACGACAACACTGTTACCTTCAAGTTGGCTGATGGCTCACAGTTCGATGTTATGTTGGCTGAGCTTATCGAGTTTGCTAACCGTGGTCATATTTATGTTAAGGCCGGCGAGGTTAAGGAGGTTGCTTTGACCGTTAACGACGCTGTTGCTGACATCAACATCATGAACCAGCCTCTCGGTTGGAAGGCTGAGGTTGCTCTTGCTCCCGAGACTGAGGAGCCCGAGGGTGGTGACGAGGTAGTTCCCGACATGGGCGTTTTGGCTGCTGGTGGTACCGACTATATCATCAAGGTTTATGGTCCTTCTAAGGATCTTGTTAAGGCTGGCGTTGCTGATCAGGGTGGCGTTATCCAGGTACACTTCAACACCGCTACTGGTGCTTGTAAGGTAGGTAAGTTGGAGGTTGACCTTGCTCAGCTCACTTTGGATGTTGACAAGATGGGTAATATCCACATCACCAACTCATTGGTATCTACCTATGAGTACAGTGACTGGTGGACTGGTGAGACTACACTTTTGACCGACTTCAACAACTACTACGCAGGTGTTATGCCTCTTGATGACTACTCAGGTGACTTGCAGTACGACATCAACGAGGCATGGAAGGATTGTGCTGCTGGTTTCAATACTAACTACGGTTATTACAGTGGCTTCTATGGTGAGGACGGTGTTACCATGTACGAGGCTTCTTACTATGAGGATGGTGTTTGCGAGATTGATATCTTGAACACTACCGTTAAGGCTTTTGTTGACAACTTCTCTTATGATGCTTTTGACTACGAGGGCAACTCATTCTTGGTATTCGCAGTTCCCGTTGATATGAACACTGGTGATCAGATGTGGGACGAGGCTATCCTTAAGGAGTTCAAGCAGCTCAATGTAACAGTTGATGTTGCTGAGGAGAAGTTCAACAATGTTTACTTCGATGTTAAGCTCCGTGGCGCTCAGCAGTACCAGATCAATGTTATGGCTAAGGCTCAGATCGACAGTTACATCGAGTGGGGTTATGCAGAGACAATGGAGGATTACTTCTTCTCAATGGCTCTGAACTACTTCCAGCAGCCCGCATGGGCTCAATTCGGCTACAAGATTGGTACCGATGTTGTTGAGCAGGGTATTGATGTCAACGAGCTTTTGAACTACGGTGCTTCTTACATGCAGTACTTCGAGCTTGCTCCTAACACTGAGTATGTAATGGCTATCCTCGCTGAGGAGGAGGGCAAGGCAGCTGAGGAGTATGTTAAGGAGGATATCAAGTATGTATACTTCGCTACTGCTGACATCTTTGAGGCAGAGGAACCTTTTGAGTACTCTGTAGAGGAGAATCTCGAGCTTAAGGACTACTTCAATATTGCTGTTAATGTAACTGTTCCTGATACTTCAGCTGTTGTTTACTCAGCTTGGTATTCAGAGGAGCAGATGGAGCTCGATGCACTTAAGGCTGACCTTATCGCGAATGGTTGGGCTAAGATCGACTTCGAGTCTGGTTACACATATAGTCTCTCAAGCACAACTGATGTTGCTGGCGAGACTAAGTACCTCGGTCTTTTGATTGTTGACGCTGAGGGTAACTACACTATCGGTCAGCACGAGTTCTCAAGCCGCGCCGTTATTTACAACGAGGCTACTATCTCTATCGAGAGCGTAGAGTTCACCGAGTCTTCTGCAACTGTTAAGGTTGCCGGTGTTGATGGCTTGGATGTTGTAGGTTACAAGACTTATATCGTTCGCAACGATGTTAACTCATACTACCAGAAGACTCAGGAGCAGCTTGCTGATCTCGGTTACAAGACTAACTGGATGTATGGCGAGCAGGATGCTACTAATCCTATCGTTCTTACCAAGTGTGCTGATAGCGCAACTCAGTTCGTAGGTGGTAAGACTTACAAGGTGGCTGTTGTTGCTTTGTTCTCTGACGGTTCTATCTCTAACACTGCTTATGGCGAGTACTTCTACTACGCTGGCGCAGTCGATATTGAGGCTACTAAGTTTGTGTTCATGGGTGGTTACGATGACTACTATCAGACTGGTTGGACCGGCGGTAACGGCGTGTATGTAATTCGTGGTACTGGCTTCAAGGCTGAGATCTCAGTAAACTACAACTTCCGCAACCTTGAGACTGGTGCTATCAATGAGGGTACTTACACTTACGCTGGTAATAACAACAATTTGGTATATGGTACAGATGCTACCTTCTCTGTAAACTCTGGTACACTTGGTGACGCTGCTCTTCCCGAGGGCATGTCGGGTTCTACAATGACCGTTACTGCTGAGGGTATCACTTTGAACCTCTTCGACGCAGAGGGTCGTGCGCTTGCAAATGTTACTTATGCTGGTGCACCTACTATCTACGACAACAGCGCTTCTGGTAACTGGATTCCTACCTCTTGCTCATTGAGCGGTAGCTTTAGTGATACCTACCACTGGTTGTATCTTGACAACGGCGACTTCATCTGCGTTAACTGGTATCAAAATTCTGTTTGGACTAGCTCTACTTACTACAAGAACAATGGTGGTAACAGCGACCGATACCTTGTCTCTACTGTTGGTGCATTTGAGTTCGAGGATAATGGTGATGGTACTATGACTTACATCAATGTTGACTTGACATTTGAGGATGGTACAAACATCCAGTTCAGCAATGTAACTCTCGAGTACGAGGATAACCGCAACAACTGGTAATTAGTCGTGAGTTATACTATTAACTTCGAATAATCTTTCGGAGCCTCCCCGCGGGGAAGCTCCGATTTTTTTTTGGGGGGGGAAGGGACAACAAAGAGAGCAGGGACAACAGGGACAATAGGGATTGCAGAGAAAGATGATACCCGACTTCGTTGTCGTCCCTCTCGTCTCTCCAATCTCTTTTTCTCTCTAAAAATTAACAACTTCCCAACATTTTGTTTATCTTTGTCATCAGTTAGGTGTATAACATAATAACAATTTAACAATGAGAGAGCTTACAACAAAACTATCACTACTCTTTGCGCTTATTGCACTTGCCTTTGTGGCGTGTGAGGAGCCTGTGAAGCCCATTAAGCCGATCCCAGATAACCCGACCCCCGAGGAGCCCACGCCCGAGCCTGAGGAGGCATTTGTTATCGAGTTGGAGGAGCTGACAGGCACAAGTTGCATCACGCGCGTTACGCCTGCGGATAAAGATATGTACTATGTGATGTACAAGTCGGATATCTCGTATTTTGGCGACTGCGGCATCACCAACGACGACGAGCTCTTCGAAGATGATATGTTCTACTTCAAGCGAGGTGCAGCCTACGATGGCATCACGCTCAAGAGCTATATGGAGCAGAACAAGGTGCTCTTCCAGGGCACAACACGCGCAGCGTGGCCCGGTATTCGTCCTGGCGAGCAGTCGGTGGTTTACGCTTATGGAGTGAAGTTCAACGAGGCGGAGGACGACTGCGAGATGATTACCAGCATTGCTTGGAGTATGATTGAGCCCCCGTTGGCAGAGCGCCGAACCATCGACTTTGATGTAGAGTACAGCGTAGATGGTGCAAATGTCGCTTTCGACATCTCGCCAAAGGGCTACGATGGCTACTACACAATGCAGATTTTCGGCTACAACGAGGAGCAATATTTTGACCCCAACGGCGAAATGTCGCCAGAGGAGTATGCCGACCTTGTGGCACACACATGGATAGAGCTATACTGCAACAACCTTGCGGGAGGCATCACCGAGGAGCGCATCCTCGATATATTCTGCCACAAGGGCAAAGCAACAGTTGAGCGCGAACTTATGTCATATACACTCTATACTGCTGTAATCTACGCCTTGGAGATGGTTGATGGCCACTATCAGATGGTATCCGAGCCTAAGATTGTGAACTTCTCGACAGAAGAGGTAACAGCATCGGATATGACTATCGACATCGAGGTAGAGAGCTATGTGCGCATCTGCGACCTTCGCATTACACCATCGGTAGATGACGAAACATACATAATGCTCTTCACACCTACGGAGTATATGAAGCCCAACTTCACCGATGATGACCTTCGTGAGGCTGTTCTTGGAGAATTTCGTTCTTACGCCTACGAGTTTAGAGGCCCTATCAGCTCGCATTTGAGCACACTCTACCCCTCAACAGAGTATGTTGTAATAGCATTCGGATATAGTGGTGGCATCGTTACCACCCCCGTATTCAAGCACATCTTTACCACCGACGATGAGGGCGAGTGCGAGGTAGCTATCTCGGAGGTTAACTACGGTGGCCCCTACATTATCTCGGAGGCTATGGCGCTTGACCCAGTGCGTTTTGGCAACTGTGCAGGTATGCCTGATGACGAGTACTTCCTAATGTGGATTGAGGTAAAGACCGATATTCCTACACCTGAGATTTTCACACTGCTTATCGATGTTCCGACATACGATTATTTTGGCGAAGATATTATCTTCTTTGACCTATTATTCGACACCTGCGAGCCTCTTATCTCAAATGCAGCATCGTATAATATGCCCTACTATATCTGTGCCGCAGCTTTCGACCATAAGGGTGATGTTACACCAATGTGGCGTTCGGAAGTTATTAAGTATGCACCAAGCGAGGGTAAGTCGGCTCAGGAGCTTGTCGATAAGCTCAACTCATCGACACGCGCTCAGGCTATGGTCGTAGACCGCCACTCAGGCAAGGTCGTTGCGGTAAGATAGCATCGCTACACAAGACCAAATAAATGGTAACGGGAGCAACTCTTTTGACGGGAGGGTTGCTCCTCTTTTTTTTAGAATAAAAAAAATTTGTATATTTGCGACATTGATGGGAGTGCTTAGAGCCCCTAATAGGCATATATCCCTGTCGATATATAGACCCGAACAACTTTTATTAACTTGTTATAAATTAACTGCTTATGAAGAAACTTTTACTTCTGATGTGTGGTCTTTTCATTGGTGTTATGGCCAATGCACAGACTATCGTGTCGGGTACGGTTGTCGACGAAGCGGAGCAGCCCTTGGTGGGTGCTTCGGTTGTTGTCCCCGGAACGACTCAGGGTACAAGCACCGACCTTGGCGGTAACTTCGAGATGAAGCTCCGCGATGGTGCTAACCAGATTCAGATTTCGTATCTGAACTACAAGACCCAGACTCTTGATGTGGATACTAAGGTACCTCGCGTGAAGTTTGGCATGATTAAGATGGAGGCAGATGCTATCGCTATGGACGATGTGGTTATCACACAGTCGTTGGCTGTTCAGCGTCGTACCCCCGTTGCTGTCTCTACCGTCGAGGCTTCGGAGATCGAGTTCAAGCTCGGTGGTCAGGAGTTCCCTGAGGTATTGAAGTCTACCCCCGGTGTCTATGTTACGAAGGATGGTGGTGGCTATGGCGACTCGAAGATCAATATGCGTGGCTTCAAGTCGGCAAATGTCGCTGTTATGGTGAACGGTGTCCCCGTGAACGATATGGAGTGGGGTGGTGTTTACTGGTCTAACTGGGCAGGTTTGTCGGATGTGACACGCTCGATGCAGACACAGCGTGGTATGGGTGCTTCGAAGATTTCGTCACCCTCGGTAGGTGGTACTATCAACATCGTTACGAACACTATCGACGCTAAGCGCGGTGGTACGGTATCTTACGGCGTAGGTAACGATGGCGCTAACACCCTCTCGTTGAGCCTCTCGACAGGTCTTACGAATAATGGCTGGGCAATGAGCGTGCTCTTCTCGAAGCGTTGGGGCGATGGCTACATCCAGGGTACTGGCTACGAGGGTTACAACTGGTTTGTAAATGTCTCGAAGCGTATCAACGACGACCACCAGCTCTCGCTTACCGCCTTTGGTGCTCCCCAGAAGCACAACCAGCGTAAGCCCCTCTATGCAGGTCTCTCGATTGAGGGTTGGAACGAGGTAGCAAAGTGGACTGGCGAGAAGAACAAGTATCGCTACAACGCCGTTTATGGTTTCGACAACAACGGCAAGGAGCGCTCGTCGATGGTCAATGAGTACCACAAGCCTCAGATTTCGTTGAACCACCAGTGGCAGATCGACTACAAATCGTCACTTTCGACAGCTCTCTATGTATCTATCGGTCGTGGTTCGGGCTACTCTGGTCAGGGTCGTACCTCAGCGGACCGTGCTATGTGGAACGGTTCATCAAATGGTCAGCTCCTCTACAACTTCCGTAAGACAGATGGTACCTTCGACTATGGCGCAATTCAGGATATGAACGCTGCATCGGCTGATGGTTCGCGTATGGTGATGTCGAAGTCGTTGAACAACCATATGTGGTATGGTCTTTTGTCGACCTACACCAACGAGCTACTCCCCGGCTTGGAGCTCTCGGCAGGTGTCGATGTTCGTTACTATGTAGGTGAGCACACCAACGAGATTATCGACCTCTACGATGGTGCATACTTCATTGATGATGCCGACCGTAAGAATGTTAAGCCTGAGAACAACGCCGCAGCTGCCGACCCCAACTGGAAGTATGAGAAGCTATCCGTAGGCGATATCGTTTATCGTGACTACGATGGCCATGTACACCAGGAGGGTCTTTTTGCTCAGTTGGAGTGGACAAAGAACAAGGTTAATGCCTTCGTATCAGGCTCTGTATCGAACACTGGCTACTGGCGTGTCGACCGCTTCTACTACGACGAGGCACACCAGCGCTCGGAGACTATGAACTTCATAGGATTTACCGCTAAGGCGGGTGTAAACTGGAATGTTACCGACCGCTCGAACCTCTTCCTCAATGTTGGTTACATCTCGCGTGCCCCCTTCTTCTCAGGTGGTGCATTCCTCCAGTCTACAACCTCGCATATGACCAACCCCGATGCCGTAAACGAGAAGGTATTCTCTGTTGAGGGTGGTTATGGCTTGCGTGCAGGCAACTTCCGCATGAACATCAACGGCTACTACACCCTTTGGATGGATAAGGCAGATGTTCGTTCGAAGCTTATGTCTAACGGCGACTACGCTCGTGTAAACCTCACAGGTATCGATGCTCGCCACGCAGGTGTTGAGCTCGACCTTAACTACCGCGCTACACGCTGGTTGAACCTTACAGGTATGCTCTCGTGGGGCGACTGGGTATGGTCAAGCAACGCCAAGGGTTACTACTACGACTCACAGGGTCAGCCTATGACCGCAAAGATGGACGGTACGGTAGCTTCGGGCATTATGGCTGAGGACCACGCTTGGATTGAGCTTCAGCAGAAGGGCGTACATGTGGCAGGCTCGGCACAGACCACCGCCGCTATCGGTGCAGACTTCTTCCCCTTGAAGGGCTTGCGCCTCAGCGCCAACTTCAACCTCTATGCTCGCAACTATGCCGACTTCTACCTCGGCTCTACGGCTGTGGCAAATAGCGCCGTAACCGTAAACGACCCCTGGCAGATTCCCGTAGGTCACCAGCTCGACCTCTCGGCAAGCTACTCGTTCAACCTTGGCAAGGTGCGTGCTACGCTCTATGGCAATGTGAACAACCTCTACGACTACAACTATGTGATGGATGCACAGTGCGGCACCGACACCAAGGGCTGGCAGGATTGCTACGCCGTGATGTACTCATTCGGCCGTACCTACACACTCCGTCTTAAGATTAGCTTCTAAAAAGAACTACCGCTATGAAGAATATAATTATCCGCTTATGCTCTGTTGTGGCCGTGGCTCTTATGGGCTTGGGCTGCCAGACCGACTATTTCAATGAGACCTACTTGCCCGACTACGACAACAACGGTGATATCACCAATGTTCGCGAGTTGGACATCACCCTCTCGGAGGACGACTACGCTGCTATCGCAAAGAACAGCACCAACAAGGCTATCGCCGAGGCTGCTGGCGAGGAGGCTGTAGCTGCTCTTTCGGCTATTGGCAAGAGCCACTTCTTCGCTTCGCAGGACGATGCTGCGACATATATCCCCGCTTGGCTTGATGCGGGCTATCCCACACTCGACAATGGCTCGTTGGCACTTATCACCTACACCTCGGCATTGGATATCCCCGCCGATGTTGTAGCGATGAACGCTGCTACGGAGTACACCCTCACCGAGGATGACTACAAAACAATCTGGGGCTCGGAGGAGGATTACGCTTCGGCGCTCACTCCCAAGACCGTAAACAAGCTCAAGACCGTATTGCCCGTTGCTGACGATGCTCGCGAGGGCGAGTATGTTGTGGTTACCTACAACTACTCTTCGGAGGAGCCCGAGAAGGAGGAGCCTGAGGCACCTGAGCAGCCCGACCAGCCCGAGGCACCCAAGTACTCTTCGGTTCTTGGCTCGGCAGTGTTGGACGATGTAGTAGAGGTTAAGGGCTATGTATCGGCAGTTTCGACACAGGGTCCTATCATAACCGATGCTACTGGCTCTGTTCTTCTCTACAAGGGCACTGACCTTGCTATTGGCGACGAGGTTACCGTAAATGGTACTATCTCGGCTTACAACAAGGGCTTCCAGATTGGCGCTTCAACAGCAACCGTTGAGAAGACTGGCACAACTACCGTAACATATCCCCAGCCCGTAGAGTTGGATGGTCCTGCTATGGAGGCATTGCTCACATCACGCACCGACAACGACTACGCTCAGTTTGTGAAGTTCACCGGTACTCCCTCGGTAGGCAACTACATCAACATCATTATGGAGGGCACCGAGGCTGCTCAGGGTAGCATCTATGGCGCTACCGACGAGGTTAAGGCAATGTTCACCGATGGCCAGGAGGCTACTATCTACGGCTACTTCTGCTCAATTTCAAGCGGCAAGTACATCAATGTCGTGGTTGTTTCGGTTGACGAGGCTCCCGCTATTGGTGGTGGCGAGGAGCCCGAGGCTCCCAAGTACACATCTGTTCTTGGCTCGGCTGTTTTGGGTGACTTTGTAGAGGTTGACGGCTATATCTCGGCTGTTTCGTCACAGGGTCCTATCCTCACCGACAATGGTGGCTCAATCTTGCTTTACAAGACCGCTGACCTTGCTGTTGGCGACGAGGTTTCGGTATCGGGCACTATCTCATCTTACAACTGTGGCTTCCAGATTGGCACAGCCGACATCACCGTTGAGAAGACTGGCACAACTACTGTTACCTACCCCGAGGCATTGAACATCACAGGCGCTTATGCTGATGAGTTGCTCACTACCCGCGTTAACGACGAGTATGCTTACTATGCGAAGATGACTGGTACTGTGGCAATTAGCGGCAACTACTACAACTTCAATATTGATGGTGCCGAGACCGCTGTTGGTAGCGTATATGGCGCAACCGACGAGGTTAAGGCTATGCTCGAGGATGGTATGCACTGCACCCTCTATGGCTACTTCTGCTCTATTTCGAAGTCGAGTGGTGCTCCCAAGTATGTTAATATCATCGTTACCTCGGCTGAGGTCACTACACGCAGTGCTTCTACCCTTGCTCTCAAGGTTAAGAGCGAGAAGCAGTATGCCTTCTTCAAGTTCAACGGCACGGCGTATGAGGCAGTTGAGGATATCGTGGCTGTTCAGCCCGCCGACTACACCGCAATGGGTCAGGGCTACGGCAGCTTCACCAACCCTGCACAGGATAGCTACTTGCCCAAGTTCCTCTCGGAGAAGTACCCCTATGCACAGGCTGATGATAAGCTCTATGTAGGCTATCGTTGCTATGCTGGTGGCGCTACCTCTTGGAAGGTTGACGAGTACATCTTCAACGGCGAGTGGACTAAGACCGCTTACTTCGAGACTCGTCAGGACCAGTTCCGCAAGACCGAGGGTGAGTGGCTTATCGACCGCACCTTGGAGCTCGACTTCACCTCGACATCGAGCGCCGAGACCAAGGCATTCTACCAGTACTGCGTAAACTGGGTTTACGACTTTAAGGATGTGCCTATGGGCGCTCCCGCACGCGACAACGCAGGTGAGATTCTCTCTACCGAGATTGTCCTTATCAATGGCGAGAAGCCCGCAGGAAACTACTGGGTATCGAACTACGGTAACAACGAGTTCTACACCGGTGCTTCGGCATACTACGGCAATATGGACTGGCGTCCTTCGGCTGTTAAGGGTGGCTTCGCTGCCGCAGGTATGGGCGAGTTGTCAGATGACGAAATCCTTGCAAAGCTCAAGGAGCACACCGCAGAGGTATACGCCGAGGTTCTTGGCTATATGTACCCCGAGGTAACCACAGACGACTATAAGAAGGTGATTATCAAGGTTTACTGCTACGGTCCTAACAAGAACTACTCGTTCACATTCGATGTAGTTGAGCAGGGCAAGTTCCAGTACGCTGCCGACTCACTCACCGAGTTGTAATCAACCCCTCGCCACCACGGTGGCAAAATATGAATGAGCCTGCCTAACATTTTACATTGTTAGACAGGCTCTTTGTTTTTTCGCATCATTACCATTTTTTGCGGCATTTTATTTGTAGGTTATAAAAATATAACCTATATTTGCATAACTAATAGATGAAGATATACCGACAATATTATCAATCTTTGGGTTGAGATTCTTTTTCTACACCCGTGAACACGAGCCTATTCATGTGCATATTGAGCACGCCGATGGCGTAGCAAAGTATAAACTTCTCGATGACCGTGTAGCACTTGTAGAGAACAAGGGTCTTAAACCCGAAACACTCCGCCTTGCCGAGTCAATTCTCGAAGAGAACAGAGTGAACTTTATCAATGAGTGGAACAAAACATTTAATATGTAGAAGTTATGAAGGTAACGAAATTGTGGTTTGCGGATGACAGGATACACATCTTGTCAGATGAGGGCAAGACCCTATGGCAGTCGTTGCTTTGGTATCCACGACTAAAAGCAGCAACTGACGCTGAGCGCAACGATTATAGGTTTACCATAGATGGTATTCGCTGGGATGCCATCGACGAGGATATGTCGTTTGAGAGCTTTTCGTATGAAGACCCCGAGCCTACGGGCTTGGCACGCATATTTAAGGAGCACCCCGAGATAAAGCCAACAGCCATTGCCGCAAGATTGGGTATTTCACAGCCTCTATTCTCGGACTATCTCACCGCCAAGAAAAAGCCCTCGGAGGAGCGATTAGAACTAATCAAAGCCGAAATACGAAAAATCGGTTTGGAGTTAATCCAAATATAGAATTTTCCCTATCTTTGTACATATATAAATAACAATAACTAAACAGTTTCTTGTATGTCAGTTATAAGACTTACCAAGGAGTTTACCTTCGAGGCGGCGCATATGCTCGAGGGATACGATGGTCTCTGTCGCGAGATTCACGGTCACTCATACCGTTTGTTTGTTACCATCAAGGGCGAGCCACAGAGAGACCTCGACTCGCCAAAGTTGGGTATGGTGATGGACTTCGGTCTGCTCAAACGCATTGTAAATGAGCAGATTATCGAGCGCCTCGACCATTCGTTTATGATGCGCAACACACTTGCTGCCGAGGAGGTAGCATCGGGTCTTGGCTACCGCTTCTCGAAGGTTGTGCTAACTGACTATCAGCCCACCTGCGAGAATATGCTTGCCGACTTTGCCGAGCGTCTGTTGGGTGCTCTGCCCGAGGAGATTGAGCTCTACTCACTGCGCCTTCACGAGACCGCCACATCGTATGCCGAGTGGTATGCCTCGGATAATTTTTAGAACACACCTCAAAGCGTTTCGACGATGAAGACACTATATCTTATCGATGCTTATGCGTTGATATTCAAGTACTACTACGCCTTTATGGGTCGCCCGATGCGTAACCGCGATGGACTGAACACCTCGGTTGTCTTTGGCTTTACGAAGTTCTTGCGCGACCTACTGAAGCGCGAGAAGCCCGACCTTATCGGCGTAGCTTTCGACCCTCCAGGTGGCTCGTTCCGTCGCGAGATGTTTGCCGAGTATAAGGCAAACCGCCCACCCACGCCCGAGGATATCATAATCTCGGTGCCCTATGTCAAGCGACTGTTAGAGGCTATGTGCATCCCCGTACTGGAGGTTGCGGGCTTCGAGGCAGACGATGTTATCGGCACACTCGCCAAGAAGGGTGCAGCAAAGGGATATAGCGTCTTTATGGTTACACCCGACAAGGACTATGGTCAGCTTGTCGGCGATAACTGCGTGATTTACAACCAGAAGGGCGACGATATTATCAAGATCGACACCGCAGCCATCGAGGCAAAATATGGCTTCTCCGACCCCGTCTTGGTGCGTGATATGCTCGCCTTGTGGGGCGATGCCTCGGACAATATCCCTGGCGTACCGGGCATTGGCGAGAAGGGTGCGTGCAAACTCGTTAGGGAGTGGGGCACGGTGGAGAATATCCTCGCCAACACCGACAAGATTGGTGGCAAGATAGGCAAAAATATTGCCGAGTGGGGCGATAAACTTCGCTTGGCTAAAGAGCTGACAACCATTCGTTTGGATGCACCAATCGAGTTCGAAGAGGCGGCACTAACGATGTGTTGCCCCAACTATACACTATTGCGTGGATTGTATGCCGAGTTGAACTTCACATCGTTCCTACGCGACATCGAAAACCTTGCGCCCGAGGAGCCAGTAGCGAAGGATACGCCACGCCAAGCGCCACAAATCCAGCTTCAGGAGGTGGCGCGCGCAAAGTCGGAGGCAAAGCGCCGTGCAAAGCTTGAGGGTCAGGGCGACCTATTTGCAATGTTCGATGCGCCCTCAACGGAGTCTGAGCCAACCGCTGAGCCCGAAATCGCAGTAGAGGAGGTCGAAGAGATAATCGGCATACGCAATATTGGAAATACCCCTCACGACTACCGCATCGTAAAGGATATCAACGAGTTGCGCGAGTTATGTGACTATCTCAGTCGTTTCCCCGAGTTCTGCTTCGACACCGAGACAACGGGTCTTGACCCCATAACGAGCGCCATAGTCGGTATGTCGTTCGCTGCCGAGCCCTTCAAGGCGTGGTATGTGCCTTTT
>JAGBYO010000141.1 GCA_017628735.1 Alistipes sp. | reverse complement strand
GATTTCTGGGCAACATGGTGCGGTCCTTGCCGTATGATTTCACCCATCATTGAGGAGCTTGCTGAGGAGTACGAGGGCAAGGTTCTTATCGGCAAGTGCGATGTAGATGCTAACGACGATGTTGTTGCACAGTACATGGTTCGTAACATTCCTACTATCGTCTTCCTTAAGGACGGCAAGCAGGTAGACAAGCATGTAGGTGCTGGTACCAAGGAGCAGATCAAGGCTAAGATTGATGCTTTGCTCTAATCTTTGACACCTCGAAAAAGTGAAGACCGACCACATAAAATGGTCGGTCTTTTTGTTGTATAGAGATACAACCCTACTCCTCAGCCTCAATCTCCTTGGCAAGATCCTCTTTGTGTGTTGTGTCAATTTTGAAGAAGAAGCGGATAATATGGCCGAAACCGAGGGCTACGACAACCAACGATACAGCATAGACAATTAGGAATGATGACGACGAGCTAAATAGGTCGGTAATGCCCTCGCCACGATACGATAGCACGGTGAGCGCATATGCCACTGCATTGTTGCAGACATGTAGAATTATAGGCATTATTATCGAGCGAGTCGAAATATAGAAGTAACTGAGTATCAATCCCGCAATAAAAGCATCTAAAGCAACAACGAAGCTACCGTGAGCTGCTGCGAACATCAGCGACGAGAGCACCACGGCCAACGATAGAGGCATCTCACGGCGGAAGATAGAGATAAGCCTACCACGAAAGATTAACTCCTCAAGAATAGGCGCAACGACAACCGCCAGAACCAATGTCCACTCTCCCTCGGGGAAGGTGCGAATATCTGTATCGAGCCACTCCGAAAGAGGCGATGTAGCCACCGATGCCGCAACAAGAAGAATTACGCCCATCAGCACCTTTGTGGGGTTAAAGCCTGCACCTCGCCACCCTACCGAAGGCAACTCACCACACGCCACACGCTCATACACCATAAGCAACAGCAAGAGTGTGAGTGATATAGAGACATTAACTAATGCAAAGCCTAAGTCGTTATCCTCTGTCGAAATGCCCACTGTGCGAGCAATAGTGCTAACGCCAAACGATGCTACGAACGAGATAGCCACAAAGGCTACGATATGTAGTGTTATGCGAAGTAATCTTTTCATACCGAAGGGTCGTAAAACAAATTTCAAACAAAGATAGGTAAATTTCATTGAAAAGAGGTGGCAAATCCGATAAAAATTACTATTTTTGTCCGTTAATATAGATAAGTGTATTGTAAGCAAAGAGAGTGAAATGGGCAAAGTCGTTGCTTTAGCAAATCAGAAAGGCGGTGTGGGTAAGACCACTACGGCAATCAACCTTGCAGCTGCTGTGGCGCTGTTGGGCAAAAAGGTATTGTTAATCGATGCCGACCCACAGGCAAATGCTACATCGGGCCTTGGTTTCGATATCAACCAAGCAGGCACTTATGAGTGCTTGGTTGGCGATAAGCGTGCCGAGGAGGTAATCCTCCACTCCGAGGATATCAAGAAGCTCTGGGTGTTACCTTCGTCTATTAACCTTGTGGCTGCCGATACCGAGCTCTCTACGATGGAGGGTGCACACACTCGAATGAAGGAGATTATCGACTCGGTGAGGGACAACTACGACTACATCTTTATCGACTGCTCGCCATCGTTGGGCTTCACTACAGTCAATATCCTCACGGCTGCCGACTCGGTGCTTGTGCCGGTGCAGTGCGAGTATTTGGCTTTGGAGGGTCTTAGCAAGTTGCTCAATACCATCAAGATGATTAAGAGCCGCCTTAACCCATCGCTCGACATCGAGGGCTTTGTGCTCACGATGTATATGCGTAATAGGCTCAACAATCAGGTCGTCAGCGAGGTACGCGAGCACTTCGGAGCGCTCACCTACGACACCATCATTCAGCGTAACATTCGCTTGGGTGAGGCACCCTCGCACGGCAAACCCATTATGCTCTACGATGCCTCGGCATCAGGCTCGGTAAACTACCTAAACCTTGCCCGCGAGTTTTTGAAACGAAACAGAAAAAAGTAACATCACAATATGGCAACACAATCTAAACGAGGTTTGGGCAGAGGTCTTGATGCCCTATTCGGTATCGACAATGCCACTCAGCAGTCGAAGCCTATGGCCGAGATGGCGGAGGTGGCAATCACGCTTATCGACCCCAACCCCCAGCAGCCCCGTGTATCGTTTGATGAGGAGGCATTGGCCGAACTCTCTGCATCAATATCACAACTTGGTGTTATTCAGCCCATCACCCTTCGCAAGCAGACGAATGGTCGCTACACTATCATCAGTGGTGAGCGCCGTTGGCGTGCATCGCAGATGGCAGGTCTTGAGACCTTGCCCGCATATATCCGCGAGGTCGATGACGAGAACCTCCACGCAATGGCTCTTGTCGAGAATATCCAGCGCCAAGACCTTAATGCCATAGAGGTTGCGCTCGGTATGCGCCGTTTGATCGAGGAGTGTGGTCTTACGCAGGAGGCTATGGCCGAGAAGGTGGGCAAGAAGCGCTCTACGGTAGCCAACTATATGCGTTTGTTGAGCCTACCCGAAGAGGTGCAGTTGGCACTCAAAGAGGGTCTTATCTCTATGGGCCACGCCAAGGCTATTGCTGGTATCGACAAGGAGAATCAACTCAAGGCGCTGAAGAAGTGCGTAAAGCGTGGCCTGTCTGTTCGTCAGGCCGAGGCATTGGCGCAGAAACTCGCCGATAAACCCGCAGAGGTGGCTACGGAAGAGGAGGAGTATCCCGAATCATACAACCGCCTCGTTGAGGCATTAGAGCGTCTCTTCTCTGAGAGCTTCTCTATCAAGCGCACCAAGAGCGGCGGTAGCCGTATTACGATTGAGTGCGAGAGCGATCAGGAGGTTGAGCAACTTATCAAGCGACTTGCCAAAATAAAATAATACCGAAAAGCGTTATATAGTGAATGAAGCTCAGTAAGGTCATAGTAGCACTGCTTTTCGCTGTGGTTTGTGCCGTTGCGGGCGGTGATGTCATGGCTCAGGAGATAAACCTCAGCCGTGAGCGTCTGCGTGGCAATGTGCGCACTATCAACAATGGTGGCTTGGTGCCTATTGACTCGGCAAAGTTACGCCGTGAGGCTGCCGAGCGTGCTGCACGCCGCGATTCGCTCTACTACCATTTTCTCGACTCACTCGGCTCGTTAACAAACGAAAACTACGCTGAATTTTCTGAGAAGTCGCGTGACTCTGTGCGTAAGATTGTCGCACAGCACGCGCACCGCGATTCAGCTCGCATTAGCCGAGGCGACAGCATTTCACCCGACGGCAAGCGTATTCGTCTAAATAAGCGTGGCGAGGTGCGCCAACCCTTCATCAGCGACTCGATGGGTCTGTCGAAGGTATGTTGGTTATCTTTGCCATTACCTGGTTTTGGCCAAATCTACAATAAACAATATTGGAAACTCGGTGTGCTCTACCCTGTTGTAGGCGCATCGGTAGGCATGTTTGTTTACGAGAATAAGCAGTACAAGCCTTTCAAAAAGCAGTACGACCGCTATCTTATCGACCACGGCTATATGCGTACCGAGGAGCTCGATAAGATACAAACCGAGATGATTCGCCACAACACACGCCGACAGATATATGCAGGCTTAGCGATAGCATCGTACATCTACTTTATCGGCGATGCTGCGGTTAACTACGCCACCAATGAGGTGTCGCATGTTAAGAAGGCTACAACACTCTCGACCATCTGCCCTGGTGCAGGACAGGTCTACAACAAGAGTTATTGGCGTGTACCTATTGTTCTCGGAGGTCTTGCCTCGACAATCTACACTATTGACTGGAACAATCGAGGCTACCAGCGTTTCAAGACGGCATATACCCTACTTGCCGACTACGAGAGCATCACTGACCCAGCTATCCGCAACGAGAAATATCCTAATGGTGCTCCCGACGAGTTCCGAGGCGCCTACTCTTCTACATTCCTAAAAAACCTTAAGGATAGCTATCGCCGTAACCGAGACCTCTGTATAATACTTACGGCGGGTGTCTATCTATTGCAAATTATCGACGCCCATGTCGATGCACACCTCCAAGACTACGACATCTCGGACGACCTTACGATGAATGTCGAGCCATACTTTGATTATACCGCCGTAGGCACAAAACCCACACTTGGCTTCAATATGAGTTTGAAATTCTAAACCAATGAAGACTCCAAATTTACGATATCTTTTAGCGCTTGTGTGCGCCCTCATCGTCGTTGTACCCAGCTATGCTCTCGACAACGACAAACGCCCCAAGAAACGCCGACAACATAAAGAGTATACCTCACCTGAAGAGATTGAGGCTAAGGAGGATAGCTTGCGCATGTTGAATGGCGAGGAGGTTATGGAGATTACTGAGGTAACCACAAATCACTACGCAGAGCCTCGACAGAACACACCTCAGCAGATTGATTCATTGCTTGCTATGTGGCGCGCAACAACCACTAAGTCAAGCTATGAGCGCTATTTCAATGAGTTTTTGAATGTAACCGAAACAATTGACCCTAAGGCCGATAGCGCCGATTCGTTATATATTGCTCGTCTAAATGCCCTTATGTCACCCGTGCCTATGCACTACAACCATGAGGTGCGTGCCGCTATAGAGCGTTTTTCATCGTCGAGCTATGCCGAGAAGATGTCGTATGCCTACCACTACTTTCCGATGATTGAGGAGGAGTTGATAAATGCAGGCCTCCCCATCGAGCTTCGCGCTATGGTCATCATTGAATCTGGATTAAACCCACTCGCTACATCAAAGGCTGGCGCAAAGGGTCTGTGGCAGTTTATGCCTCGCACAGGCAAGGAGTATGGTTTGGAGATAAACTCTATGGTCGATGAGCGTTGCAACCCTCTGCTTGCTACGCGTGCTGCATGCAAGTATCTCAAGAATATGTACGATATGTATGGCGACTGGACCTTAGCCATTGCATCGTACAACTGTGGTCCTGGCAATGTCAATAAGGCTATCACTCGCTCGGGTGGCAACCGCGAGAGCTACAAGGGCGACTTCTGGGATATCTACTACAACCTTCCTCGCGAGACTCGTAGCTATGTACCCCTCTTTATGGGCGCTACCTACGCCTTTGCCTATCACGAAGCACACGGTGTAAGATACGATACACCGCCTGTGCCGCTGTCAGTAGACACGGTGATGATTAACCGTCCTCTGCACCTCGAGCAGGTATCTTCGACTATCGATGTCGACCTCGAACTGCTCAAGATGCTCAATCCGCAGTACACCTTGCAGATTATCCCGGCTACGACCAAGAGCTACGCCTTGACCCTGCCCACCGAGCGACTTACCGACTTTATTGCTAACGAGGAGGCTATCCACGCCAAGGACTCAATCTATCTTAAAGAGTACCTCGTGCCCGAAAATATCGAGAAGAAAAAGAGCACTCCTCCCCCTGCAAAGTACCACACCGTGAAGAAGGGCGAGACCCTTGGTGCTATCGCTCGTCGTTATGGCAAGAGCGTAAAACAGCTAATGAATTGGAACGGCATACGCAATGCCAATACTCTGCGTATTGGTCAGCGCATCAGAGTTAGTGCCAACTAATTATGAATATCACATCTACGGATACTTCAACAACCATTATCGCCCCTGCCACTGCATCGGGCGGTGCTGTTATGGTCGTTCGCCTAAGTGGCAGTCGCGCTATCGAGATTGCCGATAGGCTCTTTCGTGGTCGTCAGCGCTTGGCAGATGCCGATGGCTATACTCTGCACTATGGCCGTGTGGTCGACCAAGATGAGCAGACCATCGACGATGTTGTTGTTGCCCTCTTCCGTGCCCCGCACTCATATACGGGCGACGATACGGTGGAGATTACGCTCCACGGCTCGGAGTATATCACCGCTACCCTACTTCGCCTCGCTATCGAGTATGGAGCAACGATGGCTACGGCTGGCGAGTTTACACGCCGTGCTTTTCTTGCAGGCAAGATGGATTTGAGCCGTGCTGAGGCTGTGGCAGATATTATCGCTTCGGACTCTCGTTGGTCGCACCGCGTGGCATCTACACAGATGCGTGGCGGTTATTCGGCTAAATTGGGCGAACTGCGTGAGGAGCTGTTGCGCCTATGCTCACTCTTGGAGCTTGAGCTCGACTTCTCGGAGGAGGATGTGGAGTTTGCCGACCGAAAGCAGCTGAGCGATATCCTCTCGCGTATCGGCGAGCAGATAGAGTCGTTGCGTGGCTCGTTTGCCCTCGGCAATGCCCTTAAAAGTGGTATTAGCGTGGCTATCGTTGGCGAGCCAAATGTTGGCAAAAGTACCCTGCTAAACGCCCTTATCGAGGAGGATAGAGCTATGGTCTCGGATATTGCAGGCACCACGCGCGACACAATCGAGGCATCAACCATTATCGACGGCATCCGCTTCCGCTTTGTCGATACCGCTGGTCTACGAACTACCGATGATACGCTCGAACAAATGGGCATCGAGCGTACCCGCCGAGCAATCGACAGGGCAAATATCATCGTACATATCGCATCTGCAGATTGCCCAAAGTTCAAAGATATCGACCTCAATGCCGAACAACACTATATCAAGGTTATCAATAAGATAGATAGAGTCAATTCAACTGATACTCTACCTTGCGATGCACTGCATATCTCGGCAAAGCAGAGTATCGGTATCGATGCTTTGCGCTCAAAACTGCGCTCAACGGCGAACACTTCGAACCTTCGCTCAAACGATATCGTCGTATCGAATATGCGCCACTATGAGGCATTGACCTCGGCAAACGAGGCATTGCAGAACGCCCGTACGGCTCTTTGCAACAACCTCCCCGCCGACCTTATTTCGGAGGACATCCGCACCATTATCCACCACCTCGGCGAAATCACCGGCGCCATCACCTCCGACGACATCCTCCACTCCATCTTCTCCAAATTTTGCATCGGAAAATAAATGGCACTTTTTTGAATTGAAAACGGATGCAAAGAAAACCGTATAAAACGCAAATATCAGCAATTAAAATGCTATAAAACAGCAGATTGCGGTATTTGCGTTTCTTTGCATGCGAAATTGTTGCTT
>JAGBYO010000140.1 GCA_017628735.1 Alistipes sp. | reverse complement strand
TACAACGAGCATCTTAGCCTTTGTGGACTGCTCAATCTCGTCACGCAAACCCTCCAAAAGCAATGCATCGTAGCGGGCCTCTGCTTCGGGGTAACGCTCCTTGAGCCGTTTTAGCGGATTGTTCTTTGCGATATGCAACGGTGGCTCGCCCCAGTTTGTCGAGCGCCAAACAACATCTGCACCATTGCGCTCAAGGTAGTTGGGGAGTATCTCGAATAGCTCCTTGCTCGCCTTGTACGAAAGTATTGCACGCACACCCTCGGTGGTGTATGTAGCTGCCGATTTTGCCTTAATCGCCACCACGCTGTCGCCCTTAAGCAATGGGTTTGTCTCACGCTCGTAGCCATATAGCGAGAAGTTCTCGCGGCGTACTGACTCGCCAATAACCACCACGCATACCTCGCGGTCGTTGGTAGTGATTGTGGCATCGGGGAGGGGTGTCTCCTTGCGGTTGAGTTGCTGAACGCGGTTATAGTAGCGCACCGAGTTTACGGTGTACGACCACGGCATAATCATACTACCTATCTGTGTGGCGTTGCGGTCTATCCATGGGAAGTTCTGCATATTGGCAACCGCCACGGCGATAATCACCAGTAGCGATAACCCTATGCTCTTCAGCATCCGACCCACACGACCATAGTCGACCTTGCGCCAAAGTATATATAGCGCAGGAGCGATGCCGAGGAAAAGAGTGTAAAGCACCGCTGCCAACGAGAAATATCCCGAAGCCTCAGAGAAGCGAGTGTTGAAGACATTACCCATCATCATATCGGTAATAAGCACCTCGTAGCCCACGATGAAGTAGAGCGCAATGCCGTTAAAGATAAATGTCAGAGCAAGGATAATCTTTCCTACGATACGACCCGAGAAGAGCAGAAGGTAGTAGACCATAAAGTTCACGGCAAGCATCGCCAGAGCGAAACCGCCGATAATAAGCACTCCGTTTAGTCCGCCATCGGTGTTCTCGGCTACCACACTAAATAGCGGATAGTGGTAGGCAACGAGCGTGAAGAGGCTCAACAAAGCCGCCATTAGGCATGCGCTTACAGGCTTCCTAAAATATTGTTTTATCGCTTCCATAGTAGAATTGTTAGGTGGATAATTGCGTATGCCACAACGGCAAGCAGTAGGTTGAAGAGTATCGTGAGCACGATATTTGCTCGGTGGCTCGGCTCACGGAATGGGCTATCCTCGGTTGTAGCGTCGTAGCGTGCAAAGGGATTGCTATAAATCACCTCGCCATCGGCGAAATATGCCGTAAAACGAGCATAACTATCCTCCGCACGAAGGTCGTATCGGGCAGTGTCGGCATCTATTGCTACAATCTGCCTACGACCTTGGTCGCTTGTGATAACTATGCTGTCGGCAGCCTCCGAGAGGCGGATAAATAGGGTAGTGCCCTCCATGCCGATATTCTTGATAGCGGGTAGGCTCTTGTTGCGCTCAACCTTTATTGCCCAGTCGCCATCGCCGTAGTCGGGTAGACGCATCGAGTAGTAACAACCGCTATTCAATGCCTCAATAATATCTTTGTAATCAGATGACTTGGTCTGTATAAAGTTGCATCGTCGGGCAATCTTGCGCGTGTTGTCGGGGTCGTGCAAGTCGTCGTTAGCAACGCCAAACGAGTAGTGACCGCTACTCAGCGCCTCATCCCAATAGCCATTCTCTGTCGAGCGACCGCTATCCAACTCCATTAGACGATAGCCCTCCAAATATTGCATCTGTCGAAGCGTAGTGAGTGGCGTTCTTAATGGGTGGTTAAACTGCACGATATCGCCCGTAGCAAGGAGTAGGTCTATCTGCATCTGTCGCTGCGATAGGAAGATGGGGAGAAGATGGTCAAACCTAATGACCCTCTCGGCGCCAAATACCAACTTGTGGAATTTTAGAAGGTTGTAGCCGTGTTCGTATAGTGGCGCATCCTCCTCGCTTATCTCATTGTGGTTGGAGATTGTGACAATGTTGGTGCCAAACCTTTCGAGGCGCTCTCTTACCGTATCTGCCGAATATTCGCACTCGTTGAGGATGCCTTCGACACGGCAGTGGTTGTGAAACGAAGCCCTCTGCCAACGCTTTGAGGTGTCGAGATTGCGGTATGGATTAAAGATGTCGTTGCCAGCAAAAGGCTTAATAGGTGCAAAATCATATATGGCCGTAACGCTTGTGCCGACAATAGCCAACAAAACCACCGCCACAATCGTAGCGGTGCATTTGCCTAATATCTTCACAATTCGCCTCATACCTTTTGCAAAGGTATAAAAAAATCAAATAATACAAAAACACTACTACATATATAAAAAGAGACTGACCAAAATTAAAGTTTAGTCAGTCTCTTAACCATTGCCGTTATGCTATTCAGCTCTCTGCCAACCAGTGAGTTTTGCAAACTCCTCAATTACGATGCGTGCCATCTTCTCCTGACCATAACGGTTGGGGTGCTCCGAAGCACCAAGGTCGGTAGTGCGGTTGTAGACATCGTGCGAGATATCTGCCATAGCAGCGTTCGGAATCTCCGAAACCATAACCTTAACGCACTCCACTGCCGAGGGCGAGTGAACAACACAAAGCACAGGTAGCTCTGTGCCCCACTTTGCTCTAAGTCCCTCGATAAGCGCCTTATAGCCAGCGATATACTGCTCCTCGGTAGGCTGTGGCTCGGTGCTAAAGTCGTTAGTGCCAAGCGTGATAACCATAGCATCGGGGCGGTAGGGGCTATGCTCAAAGTCGTAGTCAAAAGTAAAGTCCTCATCATAGAGACGGAAGGCGCGTGCACTCATCGTGGTAGCATGGTCGGACAACTGCTCCGCATCGCCATAGTTGCGCACCAAGCCACGACCCGAGTGCGAGATTAGCGAGTAGTCTGCGCCAAAGGCCTCAGCTGTGATGGCTGCATAGGTGTAGCGACAGTTCTCGGTTTCGGGAAGGAATGGGTCGCTACCCGATGTGCTCTCTGTGCCGTAACCACAAGTGAGCGAGTCGCCATAAAACTCGATATGCACCTCCTTCTTAAGATCATCTGTAGAGAGGAACTTGCCATCGGTGGTGATTGAGTGAATTGTCATCTTGCCCTGCTCAGCCTCTGTTGCCTTCTGGATTCGAACAAGGTGCTCACCCTCGGCCGTAGGGTCGTTGAAAAGGACAAGTGTGGTATGCTCGCCCTCCGAGATAAGCTTGGGCTGCTCGGCGCCATCTACCCAGTAGTTAAGATAGTTGCGCTTTGTGTCGCTAACCTCCATAGCAAGATACGAACCCTCGAAGCGTATGTCGACATATACGCCACTCCAGTCGAACGACACCGAGCCGTCGTCGTTAAGAGCAACACGACCTACGATGCGTGCCGATGAGTTGGCGATGGGTGTGGTACTATCGCCACCACAACCGCTAAGCAGCGAACAAAGCATAGCGAAAAGTAAAAATCGTTTCATTATAGGTACTCTCCATTTATTGTTACACCCTTTGCAAAGGGATTGATAATCTTGTCGATAGCCACGGCGCACTCCTCGCGTGTGGCATCACGCTGAGGGTCGAAATTCTCAAGACCCCACTCTGCCCACATCGCCTCGGTTACCGAGCCGTAGTTGACGATGTCGCCAATGGTAACATTGCGCTCGTCGGCGATATGTGGAATGTTGCCATCGTATCGATTAAGACCACGCGAAAGCTCATCCATCGAGATAGGCTCATCGGCACGGAACCAGGTCTGATTCTCCCAGCCTACGGTCATGCCGACACCCTCGATAATGCCCGTAACGCCCACACGCTGAATGGCGCTAAAGTGGGGGTCGGTAGCGGGGAGATCGAGGAAGGGCAAAAGGTAGCCACCGCCAGCCAACACCTCGCGCTGAACATCACGCACCGCAACCTCACGAGGCTCGATGCCCTGCTTAACTGCCAAGGCGGCGATGATACCCGTAGCCTCGCCAATCTGCATTACGACAGGCTGAAGGCGTGTTGAGCCATTCACGATATTGCTCACCGAGATAGACTTCTCGGCAACGATAAGTCCGTCGACACCCTTCGGAAGCAAGACACCCATAGGCAGACCGTACGAAGGCACTGAGTGGAAGTAGAGGTTGGGCAATGCCTCCCAGCCGGTATATCGTGTATGGTGCTGGTCTACGGGGTAGTCGCCAACGCCAATAGCCGTGCGGTAGAGGGTGAAGTCGTAGGGCGCTACGATATGGTTGAGTTTGAAGCGTACCTCGCCATCTGTGCGTCGTGACTCACGATGGTAGGGCATCAGAGGCATAAGGTCGTCGGTGGGGAACTCATCATCGGCCAGCGATAGGGTGTTAAGACCCAATTCGTGCTGAATGAAGTAGAGGAAGTTGAGGGTGTGCTGCTTAGCCTTTGCAACAGCCTCCTCGCGCTCTTCTTTCGAAAGCTCAATCATATCAACATAATAGTCATTACCCTCGATAGGCCAGTTAATCATAATCTTGCCGTTGGGCAAGCGACCATACGACATCATCATCTGCTTAGACCACAGGCGGTTAGCCTCCTTGGGCGTATGGCAGATAGGATTGTCACAAGCACACGCAAAGAGCGTAGAATCGTAGTCCGTGGGGCGCTCAATGGTCATATCTCTGCCGTAGTCCTTGAGTATCATCACCATCGTGAGGTCTTGGATAATGCCGTTTGCCTCCTCGGGTGCGATATCCTCGCCCGTGTCGTGACGGCTCTCCATACCCTTGTCGTAGGCTACGCCCAACGATGCTGCCACATCGCCAAGCTCTGTGCCGTCGATAATAACCTTGCACTCAACGACTTCGCTGCCTTCCTCGCCTGCAAGGGTTATCTTCCAGCCACTCTCGGTGCGCTCGATAGCCGTCGCCTCGGTGTTGTACTTAACGGTCAAAGTCTTCTCATTCTCCGCCATATTGTGGAAGATGCGAGCGCCGATGCTTGGCTCGAAGAGAAGGTTGCTCACCCAGCCAGTCTTGAGGGCTTGAGCACCGCCATAGTGAGCCTCCAACGAGTCACGCAACTCGCCCCACATACCGCCACGCAGACGGTAGTTGCCATCCGTGGCACTCACACCCGCCGAGGTGAGCATACCGCCTAACCAGGGGCCTTGCTCGACGATTAGGGTCTTGGCGCCAAGGCGTGCAGAGCGCACGCCTGCCGTGGTGCCACTTACGCCACCACCGATGATTACAACATCGTATTGTTCACCGCCACAAGCAGTAAGGAGTATTGCAGTCACGAAGACTACAATGCTATTGAGCAATCTCTTCATCGTTTATATCTATTTCAGAGTTATCGTTTTGGTGTACGCTCTGCCAAAGCTATCCACGGCACGCACTACGCACTTCGATGCACCCTCGGGTGTTGCGATGCGGAAGAAGTGGTCGGCAGGAGTGGGGTATACATAGGGGTGGTCGAGCTTCTCACGGTCGGCATACATCGCCTGTGCTGCGGGGTCGTAGGCGGTGAAGCGCTCCATAGTCTGCCACTTGCCATCGTCGAACTGCGCCTCGATAGTCCAGTTATCGTCCGAAGCCCATACATTGGCAACCACCGAGCCTGCAAACTGCGGATAGTCAGCACCCTCGTATACCACCATCTGGTGGTCGGCACCTTCGCCTGTAGATTTGTAGTACCACTTAACAGCGGTGCCATCAACCTCAAATACGCCATAGCCACGCGGTGTGCCGTCGGTGCAGAGTGTGCCCTGCCACCAAGCACCACTCAACGCAGGAATTACATGCTCATAGAGCTTGTCGGTGATAATCTGGTTGTAGGTGGTGTGGGTATGTCCCGAGAGGATGTGAGCGTTGTACGGCTCCAGCATACGATGCAACTGCGGGGCATTGGTCATCACATTTGCGATGTTGTTGTAGCTAAACTGCTTACGGTCGCTCTCCTCGCAAGTTGTTGGTATATGGAGGATAATGAAGAGAACGGCATCCTTGTTCATATATTTAAGGTCCTGCTCCAACCACGCAAACTGCCTCTCATCGAGATAACCGATATAGAAGTAGTCACGACCGATGTAGAAGTTGTCGTTGAGTACTACATAGTGCGCCTTGCCTACATTGAACGAGTAGCACACAGGGCCAAAGGTCTGCTCCCAAAGGCGTGTTGATGTCTCGTGCGAACGGCTGTAAAGCGTCATATCGTGGTTGCCGGGGGTGCTGAAGAAGTCGACACCCGCTGTTGCTGCCACCTCGTTGTACTTGGGGTAGAAGGTGTGGTCGTACGATATCACATCGCCACAACAGATGCCGTGGAATGGGATGTCGTAGCCCTCGACGGTCTGGCGAATATCCGCCATACCCTCGCTCAATGCCGGAAACTCCTTCTTGTGCCAAATCTGTGGGTCGGCAACGACGACAAAGCCGTGGTGGGCGTCGTCTTGCACCTTCTGGATAAGCTCAAAGTCGTATGTTTTGCGACCCTCCTCCTTCGTTAGCCAGAACTGGGGTACGCTCGACTTCGACTCTACGCTATAACCCGCAGGGATAGTGATATACACTAAGCCGTTATCTGCCGACGATTCAAGCTCATAGCGACCCTTGTCGTCGGTGAGTGTGAAGCTCTCACCATCGGTAACAACGACCTTGGCAACGCCCTTGCCGTTGCACTCCACCGTGCCCTTGATAGGCTCGATGCCAATAGCCCAAGCGGCGCTACACCACAAAAGTGCAACGCCCAATAGAAGCAATCGTCTCATAGGCTCGACTATTTCTCCATCTTGGCCTTTAGCTCACGAAGTAGGCACTCGCACTTGTAGAGACCACGAGGTACATGGAAGCAACCCTTCCACTTGCCACCCTTCAAGGTGAGCAACACCTCGCCACGACGGTTCAGATAGCCAAACCACTCGGGGTGCTCCGCATCGCGGAAGTGCGACCAGGTGTAGTCGTGCAACCTCTCGAACCACTCCTTGCAGCGCTCATCACCCGTAAGCAAGTAGCCCTCCAACATTGCGATTGTCGACTCGATATGTACCCACCAGAGCTTCTGGTCCCACTCCAACTGCTGGGGAGGACAGCCCTTGCGGTCCATAAAGTAGAAGATGCCACCGTGCTCCTTATCCCAGCCGAAGTCGAGGGTCTTAAGACCAATCTCTACGGCCTTCTTGATAAGTTCCTCATCGCCACGACGGCGTGCCAAGTCCATAACAAACCACATAGTCTCGAGTGTGTGGCCAGGGTTGATAAGACGACCATCGAAGGTGTCGCTGAGTGTGCCATCGGCATTGATATGCTCGACTACCAAGCCCAACTCGGGGCGGTAGAAGGTGTTCATAACATCGCCCAACGCCTTGTCGATAGACTCCTCGACAACCTTAGGCTCCATTAGGTGCTCAATCTCCAAAAGGAGGTTGCAGAGAATCATCGAGGGTGCCATAGCGCGCATATCGCGTGAGCCAGGGTGTGCCTTGCTCCACTGCGCCTTGGGGTTATCCCAACGCTCCAAGATGTGCTGGAAGGTGCGGCGTGTAGCCTCGGCATAGCGCTCCTCGCCCGTAGCCTTGTGCAACTGCGCAAAGGCCATCGTTGCGAAGGTGTAAGAGAAGATGTTGTAGGGGTCTACCAAGGGCTTGCCATCGCGTGTGAGGGCGAAGTACCAGTTATAGTCGCCATCGTGACCATACTTGAGCATAAACTCGGCACCCTGCTTGGCGCACTCCAACCACTCGGGGCGGATGCCCTCCTTGTTGCAGAGCATCGAGAAGAGCCATACCTCACGGCCCTGAAGCCACATAAACTTATCGGTGTCGAATACCGAGCCATCGCGGTCGAGACAGGTGAAGTAACCTCCAAACTCCTTATCCTGAGAGTGTTCTAACCAGAAGGGGAGAACACGCTCGTGTAGCTCGTCGTGATATTGTTTGATTAAAGCGTCAATATTCATTTTAGTAATGTTTTTAAGTTGTATCGTAATTAAGGTTCTATTTCAAAAAGTACTCTTTGTAGCGGTCAAAGAGGTGGTGTGCTGAGGTGTAGCTCGACTGTGGCGACATAAAGTGCGAGAACTCAAAGGTGATAGCCTTGTCGTAGCCAGCACGCGCCGCAGCCTCAAGCTTCATACGCAACTTCTCGAACTTGATGGGCAAGAACTTGATAGGCATATCTCTATCGAAGGTCTCGGCATTTGTCCAGCACTCCATACCATAGCGGTCGGCAAGGCGCTTGTTGACCTCGAAGAAGGCATCCAACTCGTCGTAGTCGATATGTCCATCCTGAAATGCCACTGCATCGACAGCACCCTGTATGCCGGCAAAAATCTCATCCCACTCTCGCTCGTGGTCGGCAACCGAGACAGCATCCTCCTTCGAAAGTGATGACGATGCTGCCAACACAGCCTTCTTGCCGTCAATCCACGGAGAGATTAGCGTGGGCAGACCTCCCGACACCGCCTTGCAGTGCTCACCCTGCTCGCGGAATGCCTCGATAACACCCTTCGTGCGGCGTGAAATCTCGCCACTAAGATACCAGCCACCAAAAGACTTGTGGTGCTGACCATAGTTCTCCCATACCTCGTCGATAACAAAGCGGTTGTACTCCGTCTCCTTCGACATATCGCCCGTATCCCAGTAGTGGCCCGAGTCGTAGAGACCGAAGTAGAACTTCATACCGTGCTTGTCTGCCAAGCGCAGGAAGAGGTCGAGTAGGTCGGTAGAGGGCTTATAACAACCCTTGCCGATAAGATATTTCGAGGGGTAGGTGATAAACTTGCGATAGCCCGAACGGATCATAATTACCGTGTCGATGCCTATCGAGCGCATGTGCTGAAAGTCGGCATCCCACTCCTTTTCGCCCCAGTTCTGGTGGGGGATATCGTGGCTAATCTCATCGAGAAATGTTCCTGTAATCTTCATATATTCAATATATTATCAAGATTTCCAATAGTAGTTTTTGCGTGTGAAGGGGTAGGTTACGGCAATAACCAGTACAGCAAACAATACACCGCGACCAAAGCTGCACCAGGGCGTGAGATTGCCAAACTTGTCAATTAGTGGCAACAGCGTGGTGAGTGCCGCAATGGGTGTGATAAGGTAACCCGAGGCGGTGTAGGCAAACATCGGATTGGCACCCGCAGCCTCCAATGCTCGGAAGCGAACGCCGAAGCGAATCTCCAACGCCAACGCAGCAACAAGAACGAACGATGCCAAACCTCCCGTTACGAAGAAGTAGCTAATCGTGGCGTGGTCCTTCTTGATTCCGCCCTCCAATGGCTCTGCCAGTAGACCGATAAAGAATAATACAACGCCCAGAGCAAACAATGCCTTGAGGAGTGGTTGCTCCGAGGTTTTGAGACCACGAAGCACGATGCCCGCAACGGCGGCAACGATTGCCGAGAGGAGTACGGTAGTGCCTACCTCGCGGACAAACAAGCCCCACATCGTAATGCCGATAAGCGATGCCATAAGCACCACAAGGGTGATGGTGAAGGTTGTCGAGCGGCGGTCGTTGGCGCTTTTTTGACTATCGAGTCTGCCCAACTCGCGGTGGATAATATCACCCGCTAAAGTGCCCGCCAAGACGAGGCATAGATACTTCATAAACTCGAAGCGGAAGAGCCACTGTGCAGGTGTCTGTTGCCAGAGCCACTCGCACCACGAGCCCTCGACCGACGAAGCCATCTTAAGCAATGCCATACCGCCAATAATGGCGATACGCATAGCCCACGAGTTGCGTGTAAACCACCACGATAGGGTGGCCCATAGCGCCATAGATGCCAAGATGAGGATTATGATATCGCTATTGTAGAGCGACACACCAACGCCAAATAGTGGCTTGTAGAGCATCGTAACGCCGATAAGCACGGCACATCCTGCCCAGTTGAGTATAGAGTTCTTGCGCTTATCGAAGTTGGGTATGCGGACAAACATAAGGAAGAAGAGTGCCCAAATGCCCAATGTAGCAAGAGCAGCCATCCATCCCTTTACGCCAGCACCTGTGAGAAGCCCCATACGGGTGTTGCCCAAGACAATGGCGAATATTGCCAACCACAAGAAGCGGTGAATGGCACTAATCGTTACCGACAACCAACCCTCGCCCTTAGCCTCTCTACGGCGTAGTGCAAGGGGCATAGCAGCGCCCATCGAGAAGAGGAAGAAGGGGAAAACAAGGTCTACCCAGGTGATGCCCGCAACCTCGGGGTTGAAGGCAAAAGTTGGGGGTGGTAGCTGTGCGTGGAACATGTAGGCGGGCAACTCGGCATTCCAGAACATCTGTCCCGAAATCACCATACCTATAATCGCCAGCGCGCGCAGTACATCTATAGCCGCAACTCGTTTCATAGTTTTGACTATTTACGCAAATACTTCATTTTCTTGAGGTGGTCGACCCAGATGCGGTATGCCTCGGGGTGGATGTGGATACCATCTTTCGTTAGCTCCTCACGCACCTCGCCCTTCTCGTTGTGGAGCAAGGGGCGAAGGTCTACCCATATGGCCAAGCCCTCGTCGCAGAGTGCCTTGTAGTGCTCGTTAAGCTCCGCAGTCTGCTTCTGCTTGCCCGCAGCATAGGGGTAGGCTATTACATCGTCGTTGGGCGTGATGACGCTCTGGAGGTATACTATACACTTTGGCGCACGCTCCTTGACCATAACGAGCATCTTGCGGACATTATCCGAAATCTCCTCTACGGGGCGGTTGCCCGAGAGGTCGTTAACACCGCCCATAAGGAAGATTTTCGAGGGTTGTGCCTCAAGAATCTCGGGCAAGCGTGCCAACATACCGGGTGTTGTGTCGCCACCGATGCCTAGGTTAATTATATTGCGCTCCTTCGTGAGGTAGCTCCACCAGCCCTGCTCGGTGATGCTGTCGCCCATCCATACGATAGCGCCTGTGGGGATGCCCGCCTTGCGGTGTGCCGTCAGGCGACAGTCGTAGTAGGCACCAAAGCCCGACTGCGCCATCGCTGCCACCGATGTAACGAGTGCAAAAAGAAGAATGATATAGCGTTTCATTTTCCGATTTTTTACTCCATCTCAGCCACTACCTGGTCGATACCGGTCTTGGCATAGTTCCAAGTATTAGCCTTCTTAAGGTGAATCATATCGAAGAGGAAGTAACCGTCGCAAGCGTCGTAGCAAGCCTTCACCGAGTTGGTAATAGCCTCGTACTCCTGCTCGTCGGTATACTTATCCGAGTAGTCCCAGTTGCCTACATCGGGGCCACCACATACCAAAGGACAGTCGTCGTTGGTGTACTTCATAGCCAACTGGCAGAAGCCCTGCATAGTCCACTCCGTAGAGCCGTAAACAGAGCCGGGCGATGCGTAGGCACCAATAAGCATATGGTCCATAATATCGGCATAACCATAGTTCTTATAATCCATCGTAGCCCAGCTGGGGAATGCTACAGCGGTGTTGAAGTTGGGGCTTGCCCAGTTAACGCCACAGTCGTAGTAGGTGCTGTACCAACCGCCGACATATACGCCAAACTTAACGGTGCTATTTACTTCACGAACAGCCTCTTTGGCCATTGTCATAAAGTCGTGAATGGTCTTCGCACGGAACTCCAACCACTTCTTAAGGTGCTTATGCTCGTATGGCATATCCGAGTTGATTGTGCCAGTATAGCCAGCAGGAAGGACATCGCGATTGAAGTCTACCTCCTCGCCAACATACTCCTCGAAGGCTGCCAAAGTGAGCTCCGAGCAGTCGCTCATCATCGAGTCGAAACGACCACGGTCGAGGATGATGCCGTCCAACTCCTCGTATGCTGCCAAGTCGCGCAAAAGGTCGCAAATATACTCCTGCACCTCGGGGTTGTGGGGGTTGAAGAAGAAGGTGGTCTCGTCGCTATCGAGGGTGTTTACGAAGCCCGACTTGGTGTTGAGCACCGTTGCCCAATCCTTCTTCGCGCTGTCGCGAACCAAGATACCCTGTGCGCCAAGGTTCGACTCGTTGCCACCAACCATAGTGTTGAAGCCTGCGTGGATGCGCAAACCGAGCTCGTGGCCAATCTCGATGAATGCACCGAGATAGTCCCAGTCGGCAGTACGGGTGTACTTGCCGTAGCCACCATTGCCCCAAGCACCAAGCCACTCTACCTGCTGGCAGTCGTCGCTTTGGAAGAGCACATCGCCATTTGTGGGGCGTACATCGACAACAACATCCGTGAAGCCTGTCTCCTTCGCCAAGGTGAGGTCACGACGAATGTTCTCCTTGCTGTTGGCGAAGTCAGGGAAGTTGGCAGCTGCATCTACCCATATATACATATGGTATGGTGCAAACGAGGGTGCGGGAGGCTCGGGTGTTGCGGCGCCAGTGGTCATCTTCACCGAGTTTACAGCGCTCTTCTCGCCATTGCGCACAGCGGCGTAGATGTTGTAAGAGGTGTTCTCCGCAAGTTCCTCGATGGTGTAGTTACCCTTCTCGGTAGCATCTACCGCAGTACCCTTGCTGAGGATGTCGTCAGCGCTAAGAATGGTGCTATCCTCATCGGTGGCGATGCAGAAGTAGGCGCACTCCTCAGCTTTTGTGGGGGTGATGGTAAACTCCACACCTGTCTCGTAAGATGCTACAGCCTCGATAGTAACGCTGGGCGTAGGCTCAACGGGAGGTCGTTCGGGGAAAACATGTTCTGGTGTGTCGTTCTCGACACAAGCAACCATTGCCGTAGCAAGGCCAATCATCATAAGAAACTTTCTCATAGCTTTCATCGTTTTTTTTTGTTTGAGTAGGACCCATAGCCCCGATCAAAGGGCTATGGGCAAAGTCGGGTTACTGGGCGATACAGTCAAACTGAATACAGCCTACATAACCGTTGCAGAACATAAAGAAGGCGTACATAAAGTAGCCGTCGCTTGTTACATGCAACTTAACATCCTGGATAGCGTTGCCGTTAGTACCATCGTTGGCACGACCACCATAGATACCGTAGCCACCCTCGCCACGGTCGAGGTCGTAGACTACGCAATCGGGGTCGAGCGAAGCATCGAGCTCCAACGAACCAGAGAAGGTCTGGGGATAGCGAGCCTCGATAACCCACATACCACCTGCAACACCCCAAGTAAAGAAGGTCTCCATGGTGGCTGCTGCATACTTCAAGCCGTTGAACTCAACAGCGTCGATAGCCTTCATACCCTCGTTGTTGGTGAGTACGCCCTGGATATAGTTCTGTGCCTCGTTCGAAGCACCATCTACCCAAGTGAGCTTGTTCGTCGAGTAACCGCTGGCAAGGAAGTCTGAGTAGGTGTCGGTGCCAAGGCGGATAGCATCGCCATTGGTCCAACCGCCAACGCCAGAAATCTGACACCAGTAGGGCTGCATGCTCTCCGTAACACCACCCTTAACAGTCCAAGTGAGGGTAGATGTAGAGCCTGTAGATGTCCAACCGCAGTATGCTGCCTGAACGGTAGCATCGCCATAGACATCACCCCAAACAGAGATGTGGTCGCCATAGACATCGGTAGTTGCGTACTCGATAAAGAGTTCAGGTGTAGAGTTGATATCGCGCATACGCCATACACGGAATACGCCACCATCATCGGGTACACGGTTGTTGATGATGATATGACCCTTGTGGTCCGAAGTCATATAGTAGCTCGATGTAGCACCCTTGATAGAGCCAAGGTTGAGAGTGCCAACGGGAGTACCCTTCTTAGCATCGAGGATGATAGGATCCTCGCCACGGGTGTTGAGAATGAGGTAGTCGTCAGTAGCGGCGATACCAGTTGTCATATCGAGAGTCGATACACCTACTGCCGAGAGCTTGTAAGCCCAAAGCATCTGGGCGCTGTTGCTGCGGATACCCTCCTCAACACGAGCAGGCTCGGTCTGCTGCAACTTCCACTTGCGGCTTGTTACGCCATCCTGAGCGATAACCGTAAACTCCTTGGGAGAGTCGGGTGAGCACCAGAAAGCGGTGGTCGCAGGGTCGGGAACGATAGTTGCGTGGGGCGAAAGAACAACCTCGCCAAAGACATTCTGCAACTCGTTGAAGTAGATAAGCGATGCAGTAGCACCTGCCTTGTCAATCACAGCCGAGAGGCCGAGCGAAGGAATCGAGAAGCTCTCGATATCGCAAGCCGAGCTCTTTGCCAATGTCGCCTTAATAGTCCACTCCGAACGCTCCTTCTTCTGGTCGGTGAGCGTTACATGGTAGGTCTGTGTAAGGTCGATAGTGGTGAGCTTAGGCTCAATGTAGGCATTATCGTCGAGGTTGAAGTGTACCCACACCTTGGTGTAGTCCTCCAACTTCTGAACATTATCCGACTCAACGGGCAAGGTGTAGGGCACCTGCACGGTGATAGTGTGCTTCTCGTAGTCGATAACGCTGGGGAAACCGGTATCATCTGCTGTATGATAGCCCTCCCAAGTGGAATACACTGTCATATTGTTGATACCCTTATTGGCCGTAGGAGGCAACAATACCTCAGGCTTCTGGCACGCCGTAAACGAGATGAGGGCTGCCAAAACAATCCAAAATATACTCTTTTTCATAATCTTCTCGTTTTAGAAATTCCACTCGGGGAACTGAGTGATAGCGTTGTTGTTACGCAACTCCTCATCGGGAATAGGAAGACGATTCATACGGCTGAGGTACTTTCTGTCGGTGCCGTCGGCATCAACATACTGGTAGCGGTAGCCCGAACCCTCCTTTGTAATCTTCATACCGTGAACGCGGTAGCCGTTATAAGCCTCCTCCGAGAGACCCCAGCGGCGCATATCCCACCAGAGATGACCCTCATAAGCAAGCTCAATCTTACGCTCGTGAACCAACGCAGCAAAGGCATCGTCGCCAGTGAGCGAGAGGTCGGTAGGCAAGCCTACACGGTCACGAATCTGCTTGATGTAGCCCATAGCCACGCCGTCGTAGCCCAAGCGAAGCTCTGCCTCTGCCAAGTTGAGCAATACCTCAGCCAAGCGGAGCTCTACCCAAGCCGAGGTAGAAGCAACATTCGTAAGGTCGGTATTCTCCTCCTGACGGAACTTGCGCATATAGTAGCCAGTAACGGTCTTGCCATAGGGGTAAGGCTCTACGCCATAGTCTACATAGGTGCCGTATGTGCCATCTACGCAGCACTCCAACTCAACACCCTTCCACTCTGCACCATTATAGAGAATGGTAGCAGCGAAACGGGGCTCAAGCTCATCGTAGGGAGGATACTCCGTTGTGCCCTCCTCAGAGTGCCACTTCTCCCAATCTACCTTCGAGCCGTCCTTAGCCTCGTAGCTCTCGACCATCTCCTGTGTAGGAGCGGCGCCACCAGCTGTGGTGTACTCGTGGTACATACACATATAGCGATCCCAGTAGTGGTTAGGACCTGTTACGAGGTAGTTGAACTCGAGGATTGACTCCGAGTTACCACCCTTGGTAGCCTTCTCATAACTATCGGCAAGAGCATAGCCCAAAGCCAAAACCTCCTCGGCAGCATCCTTAGCATCGTCCCAACGCTCGGCATAGAGCATGGCGCGAGAAAGAAGTGCATAGGCAGCACCCTTCGTCACACGACCAGTGTTCTGTGAGTTCCACTCCTCAGGCAAGTTCTCGGCAGCGAACATAAGCTCATCGTAGATATACTGCCAAGTATCAGCCGAAGCAGTAAGAGGGGTGTTCTTCACGGTCTTATCAAGAGTCTTGAAGATGATAATCTCACCACCGTGGCGCTTTGCAAGCTGGAAGTAGAGGAAGGCACGGAAGAAGCGAGCCTGTGCCTCATAGAGCTTGTTGTCTGCCTCCGAGTAGGTAGAGTAAGCCTCCATCGAAGCTAAGAACTCGTTGATGCGACGAATACGGGTATAGGTATTTGTCCAGCAGCAGAGCATACTACCTGCGCTCGACATTGTCTCGGGTGTAAAGACATAGTGGTTCGAGTCACCAGCGCGGTTACCCAAGATAGGTGAGCCATACTTGAAGGTGTCGGTAAGACCCTCGGTAAGGTTACCCTGGAACTGCTGGTCGCCAAACTGTCCATAGATGGCGATGTACTCATAGAAGTTGTTTATATATAGGTCGGTCGACTCCTTTGACTCCCAAGCTGCCTTGTCCGAAACACGGTCGGGAGGAGTGAGGTTCAACCAGTCGTTACAACTCGTCAATCCGAGAGCTGCAATCGACACAAGCAATATAGAAAGTTTCGTTTTCATAGTTTTCTTAAGTCTCATTAGTTCGGATTAGAGTGTAATGTTCAAACCGATAGAAATCACACGCTGCTGAGGATAGTAACCATTGTTGACGCTGGGCAACTCGGGGTCGATGTTGTACTTGGTCAAATGGCTCAAAGTAAGAAGGTTAGAACCCTCAACATAGATTCTGAGCTCGCGGATACGAGCCTTCATCGTGATGTGCTTAGGAAGGGTGTAACCAATCTGTGCGGTCTTCAAACGGAGGTAGTCGCCGGGACGATACCAGTGGGTTGAAGAGTGAGCATTGTGTGAGCTTGATGCCAACGACAAACGGGGGAAGTAAGCATCGGGATTCTCGGGTGTCCAAGAGTTCTCCACAAGGTAGCGAGGTGAGTTACCATCGTGGTAGAAGGGCTTGGTCATCGAGGTGTTATCCATGATACCACCGTCGTAAACACCTGTCAACGCGATAGTTGAGCCTACAGCGCCCTGTACCAAGAAGTTAACATCGAGACCTCTCCACGACATATTGAACGCCAAACCTGCGGTGAACTTAGGATAGATGCTTGAGCCTACATAGCCACGGTCCTGCTCATACGAAATCTTGCCATCACCATTGCGGTCGATGTACTTAATATCACCTACGCGAACGGGCTTACCAACCATCGTGGGCGAGTTCATAACATCCTCCTCGTCCTGGTAGAGACCATCGGCAATGAAACCGATAACCGAACCTACCTCCTTGCCAGTAAGCTTCTGGTAGTCGGGAGCATTTGCTGCATCACCTGCATAGAGCAACCAACGACGCTTAGCATACGAGCCCATAAACTTGATGCCGTATGAGAAGTCGCCTGCACGGTTGTTATGCGAGAGGGTAAAGTCGAAACCACGAATATCCTGCTTGTTCTTATTCTCCCAAGCGGGGAAGTAACCACCGACCGAAGGAGGATATGAGCCAGAGGCGCTCGACAGCATATCATATTTATAGGTATAGAAGGCATCCGCCTCGATACCGAGCAAACCGCCCCAGAACGAAGCGTCGATACCGATGTTGTAGTTGAGGTTCTTCTCCCAAGTGACATTGGGGTTAGCAACCGACGAGGTGTAGAGGCTCTGCTGGCCCTGACCACCGATAACTACGGCATTACCATCCGAAATAGACATTGTGTTGAGGTACTGGTAAGCGCTAACGGCAGATGTACCAGTAAGACCGATACCACCACGCAACTTGAGGTTGTCTACCCAGGGAGCATCAAACCAGCTCTCCTTTGAGATACGCCAACCTGCCGAACCTGCAGGGAAGAAGCCCCAGCGTGAACCGTTCATACCAGAGAAGAGGTAAGTACCATCGTAACGACCCGAAAGCTCGATGTAGATGCGGTCGTCGAAGTCGTAGTTAAGACGAGCTACAAGACCCACCTGGCGTGAGCGCCAGCTTGTACCACCGATAGTACGCTTGTCGCTCGATGCATCACCGAAGTTAAGCTCGGGGAGGTTCTCGAATAGGAGGTTATACATACGACCGTAGTGGTTGTTGTCGTTGTGGTCACGGGTCTCCAACAATACGAGGGCAGCAAAGCGATGCTTGTCGCGGAAGGTATTGTCGTACGAAATAGAGGTCTGTGTAATACCATAATAGGTATAGTACGAAGCCTCCTGCAACGAGTTCTCAGAACCAAGACCCGAGTAGGTCTGGCTTACCGAGTAGTTCATCTTGTTGATATAGCCATTGTCGTCATAACCGAAGGCAGCCAAAGCCATCTCATAAGGAGTAGAGAACGACTTGGTGTGCTGGAAGGTCATATCGTACGATGCAAAGAACTTAGCTGAAAGACCCTTGACCCAAGGAATGTCCCAGCGCAACGATGCGTTAGGCTGAATAAAGACTGCACGGCTCTTGTAAGTACCCGACTCCTCGTATGCTGCTACGGGGTTAACAGTTGCCGAAGCGGTAGAGGTAGCTGTGTGGTACTCGATGCCGTCGATAGTAACCTTCTCGGGAACATAGGGGTGTACACGCATAGCCTGCTGTGCCACATTGTTCCATGCTGCGGGGTCTGCCGAGTAGGTAGGCTGGTCGTGATCCTGAATACGACCTGCAATACCTACATCTAAGGTGAGGCTCTTAGCAATCTTTGCCGAGAGGTTAACACGGGCATTGTAACGGCGGAAGTTGAACTTATCGACATTACCCTTCTGGTCGTACATACCGATAGAGGTAAAGTAGTTCATCTTGTCGTTGCCACCGTTAGCCGAGATGGTGTGAGTCATATTTGTACCCACGCCGAAGACCTTGTCATACCAGTTGGTATTGCCCCAACCATCTACGCCTGCACGCATCTTCTCCACGATGTCTGCGGTGAAGATAGGCTGCTGACCATCGAGCTCCAGGGCACGGTTGTACCAGTATGCATAGCCAGGACCGTCGAGCAACTCCATAGGATTGGCGTTGGTGCTGATACCATAAGCGCCCTTGTAAGAGATTGTTGACTCGCCCTTGGTGCCTCGCTTGGTGGTTACGATGATGACGGTGTTACCATCAAGACCGTATACCGCAGCTGCCGAAGCATCCTTAAGTACCGAGATAGACTCGATATCCTCGGGGTTAATCTGGTTAATCTCACGGGGCACACCATCGACAATGTACAATACCGACTGACCACGCACCAAGATAGATGAGCTATCGGCACCAGGCTGACCTGATGACTGCACAGCGGTAAGACCCGCTACACGACCAGCCAACATGTTGGTGACATTGCCCACGGGAGCCTTAGCAAGCTCCGAACCCGAAATCTGCGAGATAGCAGCCGTTACCGAAGCCTTCTTCTGAGTACCGTAACCTACGACTACGACATCCTCAATCTTCTCTGAGGCGTCCTTGAGCACGATATTGTACTCTGTAGCTGTGGTTACCTCTATGGTCTGGGTCTCGTAGCCGAGGAACGATACCTGCAACTGGCTACCAGCCTTAACCTTAGAGAGTGTGAACGAGCCGTCGAGGCTTGTTGCTGCGCCATTGTTGGTGCCTACAACAACTACTGTAGCACCTACGATGGGAGCGTTCTGCTCATCGACAACACTTCCCTTGATTGTGCTTTGTGCCCACGCCAATGTAGGGCTCAAAGCCACGAAGAGTGTGCAGAGGATAGCAACCATTCGGTTTAGCATCTCCCCCCCCCTTCTGGTTTGGGATAATTGTTTCATAATGATATTGTTTTAAGTTAGTGAAATTCGTTTGTTACTCAGTTACCTTCATATTCTCCTCGAGCAAGTCCCACCAGTCACGGCTGACGATATGCACCAAGTCGAAAATCATAAGACCACCCTCGCAGCTCTTCATAACCTGACGAACGGCCTTGGCAAACTGCTCGGCATCCTGCTCATACTGGTCGACATAGAGCGAGCCAGCCACGGGCACAACACCACAAGTGATAGCCTGAGCAAGCTCAGCACCACCCTCAACAGAGTAGCAATAGGTCAAATCGTTGGGATCCATGCCAGACTCGGTACGCTGACCGATAACGCGACCCTGCGCAGCGTCAACCTCATCCTTCGTAACGAGCGTATAGTAAAGACCAGTCATATAGATGTCGAGAAGCTCGGCATAGCCCGTCTTGTAGTAGTTCTCCGAAGCCCAATCGGGGTAGCGCTCCGAGGGATCGTACTGTGTACTTGCCCAGTTAACGCCAAGCTGATAGTAGGTGGGATACCAAGCACCAGTGTAGTCGCCGATAAGGATGTCGGGGTTTACGGCGTGGATAGCCTCGTGAGCCTCCTCTACGAACGACTTGATGATGGTAGCACGCCACTCAACCCACTCCTTGAAGTACTTGCCGTGACGCATATTCTCGCCCTCCCAGTAGATGATATCCTCGGGGTAGTTCTCCAAAGTGATGCCACTCCAAGCCTCAAACTGCTCGCGCGAAAGGGGTGAGAAGTCCGAAGTGATGTTGTCGTAGCGCAAGCGGTCGAAGATGATACCATCGGCATCGGGATAGCGCTCGGCAAACTCCACAAGGATGTTCTTCTGGTACTCTCTAACCTCGGGGTTTGAGGGGTTGAGCATACCGTTGTAGTTGGTCTTAATCTCGCTGATAGGCACCAACGAGCCATCGGGACGATAGACGATAGACTGCCACTCGGGGTGCTCGTTGTAGATGATGCCACGGTTGAAGAAGTTGTGGCCACCAGCAAAGATGTTCAACGAGCCGTGAACACGCATACCGTGCTTGTGGCCCTCGTCGATAAAGTGACGCATCATATCGTAGTCGCGAGGACGAACCGTGCCCTCGAACTCACCCATATAGGGAGCATACTTACTGTCGTAGAGTGTCTCGCCCATAATAGACTTAACATCCACCACGATGTCGGTGATGCCGATAGAGTGCATCTTCTCGGTGTAGTAGGCGATAGAGTCCAACGAACTCATACGCTCGAAGTTAGCCTCGCAGTCGACCCACATATAGATGGGCTTCTCCGCTACGGCTACCTCCTTGGGTGCGCAGCTGCTCAGCGTAAGGAGCGCTGATGCTGCGATGCATAACTGCAAAAAGAGATTTTTCTTCATAACTATTTGATTTTGTTGTTTTATTGCGAATGGGTTAGATTATTCGACTGCTGATACTACAACTACGGTAGGCACCGAACGCTGGCTACCGTCGCTGGGTGAGTTGCTAACCTCGCCATCGTAGCCCACGATGGTCGAAGAACCACCACCATCAAGGTTGATAGCGTAGTCCATACCTGCCTCTACGAAGATGTCGGCAAGCTCCGAAAGCTTAAGACCGTTTGAGCCATTCTCGCCACGACCGTCGCAAACAACCAACATTAGCTTGCCGTCCTTGGTGCCACCAACAGCCGTGCGGGGCTGACGCGATGTGCCGGCAGTACCGCCAGTGTGCATAATCTCGCGGTAGTAGTACTCCATAGCCACATTCTCGCCATCGTAGACGAGCATAGGACCACCGCCGATAGCCTGCTCAGGCTCCCAAAGTGCAGCACCCTCGGTGTTAGCAGTGGGAGGTGCCGACATATAGGTCTCGGTGAGCTCGTCGTTATCCAACGGTGAAGGGAATGAGTAGGGCTTCTGGTTGATGCAGTATACCCAAGTGGCCTCGAACGAGCCATCTGCCATCTGGCCAAAGGCTGCACGCACGGGGTAGGCAACAATCTGCTCACCATCAACGGTGGGGTATGCCAACTCGGTAGCGATAGACTTAACCTCGCCATCGCTGACGCAGAGGCTCAACGAAGCGCCTGCCCAGAAGTAACCGCCATTGGTCAAAGCATAGGGAGTACCCTTCTCCAACGACTTGAAGTAGTCGAAAGCATCGGTAGGTGTCTGTGCAGGGTCGAGTAGGGTAGGAGCAAAGCGTAGTTTGTCGTTTGCCTTAAGGTCGGCAGTCACGATGTAACCCTTTGCTACACCGCCATCCTCAAACTCGATAGTGAAGGGCTCATAGCTCATCTTGTCGGGGTAGTTAGACTTCGGAGCATCGCTTGCGGTAACGACTGTTACGGGAGTTGCCACAGTCATCTGCGTAGCATCCTTAGCAGCAGCGATGAAGGTGTAGGCGGTAGCAGGGGTTAGACCCTCAACCTTTACCTCGAGACTCTCCTCGGCGAAGGTAGTACCCTCGGCGAAAATCTCCTCGGCACTCTTCGTTAAGCTCTCGCCCTCGGCATAGAGGTAGGCGCACTGCTCGGCATAGCTCGATACGAAGCGAAGTGTGACGAAGTCGGTGCCCTTCTCAATTGGAGTGATGGTCACCGCAGGTGTTGTTTCTGGCTCGGGGAAGACATATTCGGGTGTCTTCTTCTCTTGACAGCTGATACAGAGAGAGATGCCAGCAAATAACATCGCTAAAAACATACACTTTTTCATCTTATTAGGTCTTTATAGTTATATTCTTTGCGCTAAATTAAAAAATATTATTGAAATCCACAACTTTTTTAAGAACTTTATAAAGTTAATTTTTGTTGACCATTATTTAATCTATTGATAATTAGTGTATTAAATCCTAAAAAATAAATTCTTGTGTAAATAAATAATTTTATTAAGTCCTTTTTTTTAACGAAAAGATCGTGTTTGTTCCGAAATAGGCAAAAAAAGAGGTCGACCGAAGTCGACCTCTTCAAACCATTTCCGATGGTTATTTCTGCTCCTGTGGATCGGGGTATGTGAAGGGTAAGAACCAGGTTAGCAAGAATGCTGGAATAGTGCCTACCAACGCCCAAATGAAGAACTTCTCATAGCCGATAGCATCGCTAATAACACCCGAAATCATACCAGGTAACATTACGCCAAGATTTGCCAATGCCGAGCCAAAAGCGTAGTGTGCCATCTGGTGTTTGCCAGGTGCAACCTGTTGCATGATAAATAGCGTAAGACCCACGAAACCAAAGCCATAGCTAAAATATTCGAAGACAATTGCGCCACATACTAATATTGCACTTTCTGGCTGGTAGAGTGCCAATAGTGCATAGACCACGAAGGGTATATTGAAGATGCAGCATAGTGGGAAGATAGCCTTCTTCAGACCACGCCACGAAATGAAGTATCCACCCAAGATTGAGCCTACGATAAATGCCACTACGCCGAATGTTCCGTAGTAGAGTCCGATAGCATCTTTTGTAAGTCCAAGACCTTGTACTGCAGTGTCAGCCTTGAGGAAAAGTGGAACAATTTTGATAACAAGACCCTCGGTGAAACGATAGAAGATAATCCAAGCGATGTAGAACCATATATACTTCTTCTGGAAGAACTGTGCAATAACGCCCCATGTCTCGCGCATAGTCTCAGCAAATGAACCATGCTTCTTTGCCTCTGC
>JAGBYO010000139.1 GCA_017628735.1 Alistipes sp. | reverse complement strand
CTCCTGAGGTGCCAGCATTGTGTGAGTATGTGAGCGATACATCGCGCGGTACGACTATCGAGCGTGGCGAGGCTAAGGTGAGCACCATTGAGCATATTATGTCGGCACTCTGGACCTTGGGTGTGGACAACGCAATAATCGACATCAACGCCCCCGAGACCCCCATTATGGACGGTTCGGCACGAGAGTATGCAACACGCATCGAGGAGGTTGGTACAGTAGAGCAGTCGGCCGAGCGTCGCTACTTCGAGGTTGCCGAGAAGCAGGTATATACCCTCCCTGAGAAGGGTGTGGCTGTCGTGCTCTATCCCGATGATGAGTTTTCGGTATCGGTGCATGTAGACTACAACTCAAAGGTTGTGGGCAACCAGTATGCTGTCTACAACCCTACGGATAACTACACCGAGAAGATTGCGATGTGCCGTACCTTCGTCTTCCTCCACGAGTTGGAGCCTCTGATGAAGATGAACCTTATCAAGGGTGGCGACTTGGACAATGCTATCGTCGTTGTGGAGAATGCTGTGTCAGACGACCAGCTCGACCACCTCAAGAAGATTTTCGGCAAGGAGGATATCCACATCACGGGTGGCTATCTTAACAACCAGCAGTTGCGTGCCAACAACGAGCTTGCTCGCCACAAGCTCCTCGACCTGCTTGGCGACTTTGCGCTGCTCGGTATGCGCATCAAGGGCCGTGTATGGGCTACCCGCCCCGGCCACTTTGCCAATACGGAGTTTATGAAGGAGCTTTCGCGCACTATTCGTCGTAGTGGCGACCGCCCCTCGTTCAAGTATAGCTCAAAGGAGCAGCCTTTGATGGATATCAACAAGATTAAGGCTACCTTGCCCCACCGTCCTCCCTTCTTGCTCGTCGACCGCGTCTTCCATATGGAGGAGAACGCTATCGGCGGTATCAAGCAGGTGTCGATGAACGAGCCCTTCTTCGTGGGTCACTTCCCCGAAGAGCCTGTTATGCCCGGTGTGCTTATCATCGAGGCCTTGGCGCAGTGCTGCGGTATCTTGGTGCTTAGCAAGGTTGAGGACCCTGAGTCGTACTCTACCTATTTCCTCAAGGCCGATGGCGTAAAGTGGAAGAAGAAGGTTGTTCCTGGCGATACCTTGCAGTTGGAGTGCCATATCACGGATATGCGCCGTGGTATCTGCACCGCTGAGTGTAAGGCATTTACCGGTGGTACGCTCGCTTGCGAGGCTGTGCTCACCGCCCAGATTGCCAAGAACCGCTAAAAAGGATTAGTTAGGACACAAACAAAAATTTTGGATATGATTAGTAACTTAGCTTATGTTCACCCCGATGCCAAGATTGGCAACAATGTGACCATCGAGCCTTTCGCATATATCGAGGGCGATGTTGTTATCGGCGACGACTGCTGGATTGGCCCTCATGCCTGCATCTACAATGGCGCTCGTCTGGGTAAGGGCAACAAGGTACACCCCGGTGCTTGCATCGCTTGCTTGCCCCAAGATTTGAAGTTCGCTGGCGAGCAGACAACTGCCGTTATTGGCGACTACAACGATATTCGCGAGTGCGTAACCATTGCGCGAGGTACAGCATCGCGTGGCACAACCGTTGTTGGCGACCACAACCTGCTTATGGCCTATGTGCATGTTGCTCACGACGATGTTGTTGGTAGCCACTGCGTTATCGCAAATCGTGTATCGTTGGCTGGCGAGGTTGAGGTTGGCGACTGGGTAGTTATCGGTGGCCACGCAGCACTCCACCAGTGGATTCATATCGGCGACCACGCAATGATTCAGGGTGGTGCGCTCGTAACGCAGGATGTTCCTCCCTTTATCATCGCAACAAATGGAGAGACACACTATGCAGGTATCAATAAGGTAGGTCTTTCGCGCCGTGGCTTTACCTCGGAACAGATTGACTCTATCCACAATACCTGCCGCATCTTGTTCCAGAGCGAGCTTAACTACTTGGCAGGTTGCGACAAGGCCGAGGCCGAGGTTGCCGAGACACCTGAGCGCAACAAGCTGATTGAGTTTATTCGCTCTTCGAAGCGAGGCGTTATCAAGCAGTATATGTCGCGTCGTTAATCACAGAAGCAGCCTTGTTATACAACTTCATAAGTAAGGTAAAGGGCTGTCCCACGGGGCAGCCCTTGTTGCTTTATTCTCGGCTAAATATTCCGCGAGAGATTTGGTAGCGCATCGTAAGAAGATAGCGCGACTGTGCGGGGCGGTGTACAAGGCACAAAAGGAGTGTGGCAACCCACTTGGCGCACTCCTTAATATAGAGCATAGGTGTGCGGTGGTGTAGCTCGGCACGGCGCAGTTGGCTACGGCCATTGTTGAAGTTAAGGCGACGAAAGTAGTCGAGCGAGAGTTTCTCCTTGGGGATAATATGATACATCACGGCACGGGGGACATAGTAGCACGCCATCTCCTGCTCTGCCATACGCTCAAAGAGATCGCTCTCCTCGCCACCCGTAAGGCTCTTGCCCGTGCGACCGAGCGAGGTGTCGAACAAGCCCACAATATCGAGAGCCTTGCGCCTAACGGCCATATTGCCACCACCGGGGATGAGACCCTTGGGAAAGAGTCTAATGTGCGAGCCAAACGACATAGGGTTGGCTATCGGCTTTTCGGCATAGCGCGACATCCAGCGGGGGCGACCAAAGGGGTACTCGGCAATGATTTCGCCACCCGCCGACATAGCATCGGGGTGGAGGTCAAAGAGCTCAATATATGCCGAGACGAAATCAGCCACTATGCGCTCATCATCATCGATAAAGGCGACGATATCGCCCTTTGCTTCACGAATACCGCCATTGCGGGCAAACGACAACCCCTGCTCCTCGACGAACTTGTAGCGGAAGTTTTGCGTGGGATGCTCCGAGATAAACTTCTCGACCACAGAGCGTGTATCGTCCTTCGAGTTGTTATCCACAACGATACACTCCCACTCCTCTGCCGTGTGGCTCGGCTGAGCCACCGCGAGTAGGGTAGTGAGCAGCTGCTCCGAGCGATTGAAGGTCGCAACTATCAACGAAAGGCGTATCATACCACAAAATTACGCATTTTTCCTGAAAAATATTATCTTTGCCCTATGAAATTCGATATTGTAATCTTCGACCTTGATGGCACGCTGCTCAATACCATAGGTGATTTGGCAGCGTCGGTAGACTATGTTATGCGTTCGCGCAACCTCCCCGAGCACACCGATGCCGAGTATCGGCAGATGGTGGGCGGTGGTATTAAGCGCTTAGTAGAGAGGGCGTTGCCTAAGGAGCTGGCAGTGAATGATGAGTATGTCGATGATTGCGTAACGCAGTTTCGTCGCTACTATGTCGACAACATCGACCGCCACACCGTGCCCTACGAGGGTATGCACCAGTTGTTGCACGACCTTCGAGCGCAGGGTGTAGCGGTGGCTGTGGCATCGAATAAGTTTCAGCACGGCACCGACCGTCTGATACAGAAGTTTTTCGCAGATATCGACTTTGTCGCCGTTGAGGGCAACCGCGAGGGTGCGCCCCTAAAGCCCGACCCCGAAATCATCTTCAACATATTGCGTAAGGGCGACTTCGACCCCAGCCGTGCTATCTTGGTTGGCGACTCGGGCATCGACATTCGCACCGCCGCTGCCGCAGGCATCTCCTCGGTGGGTGTGGCATGGGGCTTCCGCTTTGCCGAGGAGCTCTTCGAGGCGGGCGCTCAGAGGGTTGTAACCACCATCGACGAACTTCGCGAGGTGGTGCTCTAAGCGTGACAGTAGAGCCTTACGGTATTTGCCGTGATGCGCTCGTCACTAAGGATTACGAGGCGCTCGACAACATTGTGAAGCTCGCGGATGTTGCCTGTCCACGGCATATCGCTAAGCATTGCAACAGCCTCATTGTCAATGCGCTTGGTGGCAACAGAATGGCGCGAACATACCTCCTCGATAAAGTGGTCGACAAGCAAGCCTATGTCGCTTCGTCTTTCGCGCAAGGGTGGCACATCAATCTCAATAACACTAAGGCGGTGGTAAAGGTCTTCACGGAAGTGACCGAGGGCAATCTCGTGGCGAATATCTTTGTTTGTTGCCGCCACAACACGCACATCGACAGGTATATCCCTATCGCCGCCTACGCGCGTAATCTTATTCTCCTGCAACGCTCTTAGTACCTTGGCCTGTGCCGATAGCGACATATCGCCAATCTCGTCCATAAAGAGTGTGCCGCCATCTGCCAACTCAAACTTGCCCTTGCGCTGTTTCACGGCCGAGGTGAACGACCCCTTTTCGTGGCCAAAGAGCTCGCTTTCGATAAGTTCGGCGGGTATGGCTGCGCAGTTTACCTCGACAAAAGGAGCTTCCGAACGGTGGCTTTTGAGGTGTAGCCAGCGCGCTACAAGCTCCTTGCCTGTGCCATTTTCGCCCAAGACCAGTACGCGAGCATTAGATGGTGCTACACGACCAATAAGTTGCCTGACACGCTCTATGGCCTCGGATTTGCCGATGATAGGTTGCGTGGCACAGTTCGTGCGACGAGTGTGGTGGCGTGGGCAACGATGCGCTATTTGCTGTACATTGTCTGTGGAGATTGTGCGCAACCTTTCAAGCAGCATATTCATGTCGATAGGCATCGACAGATAGTCAATAGCGCCCGAACGCAGAGCTGTCACGGCACTCTCTAATGCTGGCTTATCAGTAACGACAATCTTTGGGAGGTGGAGCGCCGAACACTCGATGTCGCTACCCACAATCGCAGCATCGTACTCCGTGGTCTCGCACATCTCTTGCGCTTGGTTCTCGTCGGATGCCTCGTCGGTGGCAAAGTTCTCGAAACGGAGGCGTTCCGAAAGCGAATTTCGCATGCTTCGTTGATGAAAGAGGATTAAAATTTTTGTCATAGTTTGCTTATGTGAATAATTTGCATTTACTTTGTAGTATAAAAAGTTGTTATGCGTAGCATAAGCGGCATAATATCTGCGAAAGATGCGGCGTTTTAGCTTGTTGTGCAAGTGGTCGAAGGAGTTTGAGCCGATGCCGACATCGAATAGAGCCGAAAACGATATTCGGCACATTTCCATTATCAAACATTTATGAGAAAGAACTATAACTACACGCGACAGAAACTCTATCTTCCAGAGTATGGTCGCCACATTCACGAGATGATTGACTCGTTGCTTCGTATCGAGGATCGTGCGGAGCGTACACGACAGGCCAAGGCTGTGATTGCCGTAATGGGTAATCTCAACCCTCTGTTGCGTGATACCGCCGACTTTAAGCATAAGCTTTGGGATCATCTCTTCATTATGTCGGATTTCAAACTGGATGTCGACTCGCCATACCCGCAACCTTCACGCCAAGACCTTGAGTTAAAGCCTAAAAAGTTGCGTTATACCCAGTCGCGCATCGCATTCAAGCATTATGGTAAGTATGCTCACCAGATGGTGCGTAAGATTGCTACTCGTCAAGATGGAGCCTCGTCGGATGATCTGCTCAACATCGCGCGTTATCTCAGAGCTAAGAGCTACGAATTCAACAACGAACATCCCAACAACGAATCTATTGCTCGTGATGTTCGCATAATGTCGGAGGGCCGAATATCATTAGACCTCTCATTGTTGCAGTCGGTGCGCCATGATTATCATCGTCGTCCGCAGCAACGCAACCAAAAGGGTCGTAACAACCAGAAACGCAACAACAATCGTGGTAAGCAATATGGTAAGCACCAGCAACGCCACTACAATAATAACCGTAAATAGCATAATTAAATATGAAGAGACTTTTTGTAGCGGCTGTCGCAATGGCCGTGGTATTTGCATCGTGCAGCAGCGATAAGGGTGTTGCCACCACTATCCAGGGTCGTTTTGTCGGTAGTGGTGTTGATACAGTATATTTGGAGCGTGTAAGCGATAATTTCACTACGCCTGAGGCTCTCGACCGTGTGGCATTGGCCGATAACGGTGGCTTTAAGTTTGAGTTTGGCATCGAGGAGGGTACATCTCCACGCTTCTATCGTCTTTCGTTCGATGGTGGTCGTCGCCCCGTAACTTTGGTTGTAGCACCTGGTGATGAGATTAAGTTGGAGTCTGCTGGCGATATCTTCCTTAACTACGAGGTTGAGGGCTCGGAGGAGTCGGCGCTTATCAAGGAGTTCAACCGTGAGTACTTCACGGCTGTTGACCGTGTGGCGCGTATTGCCGAGGGTATTGATACTGGCGAGGGTATGCACCGTCGTGCCTACGATGCAGCGTGCGAGGCTATGCAGGCACAGTTGCGCTTTGTGGGCACTCATCGTGATCGCTTGGCAGGATTCTACGCCATTCGTCATACGGCTGCTGAGCGCTATATTCCTCAGTTGGAGGGTATGGGTATCACTGTTGCTCACCGTCGTGCCTTGGTTGATGGTATTTCGGAGCGTTATCCAGACTCTCCCTATATCGCTATCTTAGAGCAGGAAATTGCTACCGATGAGACAATTATCGACCTTAGCAATAGTGTATCAGAGATTTCGTATCCCGATATTGAGCTTATGGATATCTACAATAAGTCGCACCGCCTTTCGTCACTCGATGGCAAGGTTATATTGCTCTACTTCTGGTCGGCTGTGGATTCTGTGTCGAACAATGTGAATGCTGAGCTTAAGTCGCTCTATGAGCGCTACCACGATAAGGGCTTTGAGGTATATCAGGTATCTGCTGATGCGGATATCTCGATTTGGATTGAGGCCGTGCGCCAGCAGAAGTTGCCATGGATTTCGGTCTATGGCGGTACATCACCCGAGGTCTTCTCAACTTACAATGTGGCGGGAGTCCCCACAGCCTTCCTTATCGACCGTGAGGGTAATATGTCGGTGCCCTCGTTGAAAGTATCCTCTTTAGAGGAGAGCATAAAGGAGCTTATCTAATGAGGTATTTCGTATCGGACATACATCTTGGCGCAGGGTCGAAAACCGAGAGACAGAGGGTAGAAGATGCCTTCTGCCGCTGGCTCGATATGGTTGCTAAGGACGCTACGGAACTATACCTTATGGGCGATATTTTCGACTTCTGGTTTGAGTATCATAGGGTTGTGCCTCGAGGTTTTACGCGTGTTTTAGCACGCTTGGCTGAGCTTAGCGCTCGTGGCATTAGGGTGGTGCTCTTTACTGGTAACCACGATATGTGGTGCTACGACTACCTTGAGGAGGAGTGTGGAGTGGAGATTGTGCGTAATCCCCGCGTTCAGGAGTTCGATGGCGTAATGGTTCACCTTGCTCATGGCGATAACCTCAATATCTCGGGTCAGCCGATGCTCAAACTGATGAACACTATCTTCCGTTCGAGCTTTGCGCGCACGGTGTTTAGTTGGCTTGTCCACCCCGATTTAGCACTCAAGTTTGGCCTTTGGTGGAGTGGCAAGTCACGCAAGTCGCACAACAAGACACTTATGGGCGTTGATAACCTTAGGCCGTTGGTGGAGTATGCCCAAGAGCATAACTCACATAATGAGGATGTTAAGCACTATATCTTCGGACATATGCACCTTGCGCACTACACAAAGGAGGATGATTTCGAGGTCTTGTTCCTTGGTGATTGGTGTGGCTCAGAGGCAGTATATGCCACGATGGACAACGATAACAACCTGAAACTTAAAACTTTCGCAATAGATGAAACAATATCTTGAACTACTCGATAAGATATGTCGTGAGGGCGTTGTGCGCGATGACCGCACAGGTACAGGCACCAAGGGGATCTTTGGCTACCAGATGCGCTTCAATCTATCGGAGGGTTTCCCTCTGCTCACCACGAAGCGTGTCTTTTTGAAGGGCGTTATCCATGAGTTGTTGTGGTTCTTGAAGGGCGACACCAACATCAAGTATTTGGTGGATAATGGCGTGCATATCTGGGATAGCGATGCCTTCCGCTACTATAATGAGTTGTGCGTGAAGCATGGCGTATTACCTGTGGATAAGGATACTTTCCTTGCTGCAGCGGGCGTAGAGTCGCCTATCGAGGGCTACCGCTTTGGCGACCTAAACAATGTCTATGGCTATCAGTGGCGTAGCTGGCCCAAGCCCGATGGTGGCTCTATCGACCAGATTCAGGGCGTTATCGACACCATTAAGAAGAATCCATCGTCACGCCGTATCATTGTCTCGGCTTGGAATGTGGCGGATGTAGGCTCTATGGCTCTGCCTCCGTGCCACACGATGTTCCAGTTCTTCGTGGCAGATGGCAAACTCTCGTGCCAGCTCTATCAGCGCTCGGCAGATACTTTCCTCGGTGTGCCGTTTAATATCGCATCGTACGCTCTGCTTACGATGATGATTGCCAAGGAGTGCGGTCTGCAGCCTGGCGACTTTGTGCATACGCTTGGCGATGCCCACCTCTACCTTAACCACTTGGAGCAGGCGGCCGAGCAGCTCTCGCGTCAGCCACGCAAGCTGCCTAAGATGCATCTTCGCGATGGCGTAGAGAGCATCTTCGACTATACCTACGACGACTTCGAGTTGGAGGGCTACGACCCCCACCCCGCAATTAAAGCACCCCTATCATTCTAAACTATAACTATGGTTAGCATCATCGTAGCCATCGCACAGAATGGCACTATCGGAGATAAAAATGCCCTCTTGTGGCATATCAAGGAGGATATGCGCTTCTTCCGCACCACGACATCTGGTCACGCTGTCGTAATGGGTCGCAAGACCTTTGAGTCGCTCGGCTCACGCCCCCTGCCCAAGCGCACAAATATCGTAATCACGCGCCAAGATATCGCATTTGAGGGTGCACTTACGGCTCACTCGTTGGAGGAGGCTATACGCATGGCAGATGGCGACGAGGAGGTATTCATCATTGGCGGTGCGCAAATCTACCGTGAAGCACTGCGTGTTGCCGACCGTATGTATATCACACGCGTTATGCACGACTACGAGGGCGACACTTCGTTCCCCGAGATTGACTTTTCGGAGTGGAAATTAGTTTCTGAAGAGTACCACGACCGAGGCGAGGAGTATGAGTATCCCTTCGCCTTCCTTACCTACGACCGCAAGTAGTGAGCATAGTTAAAAGAGTAAAGAGCAAAGAGAGATAGAACAATCACGGGTAGGTTTTGCCTACTCGTGATTGTTTTTTTAGTTGTTAGTTATTAGTTGTTAGTTGTTAGAGTGAAGGCCATACGACCATAAGACCTTAGGACAATTTGGATTTTTCCTATCGTCATATCGTCTTTTAGTCGATAGTCCTATAGGCATTATCTCGCAAGCTTGCTTGCGTACTCCTATTGCAGAGTACGGCACAAAAAAAAGAGAACTCGAAAGTTCTCACTTGTTTCGTGGCTAAGCTGATGCTTTACTACGGGACTTTAGTCCGCAAGCCAGCGGCTTGCCACAAGCCTCCCTTTTCAAAGGGAGGTTTGGAGGGATTGTATATATGAGAGTCGCAAGCTCTGCTTGCGTACTCCTATTGCAGAGTACGGCACAAAAAAAAGAGAACTCGAAAGTTCTCACTTGTTTCGTGGCTAAGCTG
>JAGBYO010000016.1 GCA_017628735.1 Alistipes sp. | reverse complement strand
GATTGTTGCGGGTGGTTTCTTCCAATATATCGGTCGTGCGCCTATGGCGATGTTTATGTCTACCACTCGTCAGTTGCTCTTCCTGCTGCCCCTGTTGCTCGTTCTGCCCAAGCAGTTTGGTGCTATGGGTGCTTGGATGTCGATGCCTATCGCCGATGCGGGTGCGGTCATCGTTGCTGGCTTGTTGCTCTTCTTCGATATTCGCAATCTAATGCGTATGGAGCACGATATGCATTTTAGCCGTTAGAATATGACTATCTAGGATTTAGCCTTATTGTTTACGCACGGTATTGGTAGCCGTGGCGCATCGCACCTTGTCGATTACTTCGGCACGGCAGAGGCGCTATTTTCGGCTTCGCGTGCCGAGCTAAACGAGGTCGCAGGTCTGCGTGCCGACCATGCCTAGCGTATTCTTAAAAAGGAGGGTATGGCAGATGCCGAGGGGGAGATTAAGTATGCTCGTCGCAACAATATCTGCATTATCTCAGCAACGGACGAAGACTACCCCGAGCAACTGCGTGATGCTGTCGACCGCCCGCATATTCTCTTCGTTCAGGGCAGTGTCGAGGCGCTACGGTGCAAGACTCTTTCGATGGTTGGCACTCGCGAGATGACGCCCTCGGGTCTACATGCCTGCAATACCCTTGTCGAGGGGCTTAAGAAGGTTGATAACTTAGCTATTGTCAGCGGTTTAGCCTATGGCGTCGATAGCGCTTGCCACCGTGCATCGCTTGCCAACAATATCCCCACTATTGCCGTTGTTCCCACCGTTCTGCCCGAGGTTGTGCCATCGCCACACCGTGCCCTGGCTGATGAGATTTTGCGTAAGGGTGGCGCTTTGGTATCGGAGCTACACTCCAAAACTCGCCAGAATGGACAGCTCTTTATCGCCCGCAATCGCATTATCGCAGGTCTCGGTATGGGCTTGGTTGTAGTGGAGTCGCCTTCGTCGGGTGGGTCACTTGCAACTGCCGATATAGCAGATAGTTATGGTCGTACAATTATGGCTGTTCCGGGGCGTTTGAGCGATGCTATGTCGTTTGGCACAAACAACCTTATTCGCACAGGGCGTGCCCGCTTGGTGCTTACGGCCGACGATATTATCGCCGATATGGGGTGGGAGCGCACGCTCTCGGAGGTCGTTGAGGAGGAGCAAAAGTCACCCGTTGAAGAAAACCTCTCGCCAGCTGAGCGCTTGGTGCTCGATGCCTTCTCTGAGAGCGCTATTGTCGATTGGCCGTCGCTGATGGACTCTACGGGGCTTTCGATGGGCGAGTTGGCTATGGCTACGCTGAGCCTCGAGATGGCGGGTCTTATCCGCACCCTGCCAGGAAAGCGTTACGAAAAGGTGTAAACTTCTGATACGATGATAGATACCCATTCACATATATATGCCGAGGAGTTCGATGCCGACCGCGTGGAGGCTATCGAGCGAGCAAAAGAGGCTGGTGTCGAGGCACTTATTCTGCCCGATATCGACTCCGAAAGTAGAGATAGAATGTTTCAGCTCGTTAAAGAGTTGCCCGACTACTGCTTTCCGTTGGGTGGTCTGCATCCCACATCCGTAAATGATAACCCTCGCTGGCGTGAGGAGCTCGATATGGTGGAGCGACTGTTGCAAAATCCCCCCTCGAAGCTCTATGGCGTGGGCGAGATTGGCCTCGACCTCTATTGGTCGAGAGATTATTACAAGGAGCAACGCGAGGTGCTCCACGCGCAGTTGGAGATGGCGTTGCAGTACGATTTGCCTGTCGCTATCCATACGCGCGATGCCTATCGTGAGATGCTCGATGCTGTGGCTACCTATCGTGGTCGTGGTTTGAGGGGTGTTTTTCACGCCTTTGCCGATAGTGCCGATATGGCGCATAAACTCTCGCGTGAGGGCGACTTTTTGTTTGGCGTGGGTGGTGTCGTAACATTCAAGAACGCTGGGCTTGATAAGGTCGTGGCGGAGTTGCCGTTAGAGTGGCTCTTGGTTGAGACCGACTGCCCCTAT
>JAGBYO010000138.1 GCA_017628735.1 Alistipes sp. | reverse complement strand
TTATAAACACAATTCCTTATCTTTCATCTTTGCTCTTTCATCTTTCATCCTTCTTTTCTACGCATAAATACTTATATCGACCAGAAAATACGAAAAAAAGTCCAAAATAGAGAGGCTATATAAAATATAAAGAGTATATTTGTTGCGTATCGTGTATATATAATATTGGTACAGCACACAAATTTTAAGGGCATACCAAACCATAATGCCCCAAGATATTAACCCAAAAAGGTGGCTGAAGCGTCACCACACACGAAAAGTATGAAAGAACATTTGCTTGCTCTCGACCCGCTAAATCCCAATCTCGGTGCGGGTGAAATGACCCTTGTAAACATCATTCTCGCGCTCGTAATGTTTGGCGTGGCTCTCGGCATCAAGGTCGAGACCTTCAAAGATGTATTTCGTCAGCCCAAGTCGATTATCGTAGGTGTTTTGATGCAGTGGGTGGCACTACCCGCAGTTACCTGTGCCGTAGCCCTCTTACTCAACCCTATTATCACGCCTATGGTGGCCATCGGTATGTTGCTCGTTGCATCGTGTCCAGGTGGCAATATCTCAAACTTTATGTCGTCGTATGCCAAGGGTAATATCGAGCTCTCGGTGTCGATGACCGCCGTAACAACAGCCCTTGCACCCATCGTTACGCCTATCAACTTCTGGGCGTGGGGCACACTCTACTGCAAGCTCACAAGTATCAACAACGAGATTCCTACGCTCGTTATCCCCTTTGGCGATATGTTCGAGCAGATTATGCTCCTTCTGGGTCTGCCCATTGTGCTTGGTATCGCCTTTGCCCACTACTTCCCCAACGCCACTAAGCGCCTTATGAAGCCTTCGCAGATACTCTCGATAATACTCTTCTTCGGTATGGTTCTCGTATCGTTGTCGAAGGTTATCTCAGCTTTGGAGGGCACATATCAGGTTGTTGCATCAATCCTTTGCGCCCTTATTGTGGTTATCTTCCACAATGGCTGTGCGCTCTCGACAGGCTATGGTGGCGCAACACTCTTCCATCTTCCCAAGGCCGACCGTCGCTCGATGACTATCGAGGTGGGTATTCAGAACTCGGGTCTCGGCCTTATCTTGCTCTTCAACCCTGCAATCTTCGACCCCGCAATATGGGACAACAACGGCGGTATGCTCTTTATCACCGCACTGTGGGGTGTATGGCACATTGTTTCGGGTCTTTCGGTAGCTTCGCTATTCCGTCGTCGCCCCTTGGCATAACGCAACACCCCCGAGCCTATGGCAAAGAAGATTCAAGACTATAACTTCGCCTACGACTTTTTGCGCTACTACACCGACTTGGCGCTCAAACTATCGTACCGCAAGATTAAGTATGTAGGCCGAGAGTTTATCCCCAAGGATGGCGCAGTAATCTTTGCACCCAACCACACCAACGCCCTTATGGATGCGATGGTGATTCTCGCTATCGACCACCGTCCCAAGGTCTTTGTGGCGCGTGCCGACATCTTCCGCAACCCCAAGATTGCGAAGATTCTATCGTTCCTCAAGATTATGCCCATTATGCGTATGAGGGATGGCTACGAGGAGGTTAAGAAGAACAACGAGACTATCGAGCGTGCCGTAGATGTGTTGCGTGATGGTGTCCCCTTCTGCATCTTTCCCGAGGGTACACATCAGGCAAAATATTCATCGTTGCCACTCTCAAAGGGCATCTTCCGCATCGCCCTCTCGGCAGTTGAGCTTATGCCCGATACGCCACTCTATATCGTGCCCGTAGGCTTGCGCTATGGCTCGTTCTTCCGTTTCCGTTCTACGGTGCGTGTGCAGATTGGCGAGCCGATAAATGTCGGTCGCTTCCTTTCGGAGAACGCCGAAATATCTCAGGCCGAGCAGATTACGGCAATGCGTGACCTGCTTACGGAGCGTATGCACCGTTCGATATTCCACATTCCGAACGACGAGGACTACGATGCGATGTATGAGATTTGCGCTACGGTGGTTAAGCGACAGGTCAAAAACTATAAATTCGTTGTCGATGGCAAGCCTCTCAAGGGTCTTGATGCCCATTTCGAGGCTAACATCCGCACTATCCGCGAGATAGCGCAGTTGCGCGAATCACAGCCCGAGGTTGCCGAGGAGCTATTGCGCTTGGGCAAGGAGGCCTACGATATGCGTACCGCCCAGAGCATCAGCCTCAAATCGGTGTCGGTGAAGTATCCCATCTTCTCACGCATCTTGAAGGTGTTGTTCCTTATCGTAACGCTACCCTACACCCTCCCCGCATCATTGCTCACATTGCCACTAAATGGCGTTACTGCGTGGGTATTCACGATGCTCAAGGACCCTGCATTCCGCAACTCGGTGCGCTATCTTGTAAACCTTGTCGTGTGGCCCGTGCTGATGATTATCTACTCGGTGGTGGCCTATATCGCCCTGCCGTGGCAGTGGGCATTGCCCATTACGCTGGCTCTACTTCCCGCACCTATCGTGGCTCAGGAGTCGTGGCGTTTGGTGCGATTGCTCATATCAGACATCAAGCTACTTATGAACAAGCCCTTGCGCCTTAAATATCGCGAAATCAAGAGAATACTAACAGAATAACATAACTTTATGAAACTACGCTACGCTGTTTTGGCTGTTGCAACACTCTTTGCAACAAGCCTTTACGCCCAAACTACCGATGCCGACACCGCTACGGCAGAAGCTCCAAAGAAGAAGGAGATTGTAAAGACTGGCTACAACTTCGGCCCTCTGCCCGCCGTGGCTTTCGATGCCGACAAGGGCTTCCAGCTCGGTGCCCTGCTCAATATCTACGACTTTGGCGATGGCTCGATGTACCCCAACACCCGTCAGCACTGGTACTTCGAGGCCTCGTTCTTCACCAAGGGCTCACAGCTCTTTGTCGTGTCGTACGACAACCGCTTTCTTATCCCTGGCGTGCGCTGGTCATCGGCACTCACCATCACCAACGACAAGGCTATGGACTTCTACGGCTTCAACGGCTATATGTCGCACTACGACCACGAGCGTGTAGCGTTGGGTAAGGATAAGGAGAACCTCGATAACTACATCTACACCCCCAAGTACCGCATCAACCGCCTTGCGATACTCTTCAAGAGCGACTTTGTGGGTAACATTTGGGATAAGAAGCTCTTCTGGGAGGCTGGCTACCACCTCAGCTACTTCAAGCAGGGATATAATAAGCAGGGTGCTCTAAACCTCGACAAGATTAACAAAAACAAGAAGGAGGAGAAGATGTTCCCCGCCGATGAGCCTACGATTTTTGACCAGTACCGCAAGTGGGGTCTTATCTCGGAGGATGAGGCTTGGGGTGGCCTTAACAGCTCGGTACGCCTCGGTTTGTTGTTCGACACACGCGACAAGGAGGGTGCTCCCTCGCGCGGTATCTGGGCCGAGGCACACCTTATGATGGCTCCCAAGTGGCTCGGTACAACCAACCCCTATTACCGCTATTCGGCAACCTTCCGCCACTATGTGCCTATCGTGAAGAACGACATCCTTACATTCGCCTATCGTCTTAATTATGAGGGCTCTTTCGGCAAGGATACACCCTACTATGTATTGCCCTACATCACCACCATGGGTCAGACCTACGACCGTGATGGCATGGGTGGCTACCGCACTATTCGTGGTATTATGCGTAGCCGTGTGCAGGGCTTGGATATGGCATCGTACAATGTCGAGTTGCGCTGGCGTTTTGTGCAGTTTACGCTCTGGAAGCAGAATATCGCCTTCGGTCTAAACATCTTCTCGGACGGTACTATGGTGACGAAGGGTCGTGATATGTCGTTCCGTGGCGATGAGCAGTATCGCTCGGAGTATGAGGCATATATGGCTGAGGGTGCAAAGGCTGACCGCCCACATATCACCGTAGGTGGTGGCTTGCGCTTTATTATGAATCAGAACTTCATCGTAGCCTTCGAGTATGGCTTGCCCGTCAGCAAGTTCAGCAAAGACCCCATCATCAAGAATCAGGATGGCAAGGGTGCCTTCTACATCAACACCGGCTACTTGTTCTAAGAGCAAAGTTCAATGAGCAAAGAGCAAAGAGAAACGCTACCTTTTTGGGGTAGCGTTTTCTTCTTATATGTCGTGCGATAGCGGTGCGGGAACTGCATCACGCATATCGAAGTCGCCCCAACGCTCGGCAACATAATCAAGCGTCGAGCGTATCTCGTCTGCATCAAACGATGTAACGAGTTTTAGGCGGGTCTGTTTAAAGTCGGGCAGACCCTTGAAGTAGTTGGTGAGGTGTCGGCGCATCTCCAAGATACCTACCCTATCACCTTTGACCTCCAACGACTTGGCAAGATGCTCCTTGGCTATTGCCACACGCTCAACAACCGAGGGTTGTGGCAAAATCTCGCCTGTTTCGAGGTAGTGTTTGCACTCTCGGAAAATCCAAGGGCGGCCATAAGTGGCACGACCAATCATCACGCCATCAACGCCATAGCGGTCGAACATCTGCTTGCACTTCACGGCAGAATCGACATCGCCATTACCGATAATGGGTATTGTGATGCGTGGGTCATTCTTAATCTTGCCTATAAGTGTCCAGTCCGCCTCGCCACGATACATCTGCGAACGGGTGCGGCCGTGAATGGTAAGTGCCGCAATGCCAACATCTTGCAGGCGTAGTGCAATCTCCTCGATATTCTTCATCTCGTCTGACCAGCCAAGGCGTGTCTTGACCGTTACGGGCTTATTTACGGCTCGCACAATCTGGCGTGTCATCTCGACCATAAGGTCGGGGTCGCGCATCATACCAGAGCCAGCGCCACGATTGGCAATCTTCTTTACAGGGCAACCGAAGTTGATATCTATAATATCGGGGTTGGCGCTCTCGGCAATGCGTGCTGCCTCGACCATAGGCTCAATCAAGTGGCCATAGATTTGGATGCCCACAGGTCGCTCATAATCAGCGATATTGAGCTTTGCACGCGACTTCCAGGCATCGCGGATAAGGCCATCTGACGAGATAAACTCGGTGTAGACGACATCGGCACCAAACCTTTTACACATATAGCGAAACGAAGGGTCGGTAACATCCTCCATCGGCGCAAGGAAGAGAGGATTCTCGCCCAACTCAATATCTGCAATCTTCATACTTTTAGAATTATTGGGCAAAGATATGAATTAAAAATTAGAATTTAGATTTTTTTTCGTATCTTTGCGCCTACGAATATAAATATAGGTAACAATGATAAATATCGAAGAGTTTATTTCAGGTGTTGTGGCGCGTGCAGCCGAGGAGTTGTATGGCGCAAGCGACAACCTCCAAATTCAGAAGACACGCAAGGAGTTCGAGGGCGACTATACCGTCGTTGTATTCCCCCTATTGCGTGCATCACGCAAGTCACCCGAGGCTACAGCCACCGAGCTTGGCGAGAAGATTGTGGCTTCGACACCAGAGATTAAGAGTTTCAATGTAATCAAGGGCTTCCTCAACCTATCGGTAGACGCCTCGTTCTGGTCGGCACGCTTCAAGGAGATTGTCGAGACCGAGAACTACGGCATTGCACCCTCATCGGGTCGCACCATAATGATTGAGTACTCATCGCCCAACACCAATAAGCCACTTCACTTAGGCCACATCCGCAACAACCTTCTCGGTTACTCGGTAGCTACCATTCTCAAGGCTAATGGTCACAATGTCATCAAGGTTAACTTGGTGAACGACCGTGGTATCCACATCTGCAAGTCGATGCTTGCTTGGCAGCTCTATGGCAATGGCGAGACACCTGAGTCATCGGGCATGAAGGGCGACCACCTTGTAGGTAAATACTATGTCGAGTTCGACAAGCATTTCAAACAAGAGGTTAAGGCTCTAATGGCCGAGAAGGGCATCTCTGAGGACGAGGCCAAGAAGTGCGCACCTGTGATGCTTGCAGCACAGGAGATGTTGCGTAAGTGGGAGGCTAAGGACCCCGAGGTTTACGCTCTCTGGGAGAAGATGAACGGCTGGGTATACGAGGGCTTCGATGTAACCTACAAGGCTATGGGTGTCGATTTCGACAAGGTATACTACGAGTCGCAGACCTATCTCTTGGGCAAGAGCCTCGTAGAGGAGGGCCTTAAGAAGGGTGTATTCTTCCGCAAGGAGGATAACTCCGTGTGGATTGACCTTGAGGCAGATGGTCTTGACCAGAAGCTCCTTTTGCGTGGCGATGGCACCTCGGTATATATGACTCAGGATTTGGGTACAGCACTTAGCCGTTTCGAGGAGAACAAGCTCGACGATATGATATATGTTGTGGGCAACGAGCAGAACTACCACTTCCAGGTATTGAAGCTTGTATTGAAGAAGCTCGGCTATGAGTGGAGCGACAATATCTTCCACCTCTCATACGGTATGGTTGAGTTGCCCGAGGGTAAGATGAAGTCGCGCGAGGGTACGGTAGTAGATGCCGACGACCTTATCGCCGATATGATTGGCACAGCCCGCGAGATGTCTGACGAATTGGGCAAGCTCGATGGTTGCTCTGAGGAGGAGGCAGCGAAGATTTCGGAGATGGTAGGTCTTGGCGCCTTGAAGTACTTTATCTTGAAGGTAGACCCCAAGAAGACTATGTTGTTCGACCCCCGCGAGAGTATCGACTTCAACGGCAACACTGGCCCCTTCATCCAGTACACCCACGCGCGTATTCGCTCGATTATGCGTAAGGCCGACGAGGCTGGCATCAACACCGATAGCTACCTTTCGGCAGAGCTTCTCCCCGAGGAGGTGGAGCTTATCAAGGCTCTCTCGGAGTACCCTGCAACAGTTCGCACCGCAGGTCAGCAGTTTGCGCCCTCGGTAGTTGCAGCCTACGCCTACGACCTTGCAAAGCAGTTCAACGGCTACTACCACGACCACTCAATCCTCAAGGAGGAGAACGAGGCAGTTCGTGCTTTGCGCCTCAAGCTCGCCTCGGAGGTGGCACGCACCATTCGTTCGGCAATGTCGCTCTTGGGTATCGCAGTTCCCGAGCGTATGTAATAGTTACGGAGCCTGTCCCGACGGGGCGGGCTCTTTTTTCATTTAGCAAACAATGAGAAGATTTTTATTCCTTTTTGTCGTCGCTCTCCTTGCCGTGGGTTGTAACAACCAGCCCAAGAAGGCCGAGACCGAGGCTATCGTCTATAAGCCAGGCACTCGCCGTATGGAGCGCACGGGCGATATCTCACAGATACAGACCCAAGAGGATTACTATCGATATATCGACACCTACTGGGATAAGTTCGACTTCGATGCCGACTCGTTGGTCGTTGCCTACGACACCATCGACCTATGCGAGGCTATGGCGTCGTATGTGATGTTTATCGAGCCACAGCGTGCCGACTCTCTTATGCGTGCTTTGATGCACCGTGCCGAGCGTAGTCGCCCAGTTTTGGAGTTCTTCTCTACAATTACCGAGATGGTGCTCCACGACCCCAACTCCCCGTTGCGCAACGACGAGTACTATATCCCCGTCTTGGAGACCTTGGCCGAGTCTGCGCTACTCGACGAGTATGAGCGCATGATTCCCGCCTACGACCTCGAAATCTGCAAGCTCAACCGCCTTAACCATACGGCAAACGATTTTGAGTATACCCTGCTCAATGGTCGTAAGGCGAAGATGCACGCAATAGATAGCGACTACCTTATCGTGATGCTCAACAACCCTGGTTGCCCTATGTGTCGCGAGATTACCGAGCAGATTGAGGCATCGCCGATGCTCAACGAGCTTCAGGAGATGGGTCGCCTAAAAATCCTCGCCATCTACCCCGATGCGGACCTTCAGGCGTGGCGCGACTATCAACCCGAGATGCCCAAGCGCTGGATTTCGGGCTACGATGCCGATATGGCGATTTCGCGCGAGAGGCTCTATAATCTCCGTGCTATCCCTGCACTCTATCTACTTGATAGCGAGAAGCGTGTGATGGTCAAGGACGGCACCGATGTCGGCTATATCGAGTATATGATTGCCCAGAGCGAGGCACTGCGTTAGAGATGAGAGACTTTGTAGCCATAGACTTCGAGACTGCGAACAACAACCGATCGAGCGTCTGCTCGGTGGGTATTGTCGTTGTGCGTGATGGTCGGGTTGTGGCTCGTGAACACCGCCTTATCCGCCCTGTTCCCAACTTCTACTCGCCCTACTGTACCGCCGTTCACGGTATGACACGCCGAGATACCGACTTTCAGGTCGGCTTCCCCTTTGTCTGGCGCGAGCTTCAACCCCTCATTGCGGGTCTGCCCTTCGTAGCGCATAACGCACCCTTTGACGAGGGTTGTCTTCGTGCTGTGCACGAGGCCTACGGTATGCCCTACCCCAACTACACCTTCCACTGCACCTGCCGTGCTGCACGCAAGGTCTTTGGCAAGCAACTACCCAACCACAAGCTACCCACCGTAGCCTCGGTCTGCGGATATAACCTCAACCAACACCACCACGCCTTAGCCGATGCCGAGGCTTGCGCTGCCATAGCACTCAGAATCCTATGATAAATATCGTTGATACACTCTCCACGCTCGGCTCTCGTCTCCGCTGTTTCGGCAACGATGAGCGCACCAATCGAGTTATCGAGCAGGCTATCGCCGAGAATGGCTGGTTTACGCGCGAAGATATCCTCCGTGCCGTGGATGCTATATGCTCGGAGATGCTCCAACGAGAGAAGATTGAGGAGTGGTTGTGCCAGTATACGCCAACCTCAGAGCCCAAGCGAGTGGCTGTCATTATGGCAGGAAATATTCCGTTGGTGGGCTTCTTCGACCTTATGTGCGTAGTGGCAAGCGGACATATCTGTGCAGTTAAACCATCGAGTAAGGACAAGGTCTTAATGGAGTTTGTTATCAACGAGTTGCGAGATATCAACCCTAACATTCAAATAGATAAATATTCTGCCGAAGAGCACTACGATATGGCCATTGCCACAGGTGGTGATGATGCCAACCGCTACTTCCGTGAGCACTTCGCCTCAACCCGCACTCTGCTTCGTGGTAGCCGACATTCTGTCGCTGTTCTCGATGGTCGTGAGAGCAACGAGGAGCTATCGGCACTCTGCACCGATATCACCGCCTACTCGGGGCTTGGTTGTCGCTCTGTTGCGATGATTTTCGTGCCTCGCCACTTCCGCATCAATGTCCCGAAGTGCAATGCATCAAATTCCAAGCAACAGCGCAATATCGCCACACAGCGAGCCTTGCTTACGATGCGTGGTGTGGAGGTCGTGGATGCTGGAGGTTTTCTTATTACAGAGGGCAACGACTTCTCGGAGTCTACCGCTATCGTTACTCGCCGAGAGTATAGCGACTTTTCAGAGGTTCAGATGTGGCTTGACGAGCACCGCGAGGATATCCAATGTGTCGTTTCGCACTCGCCAATCGAGCATAGCGTACCCTTTGGCAGAGCGCAATACCCCACCCTTACGGATTACGCCGATGGCGTAGATACAATGCGTTTCTTACTTGATTAGTTCGTAGTAGAGCTCCTCGATAGCATCGCACATCGCCTGCCAAGAGAAGCGTTTGCGCTCCTCTAGCATATTCTCTTGGAAGCGTTCGAGGGTATCCCCCTCATATATTCGCTCAATAGCGTTGCGCACACCCTCAACCGATGGGTCGCACACAAAGCCCACCTTGCCATCTGGCACAATCTCAGCCAATCCACCCACACGGGTAACAATTACTGGAGTGCAGAAGTTATAGCATATCTGCGTTACACCACTCTGCGTAGCTGTCTTATATGGCAACACCACACAATCCGCCGCCGAGAAGTAGTAGCGGACATCGCTATCGGCAACAAAGAAGTCGTGAAGCACGATATCATCTTGCAGACCAAGGCGCTCGATTTGTGCCATATACTTATCTTGCGAGGCGTAGAACTCGCCAGCAATCAATAACTTATGACCCTCACGACGGAACTTCTGCCAAGCATCAAGCAGCGTATCCAACCCCTTATAATCGCGGATTAGACCAAAGAACATCGCATAGCGCACCTTGGGGTCAAGACCAAGTTTTTGGCACGCCTCCTCTCGCTCTACCCTCTCGCCAAAATGCTCAAACATAGGGTGTGGCGAGAAGTGCGCAGAGGCAGAGGTATATGCTTTCAGTTCGCCGTGTACCTGCTCCGACATATAGATAAAACCATCTACCGAGCGTAGATAGTAGCGGTTGAAGGGCTTATCGACAATATGATGTTCGTGGGGCTCGACATTATCTATCTGGCAGATAACCTTGGTTTTACGATTTTTGCGTGCAAGGCGTGCCACCGTACCGAATGCGGGCGCCATAAAGGGTGTCCAATACTTCATCAGCACGATGTCGGGCTCTGCCTTTCGTAGCTCTCGACCCACACTCCACCACGAAAGGGGGTTGATGGTCGAAAGTCGGCGACGAATACGCAAATCCTTGGGTGCAGGGGTATCTACCGTCTGACTCTTACCCGGAAATAGCAACGAGGGGTATTGAAGCGTGAAGGTAAGGATGTCGACATCATAGCCACGCGACTGAAACTCACGGGCCATAGTCTCCATAATAGACGCCAAGCCACCACGATATGGGTGCGCGGGACCAACAACGGCAATCTTCAACCTTCGCTTCATCATTCTTTATTTGTACTCTATCTTTGCACGGCACAATACCTTGTCGGCATCCGACGAAATCTCAAACTGGCGACCATTATCGCTATCGAGATAACCTACCGACACCACCTCGCCATAGCGAGCCTCGGCCAAGAAGTTGATATCCAATCGCATAGCATCGCCCTTCTCGAACTGCTCAAGTGGCAGTGTATCGAAGATAAGGTCGACATAGCGCAAGGTGTTCATATGACGGTTAAAGTCGATATCGCTATAAACCACAGGTCGAGAAACCGATGCCTCTGCCTCGATAGCGCGCAGACGAACTGGTGCAGCGATAGGCGATGGCTCAGCCACGATAAACCTGTCGTGCGCCTCCTTCATCATCGACATATCCACCGACTGGCGAGTCTCCATATTGAGCACGCACCACTGCGATACGCCCGATGCTATAACCCTATCGCCGATGCGCATACGGAAGTTACGGGTAGATGTTAGGCGGTTGAAGTCCGAAATCCATGTATCAATCTCAATATCCTCGTACTGCTCAGGGCGGTAGTCAATCTCTACGCAGAAACGCAACAACACCCAAGTGAACGAGCTATCCTGCAACACCTCAACACCAAAACCCTTGTTGTGGGCATCACGACCAGCAACATTGAGCATATAGTTTACAATCGCACTTGCCGATGCGTGTAGCGTAAAATCTACATCCTGAGGCTCTACACGATACTTATATGTAGTAATCTCTGCCATATTCGATACTTTATTTATATGCAAAGATACGAAACCTTCGGCACTCAGCGAAAATAAAATTAAAGTTTTTTTCGTAATTTTGTAGTTAATTGTGTGCCATTGGCGTCTAATAAGTAAAAGGGATTGGCCAAAAGCCCATTTAACAGACAAAATTATGACAGAGAAAGAGAGAGAATTTACTAATTTAGTTCGCGAACACCGAAGCACGATTTACTCCGTGTGCTTTATGTTTGCCAAGTCGAGTGACGAGGCAGATGACCTCTTCCAAGAGGTGCTTATAAAGCTGTGGCACGGCTTCGATGGCTTTGAGCATCGCAGCAACATCGCCACTTGGATTTGGCGTATAAGCCTCAACACCTGTATCTCGATGGAGCGAAGCAAGCGCCGTTCATCATCGCTAAAACTCGATATGAGTCGTAACCTCTACACCGACGAGGATAGCGATAGCCGCCAGATGCAGATGCTCCACAAGCGCATCCACCGACTGCAACCCTTCGACAGAGCGATAGTATTGCTGTGGCTCGAAAATATGAGCTACGAGGAGATTGCCTCGATTGTCGGCATCTCGGTAAAGAATGTATCGGTTAAGCTCTACCGCATAAAAGAGCAACTCAAAAATATGTCTAACGAATAACTTGAAATAGCATGAACGACAATAAAGATTATCAAGAACTTAACGATATGCGTGACCAGCTCGCAAAACTTAAAGATATGCTCAACTCCGAGCGTATGATTACAGAGCGTGTGATGCGTAGAACGATGTCGGAAAAGGCGAACAAACTGATGCGCCGAAGCATAGCTCTTATAGTGCTTGCCCTCATCTTTTCGCCCTATATGATTTGGGCGATGCACTTCCTCGGCTTCAACATCATCTACGGCTACATAGGTGCAGCATTTCTCCTTATTGCCGCCTTCTATGAGTGGCAGACTTGCAAGGGTCTGCGTGACGAATACTTCTCGCGCTACACCATTGTCGAGATTGCCGAAACAATGATTCGCTACAAGCGTATGAATATCCAGTGGCTCTACTTCTCTATCCCCTTCCTCGTTATTTGGTTTGGAGGTATGGGCTATGAGATATGGAAAACGGGAGAGATTGCCGTTGCTTGCGGTGCCGTAGTAGGTCTTATTGTCGGTCTTGTATTCGGCATCAGCAACCTCGCTAAATCTTTACGCACCGCCAACGAGATTATCAACGCTACACGCGACCTTAAACGCGAGGAGTAGAGCGACAAAGACCATAAATAATAAAGACCAAAGTCACCACCATATGCTTTGGTCTTTACATTTTTTGCACCACACATAATAACGAAATATACTCTGCGTTAGTTAGGCGTGTATTACTTTATAAGTAACCTTTATTACTGAATAAGAAAAAAATATAGCGACAAAAAGCATCGAATTAAGCAAAAAATAGTATATTTGCTTGATTTATTAGGCGAAAATAGCAAACGAGAAAATTTTCACTAACATAATTATTTAATTTACAAACTTATGCGTAAACTTATCTTTTCACTCGTTGCACTTTTGATTGGTGTTACGAGCCTCTGTGCGCAGGACCCTATGGCTCCCCTGCCTGCAGATCCGAATGTTCGCGTAGGCCGTCTTGAGAATGGTATGACCTACTACATTCGCCACAATGAGAAGCCTAAGGGCCAGGCCAGCTTCTACATCTACCACGATGTAGGTGCTGTTCAGGAGGCAGACGACCAGCAGGGTCTTGCTCACTTCCTCGAGCACATGGCCTTCAACGGTACCAAGAACCTTCCCGGCAAGCAGCTTATCGAGAAGCTTGAGACCATCGGTGTTCAGTTCGGTTTGAACCTCAACGCCTTCACCTCTTGGGATTGCACCCAGTACATGGTTATGGACCTTCCCGTTAATGAGGAGAATGTAGACCTTGCTCTTCTTATCCTCCACGACTGGTCGCAGTTCATCGCCTTGCAGCCCGCCGAGATTGACTCGGAGCGTGGTGTTATCAAGGAGGAGCTTCGTACTCGCGATGGCGCACAGCTTCGTGCCCAGAACGACATGTTCCGCAACCTCTTCAAGGGCTCAATCTACGAGCACCGCAACCTTATCGGTTACCTCGAGGGCTTGGAGTCGTTTGACCACACCTCTTTGGAGAACTTCTACAAGAAGTGGTATCGTCCCGAGTATCAGGCACTTGTAATCGTTGGTGATATCGATGTTGACCAGATTGAGGCTAAGATTAAGACCTTGATGGCCGATATTCCCGCTTCACCCGCAGATGCTGCACAGAAGGAGGTTGTCATCGTGCCTGCTACCGAGGAGCCTATCATCTCTGTATTCTCTGATCCCGAGCTTACCCAGTCAAGCGTTATGATGTTTGCTCGTCGTGATGCTCTTCCCAAGGAGCTCAAGGGTACTATGATTGGTTACTCTACCGACCTTATCTACAGCTTCGTATCTCAGATGATGAGCGCTCGTTTCGAGGAGATCTCTCAGAAGGCTGACGCCCCCATCCTTGGTGGTGGCATGTCGGAGGGTGGCATCGGCATATGCCCCACTATGGAGTCTACCGCATTCTCTGCAACTGCTCACGAGGGTCGCATCCTCGATGCTTTCCGCACTATCTACACCGAAATGGAGCGTATGCGTCGTCACGGCTTCACCGTTGGTGAGTTTGAGCGTGCACAGCAGGAGTTGTTGCGCTATGCTGAGCGTCAGTACACCAACCGTAACGATGTAACCAACCGTCAGTATGCAGAGCGTTACCTCGACAACTACGCTAAGGGTACCACTATGATGGATCCTGAGATGGAGTGGCAGATCGACCAGGCTCTTATCACCAGCCTCACCGTTGATCAGATCAACCAGGCATACTCACAGCTTGTTCGCCCCAACGAGAACCTCGTTATCCTTGCTCGTTCACCCAAGAAGGAGGGTCTTGTAATCCCCACCGAGGAGGAGATTAAGGCTATCATCGCTGAGGTTTCTGCTGCCGAGGTTGAGCCCTACAAGGATAACACCGTTAAGAAGCCTTTGATCGACCCCGCAAAGAAGTTCAAGGGTTCTAAGGTTAAGTCTACATCTTACAACGAGTCGCTCGGCTACACTGAGTGGGTATTGAAGAATGGTATCACCGTTGTTGTTCGCCCCTCTACTTTGAAGGCTGACGAGGTTATGATTAACGCTACTTCTAAGGGTGGTTGCTCATTGCTCAGCGATGCTGACTACTATCAGGGTTCGTTCCTCTCGATGGTTATGGGTCAGTCGGGTATCTCGGAGTTCTCTGCTAACGAGCTTGCTAAGCAGCTCTCAGGCAAGTCAGCTTGGGCACAGACCGGTGTAGGTGCTTATGAGCACAGCGTATCGGCAGGTGGTTCACCCAAGGATATCGAGACTATCCTCCAGCTTATGTACCTCAACTTCACTGCTCCTCGCTTCGACCAGACCGACTTGGACAACATGAAGAAGATGTATGTTCCCTACTTCAAGAATATGGAGTCGGATCCCAACTACATCGTAAGCAAGGAGTTCCAGAAGACTCTCTATGGCGACCACGCTCGTCGTCAGATCACCTCTGGTGCTCAGATCGAGGCTATCAACATCCCCGCTTTGCAGTCTGTACACTCACAGCTCTACGGCTATGCTGATGACTTCCGCTTCGTTATCGCAGGTAATGTAGACCTTGAGACTTTGAAGCCCCTTGTAGAGAAGTATATCGGTTCACTCCCCACCTCTAAGAAGGTAGAGTACGCTGTTGTTGACGATGGCGTTCGCTTCGCTGAGGGTGTTGTAACCAACGACTTCCGCACCGCTATGCAGCAGCCTAAGGTATCTGTTCGCCTTGTTTACACTGGCGACTACGAGAATAACGCTCGCAACCGTATGGCAATGGAGCTCTTGAGCCGTGCTCTTGATTCACGCTACATGGTATCTATCCGCGAGGAGAAGGGCGGTACCTATGGCGTAAGCGTTCAGGCTGATGTCGAGAAGTATCCCGTTGAGAAGTACTTTATGGCTATCGTATTCGACACCAACGAGCAGTTGGCTAACGAGCTTGTAGAGATCTGCGACAAGGAGATCCGCAAGATTGCTGAGGAGGGTCCTTTGGCAGACGATATCGCTAAGTCTAAGGAGTTCTTGCAGAAGAACTACGCTAATGTCTTGGAGAACAACAGCGGCTGGATGTCAGCTATCAACCGCTGGTATGAGGAGGGTTACAACTACAAGGAGGACTACCTCAAAGTTCTTGAGAGCGTTACCGTAGAGGATGTTAAGGCACTTGCTCAGCGCATCCTCAAGGACAACAACCGCACCTTGGTTATTATGCGCCCCGAGGCAGAGTAATCAATAGACTATCAAAACAATGGAGGCTATCGCATATTGCGGTAGCCTCTTGTTTTATTTAGAGCAAAGTTCACAGAGCAAAGAGCAAAGAGAGCAAAGCGCTACCATCATTTATCCTTACGCAAAATAGAGAATTTAGGGAGATTAGGGAATTTAGTGAAATTAGGGATGCGCTATCGACATTTATCCCTAAGCTCCTTACTCTCCCTAAACACCCTAATAAACCACCTCCCAGCCAGCACTACCACATTTGTTGTCAGAGTGGAGCTAATGTGGCGTTTCGTAAAAGAAGAATCCTCGGGATAGTACTTGAAGTACAGCCCGAGGGTTCTTGCTTTTGGGAAGCGAAAGCAGTAGCGCCGCTATCGCAATCCCCACATTTATTGTCAAAAGTCGTGAGATGTGGCGCATCGTAAAAAGGAACCACCGAGGGATAGTACTGAAGTACAGCCCTCGGTGGTTAACTTTAGGATGTGCCGCAGATTGCGGCTTTTCACATTAAATGTTATTTCTTGGCCTCCTCTACAGATACCTTACGGAACTCCTTCAAAAGCTTGGTGAGCTCCAAAGCGGCCTTACGAGCGCGTGTACCTGCGGCCTTGTTGTTCTTCTCTACCTGCAAATTTGCATTTGCTGCGAATGCCTCATACTGAGCGGCAATGTTCTCTACTAAATTTTTCATAGCGGTTAATGTGTTAAAAAATGTTTTTTTCAACTGCAAATTTATAAAATTATTTTTTGATTTACGCAAATTTTATTCAACTTTTTTTACATAATTCATTGATTTTCCACCAAATCGGGCATAAATACCTATATATAAAAATATTTAATCAACGAAACTTTATTCTTCAAAAGATTATTTATTTACCACCCAAT
>JAGBYO010000137.1 GCA_017628735.1 Alistipes sp. | reverse complement strand
GGAGCCTAACGCTGAGCTTCCCGAGTTTGAGTACGCTGGCGACGAGCCTATCACGGAGATTCGCGAAAAGACCATATGGGGTCAGGAGTCGGAGAGCGTACAGATTGCTTGGCAGGCAGGTGGCAAAAATAGCGCCGATGCCGACATCTTGCCCTTGGTAAGCAGCATCTTGTCGAATGGTATGTGCGGTTTGATTGATGTAGACATCAACCAGAAGCAGCTCACCCTATCGGCTCGTGGCTCGGCATACGCTGGCGTGGACTATGGTCAGGTGGCCCTCTCAGGCTCACCCAAGGAGGGTCAGACACTCGAAGAGGTACGCGACTTGCTCCTCGAGGAGATTGAGAAGCTCTGCCGTGGCGAGTGGGATGAGTCGCTTATCGAGGCATCTATCGCCAACAACAAGCTCTGGGAGATGAGTGGTCTGGAGAATAACCGCTCGCGTGCCGAGATGTTCGTTGATGCCTTTATCGCCGACCTAAAGTGGGAGAGCGTAGTCAACGAGCTTGAGCGCCTTGAGAAGGTTACGAAGGAGGATATTGTCAAGTGGGCACAGGAGAACCTTCGTGCGGACAACTACGCAATTATCTACAAGCGTCAGGGCGAGGATACCACACAGAAGAAGATTGAGAAGCCTCAGATTACCCCCATTTCAACTAACCGTGATGCCCGCTCGGCATTCTTGGAGGAGGTGCAGACGAGCGTTGTTGAGCCTTTGAAGGCTGAGTTTATCAACTTCGACGAGGATATGTCACGCAAGGCATTGGCCGAGGGTGTTGAGCTACTCTACGCCAAGAACGAGCTTAACGACCTCTTTGAGCTATCCTTCACCTTCAACCTAGGCAACGACTACGACCCCTCAATGAGCATTGCCCGTGGCTATGCTGCGTTGCTCGGTTCGAAGGATATGTCGTTGGAGGAGTTCAAGGCACAGATGTACAAGCTCGCTTCGTCGATGTATGTCTCTGTGAACAACAAGCAGACAACCATCAATATCAGCGGTTTGCAGGAGAACTTGGAGGCTACGATGGCTCTTGTTGAGGGTTATTTGCGCAACCTCGTTGGCGACGATGCAATCCTCCAAAACTACAAGGATAGCTTCCTCAAATCGCGTCACAACCGTCTCTTCAATCAGCAGACCAACTTCTCGGCACTTACGCAGTATGCGCTCTATGGTGGTGAGTTTATCGACCGTGTAACATTGTCGGATGCCGAGGTTGAGGCACTCACAAGCGAGGAGCTTTTGGAGCGTATTGCACGCCTCTTTGAGTTGGAGCACCGAGTAACATACTATGGCCCTGCATCGTTGGAGGCTATCTCGGAGGTTATCACCAAGCACCACGCTATGGCAGAGGAGCCTACGGCAACCGATGCTATGAAGGTTAAGCGCGAGATTTTGCCCACAGCCGAAAATCGAGTAATCATTCTCCCCTACCCTGCAAAGCAGGTTTACTATCGCCAGATTTCTAACCGAGGCGAGGTATTCTCGGTGGAGAACGATGCTATCATCGAGCTCTACAACAGCTACTTCTCGGGCGGTATGAACTCTATCGTATTCCAGGAGATGCGCGAGGCTCGTGGCTTGGCATACTCGGCAACTGCAGGCTTGTACGAGGGTAACGAGGCAGGTATGCCCTACTACTTCACCACCTATATCGCTACGCAGAACGACAAGGTACAGCAGGCTATCGAGGCTTTTGCCGACATCGTGGACAATATGCCCGTTTCGGAGAACGCCTTTGCACTTGCCAAGGAGAGCTACCTCAAATCGGTTGAGGCTCGCCGCTTGGATGGTCGTGGTGTTATCAGCACATTCCTCCGCAATGAGCTTATGGACTTAAGCGACGACCGCGCAAAGGCCGCCTACGAAAAGGCTAAGACGCTTACGCTCGATGATGTTGTTGCCTTCCAGCAGGAGTGGATCAAGAATCGCCCCTACACCTATCTTATCTTGGGCGACCCCAACGATATCGACCTCAACTACCTCTCGACACTCGGCACTGTGGAGATTGTAGCCAAGGAGAAGGTATTCTGCTACTAATCGCGTGGCGAGAGCCAACCAATTTCAACGGACATCACACCAGATGTCCGTTTTTTATTTCTACCCATATCGGCTTAAAGTATGAGCGAACACTTGACCAATTCATAAATATTACTTAATTTTGCGTGTTTCGTAAAAAAGCGATACACAATAACACTTTAAAAACATATCAATTATGAGAAAACTTTTTGCTTTTGCAGCCTTTATGGTTGCATTGGTAGTATCGTCTTGCTCGTATGACGATACCCCCGTATGGGAAAAGCTCAACGACCACGAGGAGCGCATCAAGACCCTTGAGGAGTTGTGCACAAACATGAACACTAACATCGAGGCGTTGCAGGGCATCGTCGAGGCGTTGGAGAAGCACGACTACATCACCGAGGTGGTTGAGACAGAGGATGGCTACACCATCAACTTCGCTAAGGGCGACTCTATCACCATCAAGAATGGTAAGGACGGCGCTAACGGCAACGATGGCGCAAATGGCGAGAATGGTGCTGACGGTAAGGATGGCCAGACACCCGTAATCGGTGTTGCCGAAGAGGGTGGCGTTTACTACTGGACTATTAATGGTGAGTGGTTGACAGATGCCAATGGCAACAAGATTAAGGCTGTAGGTACTGACGGTAAGGACGGCGAGAATGGCGCTGCTGGTAACGACGGTGCTAATGGTAACGACGGTGCAGCAGGTGCTAACGGCAACGATGGCGTCACCCCTAAGCTCAAGATTGAGGACAACACATGGTATGTATCTTACGACGAGGGTGCTACTTGGGTTCAGCTTGGCATAGTTGCTGAGGGCGATGTTGTAGTTGCTTATCCTATCGAGGTTACTGAGGACGAGAAGAATGT
>JAGBYO010000136.1 GCA_017628735.1 Alistipes sp. | reverse complement strand
TTTCTAAAACCATTGCTCACTGCTAATTTCTAATTCTAAAAACTATGAACTTTTGCTCTCTGCTCTTTGCTCTTTACTCTTTTTTTCTTACCTTTGTACAATTATACGAAATTGAAAAATAATACTCTATAAATATGATTAACAAGATTGAAGAGATTTTAAAGGAGATTGAGGCATTTGCACCCGCTACGGCTGCTGATGTTGAGGCTTTCCGAATTAAGATTCTCGGTAAGAAGGGCTCGTTGGGCGCACTTATGGAGGAGTTTAAGAGCGTACCCGCGGAGCAGAAGCGCGAGCTTGGTCAGAAGCTTAACCACCTTAAGAATGTGGCTACCGAGCGCATCAACACGCTTAAGGAGGAGTTGCAGAATAAGGCTGCGATGAGTGCATCACATATCGACGATATGACACGCCCCGGAACATCGGAGCAGGTAGGCTCACGCCACCCTATCTCGATTGTGAAGAATGAGATTGTATCTATCTTCTCGCGCTTGGGCTACACCGTGGCAGATGGACCCGAGATTGAGGATGACTGGCATGTATTCTCTGCACTTAACTTCCCTCCCGAGCACCCCGCACGCGATATGCAGGATACCTTCTTTATCGAGAGCAACCCCGATGTAGTGCTTCGTACCCACACCTCATCTATTCAGGTGCGTACTATGGAGCGCCAGAAGCCCCCTATCCGTGTTATCTGTCCTGGTCGTGTATTCCGTAACGAGGCAATCTCATATCGTGCACACTGCATCTTCCACCAGATTGAGGGTTTATATATCGACCGCAATGTATCGTTTGCCGATATGAAGCAGTCGCTGTTGTACTTCGCCAAGGAGCTCTTTGGCGAGCAGGCGCAGATTCGTATGCGTCCTTCGTACTTCCCCTTCACCGAGCCTTCGGCAGAGGTGGATGTGTCGTGCTCAATCTGTGGCGGTAAGGGCTGCGGCGTATGTAAGGGCACTGGCTGGTTGGAGATTATGGGTTGCGGTATGGTTGACCCTAATGTCTTGGAGGCCAACAACATCGACCCCAAGGAGTTCTCGGGCTTTGCGTTTGGTATGGGTATTGAGCGTATCGCAATGCTTAAGTTTGGCGTGGGAGATCTTCGCCTCTATTTCGAGAACGATGTGCGCTTCCTTAACCAGTTTGAGGGCGCTTTGTAAAGATTAACTTTGCGAAAAATTAGTAAAATATTGTTGGCGACCATTGTGTTGTCATTCGTTACGGCATTTGCATTTGGTCAGGAGTTTTGCTCTTCGCCAGCAGATGCCGTTTGCGACAGCGTGCCTGAGCGACAGCGCCGAACATATCGGCACTCGGATGCCGTAAAGCGATTATCTATCGAGCGAGATACAGTCGCAGCACGCCAACTATGGAGCGAACTTATCGCAGAGGATTCCACCTACTCCCCTGCTCTCTACTATTTGAGTATTACGGATAGCAGAAACCGTGATAAGAGCAAGGAGTATGCACGCCGAGCATACGAGGCAGATAGCTCGAATAAGTGGTATGCCCAGAACTATGGTTCGATGCTTATCACCTCGGGCAACTATAGTGAGGCGTTGCCTATCTATCGTCGTTTGTTGGTGTTGGATAACAAGGAGCTCTCAACCTATCACGCCTTGGCACTTTTGTATGGTGTGCAGCGAATGCCCTATAGTGCGATTGCTATCTTGGATAGTGCCGAGTTGCGCCTTGGTCGTCACCCTTTCTTGGGTGCTATGAAACAGAGCTTACTGCTTGATACTCACCAATATAAGCGAGCCATTGAGGAGGGAGAAAGATTGTGCGAGGAGAGCCCTTATAGTGTTGAAAATCACTTGGCTTTAGCCGAGGCTTATGAGGTGTCACGCCAGGATTCGTTGGCAGAGGCTACATATCTTCGTGCCTATCGTATCGACACCACCAACCTATCGACTCTTGCCGAGGTTGCTGACTACTACAATAGAGTGGGCAACTGGCGTAAGATGCTCGACTATGAGGAGCTATTGTTTAAGGATAAGCGAGCGCCGGTTAAGGATAAGGAGCGACGATTGGAGCAGTATACTGGCAATACGGAGTTCTATCGTGACAACTACTTCCGCCTTGGCTCTATTATCGTAGGTCTTACGATGGACTACCCCACTAACCGCAACTTCGTAAATGCATACGCTATGCACCTTATCGGTGGTGGCGCTACGGATGAGGCGTACGACTATATGTTGCGCCATATAGATGATGAGTCGGCAACGGCTGACGACTATATTATGTTGCTGCAATATATGATGTTCTTGGAGAAGAGCGATGCCGAGATTGTGGCAATGTTGGATAGGGCTACAGCAAGGTTTAAGGGCAACGATACCCTACTCTCGTTTAAGGGTTTTTACTATACCGAGACGGAGGAGTACAGCAAAGCGCTGAAAATCTTTAAGCAGGGCGTAAAGCGTGCTAAAAAGTTGGAGGATAACAAGTTGCGTAGTCAGTATTTGGGCTATATCGGCGATATATATCACGAGCAGGGCAAGGATATGAAGTGCTTCAGAGCCTACTACGATGCCTTGCACTACGACGAGAATAATATCCCTGTGTTGAACAACTACGCCTACTACCTTTCGCTTACGGGTCGTGGTTTGGATAAGGCGCTTACGATGGCACATCTGGCTATGTCGCTCGATTCGGGTAATGCTACATATATCGACACTTGTGCTTGGGTGCTCTATAAGATGGGGCGCTACGACGAGGCTAAGAAGTTGATGCTTCGTGCCTTGTCGCTCGATGGTCAGCGCGATGCCGACCTCTTGGCACACTATGGCGATATATTGTGGGCGTTGGGCGAGAAGTTTATGGCCGAAACCTACTGGAAGAAGGCCATTGACAAGGGCTACGACAAGGCTACAATGGAGAAACATATAAACGAACTAAAGAGTGAAGATGTTAAATAATATATTGCGTTTGTTGATGGTTGTGGCACTCACCACTACCCCACTACTCCTTTCTGCGCAATCGACCAAAAAGGTTGAGGAGCAGCGGCAGAAGGTGGAGCAGTACCGCAAGGACTTGGAGAAGGCGAAGAGCGAGGTGTCGAAGCTCAAAAAAGAGAAGAGTTCGGCATCGGAGCGTGTCAAGGCACTTAACCGACAGATGAACTTGCGCAATAACTATATAGCCGAGACAGAGCGCGAGAAGGACCTTGTAAAGGAGGATATCGCCATGGTAGACCACCTTGCCGACTCATTGCAACAGGCTCTCGACCGCAACCGCGCAATATATGGCGAGGCTGTGCGTGCTGCATATCGCAGTTATCGGCAGAATACCGCCACCAACTACCTCTTTTCTTCCGAAGGTATCTCCGATGCATCACGCCGTATGGCGCAGGTACAGCACCTCGCAGATAGCCGTAAGGCGCTTGCTGAGGAGATAGCACGGCAGGAGGAGGAGTTGGGCATCGAAAGAGAGCGCTTGGCAACCCGTCGCCACGAGTTGGACTCTATAACGATGTCGTTGGAAAAGGAGCGAGCATCGTTGGCAGAGGATAAGAAGGAGGCACAGCGCACCTACAACAACCTATCATCTGCCGAGCGTAAGGCACTCAACAACCAGCAACAGCAGCAAAAGAGGCTAAATAGCGCCATTGCAGAGCTTCGAAAGCTCACCGAGGGAAATACTGCCGGTAGCTCGTTCTCGGACAAGACAAAGGCGCTAAATCTCCCCGTAGTGGGTGGCTCGGTAAGTAAGGCACAAGGCAATATGGCGACCATCACGGGCAAGCGAGGCTCCGATGTGCGCTCTATATATGAGGGTAAGGTTATCCGCATATCGAAGGATAACACCAACCATAGTATGGTATTTATCGCCCACGGTCAATATATCTCCGTCTATACCCACCTCGGCTCGGTGTCGGTAAAGGAGAACCAGACCGTTAAGCGCGACCAAAAGATAGGCACTATAGGCATCGGCATCGACCACACGGGCAAGGAGAGCGCCTATATGCAGTTTATGATTAACCACGCCGATAGCAACAAGCGTATGTCGGTGATGGATTGTTTTAAGAAGTAGGGTAGTATGATACATTTCTTTAACGAAGGCACTAACTATCTGCCTACCAAACGATTAGTTCTCCGTAGATGGATCGAAAAGGTCATCGAAATGGAGGGCTACAAGGCGGGCGAAATCAACTATATCTTCTGCTCGTCGGACTTCCACCGACAGATGAATCGTGACTACTTGGGTCACGACTACTTTACAGATGCTATCACATTCGAAAACCGTGAAAGTAGGGTAGGCGAGGGCATCGTCGAGGGTGAGGTATATATCGATGTAGATACTGTTACAGATAATGCTCCTATGTATAACGCATTGCCTATCAATGAGATGCGCCGTGTTGTTGTTCACGGAGCGCTACATCTATGTGGCCATAAGGATAAGACGCCTTGGGCAGAGAAGAATATGCGCCGTATGGAGAATCGCTACCTAAAACTACTTCACGAAATGCTATGAAGCTCAGTTACGACATAGTTGTTGTGGGTGCTGGCCATGCTGGTGCTGAGGCTGCCTCGGCGGCGGCTCGTCTTGGCTCACGCACTCTGCTTATCACTATCGATATGGAGAAGATAGCCTCTATGTCGTGTAACCCCGCTGTAGGCGGTGTGGCTAAAGGTCAGATAGTGAGAGAGATAGATGCTCTTGGCGGTCAGATGGGAAGAATAACCGACCAGAGCGCCATTCAATTCCGTATGCTCAATCGCTCCAAGGGTGCTGCTATGTGGAGTCCCCGTGCGCAGTGCGATAAGTCGGAGTTCTCGCGCCTTTGGCGACGCACTTTGGAAAACACCAGAAACCTCTATTTGTGGCAGGATTCCGTCACGGAGATACTCCTCGACCACTCGGGGGAGAAAGTCGCTGTAAGGGGCGTTAAAACGCGAATGGGAGTGGAGATTGAGTGCCGTAGGGTAGTGCTCACTGCGGGTACTTTCCTCGGTGGCCTGATGCACTGTGGAACAAACTCGGCAGAGGGTGGTCGTGCGGGCGATGAAGCTTCGCACGGCATTACCGAGCAACTCGTTTCGCTCGGCTTCGAGAGCGGAAGAATGAAGACTGGAACGCCTGCACGATTGGATGCCCGCACCATAAACTTCGATGCTTTGGAGGTTCAAGAGGGCGATATGGAACCTTCTAAATTCTCATACGACCCTGATACTCAAGTGGTTAATCATCAACTACCTTGCTTTATGGTCTATACCTCAAAAGAGGTACACGACACCTTGCGTGAGGGTTTCGACCGTTCGCCATTGTTCAACGGAACAATATCGGGTATCGGTCCGAGGTACTGTCCGAGCATCGAAGATAAGCTCAGAACATTCGCCGATAAGGAGCAACATCAGCTCTTCTTGGAGCCAGAGGGAAGGTCTACCAATGAGTATTACCTCAATGGCTTCTCTTCGTCATTGCCATACGAGATACAGTTGGAGGCGTTGCGTAAGATTTCGGGTTTGGAGGATGTGCATGTTTACCGCCCTGGCTATGCTATCGAGTACGACTACTTCCCACCCACGCAGTTACGCCACTCGCTCGAAACAAAGCTTGTTGATGGTCTCTACTTCGCAGGTCAGGTCAATGGCACCACGGGCTATGAGGAGGCAGCAGCGCAAGGTCTTATGGCGGGCATCAATGCTCACCGTTCGTTGCACAACCTTGAGCCTATTGTCTTAAAGCGCGACGAGGCATATATCGGTGTGCTGATTGATGACCTTGTAACTAAGGGTGTCGATGAGCCTTATCGTATGTTTACCTCGCGTGCCGAGTATCGCATCTTGCTCCGTCAAGATAATGCCGATGCAAGATTGACACCTCTTGGTCACGAAATTGGTCTTGTTTCGGATGAGAAATACGACAATTTACTCAAAAAATCATCTTCTGTAGAATCGCTTATTTCTTTCCTACGCAAGCAGTCGGTCAAAATAGGCGAAATTGACAGCTATTTAATTTCGGTCGGAGAAGAGCCTTTGACGCAAGGTCGCAAGCTTTATGACATCGTTTTGCGAAGTGGGGTAACACTCCGAGGTCTTATCGAGGCAGTACCTCGCTTAAAGAATTTTGTCGAAAAAGAGGAGTTGTCTGCCGAGGTTATCGAACAGACGGAGATACAAATTAAGTATCGTGGCTATATCGAGCGTGAGCGTTTCTTTGCTGATAAGCTACATAGGTTGGAGAATATTGCTATCCCCGATGATTTCGATTTCAATGCAATGCAGTCGCTAACTATAGAGGCTCGTCAGAAATTGACCCGTATTCGACACACGACTATTGGTCAAGCATCACGAATACCGGGTGTCTCGCCTGCTGATATCAATGTTTTATTAGTTAAATTCGGCCGATAAATAAAAAAAGTGTTCCCCGTGGAACACTTTTTTTGAGTTGTTAGTTATTAGTTTTTAGTAATTAGAAGACGATATGACAAGTAAGACGATAAGACATTAGGAAATTATTCTTATGGTCTTAAGGTCTTTTAGTCCTAATGGTCTTAAATATACCCTAAAAACTAAGATCTAATAACTAACAACTAACAAAAAAGACCACCAAAACGGTGGTCTTTTTTTATAATCCTTGCAGAGTTATTACTCAACAACTACATTCCAGTTGTGAATATCCTCTACACGGCCGTACTGGATGCCCTGCAAGTGGTCGTACATCTTCTTGCAAGTCTCGCCAACCTTCATACCATAGTCGTAGGTAATATTGTTGTCAAGGTCGTACAAAGCGCCGATGGGCGAGATAACAGCTGCAGTACCGCAAGCACCTGCCTCCTCAAATGTAGCGAGCTCCTCAACGGGGATATCACGCTCCTCAACAGTAAGACCGAGATCCTGAGCAATCTGACGAAGGCTCTTGTTGGTGATTGAGGGAAGGATAGAGAGTGACTTGGGAGTTACATAGGTGTTGTTCTTGATACCGAAGAAGTTTGCAGCACCAAACTCCTCAACCTTTGAGTGGGTTGCAGCATCGAGATACAATACATTAGAGAAGCCCTTCTGGTGAGCAGCCTCCAAAGACCAGATAGATGAAGCGTAGTTACCACCAACCTTTACATCACCTGTACCACGCGGTGCAGCACGGTCCTGATCACGCATAATGAGGGCCTTGATAGCCGACATACCACCCTTGAAGTAGGGACCTACGGGTGCGCAGAAGATGATAAGATCAGCCTCGTCTACGGCACGAACACCAAGACAAGTCTTTGTACCGAGAAGGGTAGGACGCAAGTAGAGCGATGCACCAGTCTCGTAGGGAGGAATAAACTCAGTGTTGCGCTTAACACACTCTACGCAACCCTCAACAAACTGCTCAACAGTAGGTGCGGGCAAGCAGAGACGGTTAGCTGAGTTAATCATACGCTTAGCGTTCTCGTCGGGACGGAACAAGCGTACCTTACCATCAACACCACGGAAGGCCTTCAAGCCCTCGAAGATCTCCAAACCATAGTGCAAGCAAGCTGCAGACATATGCATCTTGATGTACTCATCGTCGGTAACCTGCATCTGGCTCCACTGACCGTTAGCATAGTGGTAACGAACATTGAAAGCGGTCTTGTAGTAAGCAAAACCAAGCTCTCCCCATTTAATGTTTTCCATAATTGTTTGTTTAAGTTTTTGGTTATATTTTTAGGTTGTTTTAAGTTAAACCCTTGATTATCAATTTGTTAGCCTACCATAGCGCCCGCCATAGTCTTATCCTCGGGCTGGAGCAACACAAGGCGACCCAAAGCATCCTCGGCCATAAGAATCATACCGCGTGACTCGATACCCTTAATCTCGCGAGGTGCGAGGTTGGCAAGCACCAACACCTGACGACCCACCAACTGCTCGGGGGTGTAGTACTCGGCGATGCCCGACACGATAGTGCGCTTGTCAATGCCTGTATCGATGGTGAGCTTCAAGAGCTTCTTGGTCTTTGCCACCTTCTCTGCCTCGAGGATTGTCGATACGCGGATATCCATTCGCTGGAAGTCGTCGAACGACACCTCCTCCTTCTGCTCCTTGACATTTTTCTCTGCCTCGGCGGCAAGCTTAGCCTGGCGAGCTGCTGCGAGCTTGTCGAGCTGTGCCTGAATTACATCGTCCTCAATCTTCTCGAAGAGGAGCTGTGCCTCGCCAATGGCGTGACCCGCCTCAATAAGCTCCATAGAGCCCATCTGCTCCCAACCAAACTTGTCGACAGCGAGCATCTTGAGCATCTTCTCTGCCGAGAAGGGCATAAAGGGCTCGATGGCGATAGCGGTGTTGGCGGTAATCTGCAATGCGATATTAAGAATGGTCTTAACGCGCTCGGGGTCAGTCTTGATAACCTTCCAAGGCTCGGTGTCAGCCAAGTACTTATTGCCGATACGCGCGAAGTTCATAGCATCCTTCAACGCCTCGCGGAAGTGGTAGTGCTCGATATTGCGCTCCAACGACGCCTTAATCTGCTGCATCTCCTCGATGGTTGCCTCATCGTAGTCGGTGAGTATGCCACGCTCGGGAACGATGCCGTCGTAGTACTTCTTGGTAAGCACCAAGGCGCGGTTTACGAAGTTGCCCAACACGGCAACAAGCTCCGAGTTGTTGCGTGCCTGGAAGTCCTTCCAAGTGAAGTCGTTATCCTTTGTCTCGGGGGCATTGGCGCAGAGTACATAGCGCAATACATCCTCCTTGCCAGGGAACTCGTCGAGGTACTCGTGGAGCCATACAGCCCAGTTCTGCGAGGTCGAAATCTTGTCGCCCTCCAAGTTAAGGAACTCGTTGGCGGGGACATTCTCCGGTAGGATATAGTCGCCGTGAGCCTTCAACATCGAGGGGAAGACGATGCAGTGGAAGACGATGTTGTCCTTGCCAATGAAGTGTACCATCTTGGTATCTTCGGACTTCCAATACTTCTCCCAGTCGGGTGTAAGGTCCTTAGTAGCAGAGATATAGCCGATAGGAGCATCGAACCATACATAGAGCACCTTGCCATCTGCACCCTCCACAGGTACGGGGATACCCCAGTCCAAATCACGGCTTACGGCACGGGGCTGAAGACCGAGGTCGAGCCAGCTCTTGCACTGACCATAGACATTCGACTTCCACTCCTTGTGACCCTCCAGAATCCACTCACGAAGGAAACCCTCGTACTTATCCAGAGGCAAGTACCAGTGCTTTGTCTCGCGCTTCACGGGCACAGCACCCGATACGGCACTCTTGGGGTTGAGCAACTCGTCGGGCGAGAGCGTTGAGCCACACTTCTCGCACTGGTCGCCATATGCCTTCTCGTTCTGGCAGTGGGGGCAGGTGCCGACGATGTAGCGGTCGGCGAGGAAGGTCTGTGCCTCCTCGTCGTAGTACTGCATCGACGACTGCTCGATAAACTTACCCTCGTCATAGAGCTTGCGGAAGAACTCCGAGGCTGTTACGCGGTGTGTGGGCGATGATGTACGCGAGTAGATGTCGAACGACATGCCGAGACGGCGGAACGACTTCTCGATGATTGCGTGGTAACGGTCTACAACCTGCTGGGGTGTGATACCCTCCTTGCGGGCCTTGATTGTGATGGGCACGCCGTGCTCATCGCTACCGCATACCGAGATAACATCGTAGCCTTTGAGGCGAAGATAACGGGTGTAGATATCCGACGGCACATATACGCCAGCGAGGTGTCCGATATGCACGGGACCATTGGCATAGGGTAGTGCCGAGGTGATAAGATAACGCTTGTACTCCTTACTCATTCTTTATTGTATTCTTTTAATTTTCTCTTAAGTCGTTGATGCTTCGCAAGTAAGCATAGTGTATGCTACGCCCCTGCGCACAATACGAAACAAAGTTAATAATTTTTCCCGAAAACGGCAAATAAGTTATTAGTTTTTAGTTGTTAGAGCTGCGCTCCGTTGGAGCGCCTGCTATCGCAGAGGGGTCTGAGGGTTCAGAGTGGCACAAGGGGTTGCGCTTCTAGGAAGCGCTTTATTAGCGCTCGGCCGTTGGCCTCTGTTACCCCTTAGAACCCTTTTACCCATCAGAGCGAATGCTCTGCGCTCGTTCCGAGCGCACTCTAACAACTAATAGCTAAAAACTAAAAACAAAAAAAACCACCCCGAAGGGTGGTTGTTAACTGCTTACTTCAAGCCAAGCTTCTTCTTAATATCCTTGGGAAGCGCATCCTTGTGAACGATGATGTTCATAGTCTTGTAGCGAACAAACGCCTTAGATGCGTACCAGATACCTTTGTAAGTGCCAGCCTCGCCCCATGAGTTCTTTACCATGTAGTACTCGGTGCCGTTCTGGTCCTTAGCGATACCATAAATCTGCATGCCGTGGTCATCGGTGGTCTCCCAGTTGTCGTATGCCAACTGACGCTCCTCCTGCGATACCCAACGCTGTGTTGTGGGCTTGGGAGTGTTCTTCTTCTCCTCCTCGCTGAGGTTAAGCCACTTTGCCATATCCGAGCCCTGAAGGTCGGTGCCAGTAGCCTCCTCGGGAAGAACAGCAGTACCCATACGAGTAAAGCCCTTCTCCGAAACATCGCTACCCCATGCGATGGTGTAGCCCTCCATAATAGCGTTGTCGAATACCTGCATAAGCTCGTCGATAGGCAAGTTGTAAGACTTTGCCCAACGCCAGTTATCCTGAATCTCGAGTACGAATGACTCGTAGAAGGGGTGGTGGGTGTAAGATGTCAACGATACATAGTCGTCAGCATTCAAGCCCAACTCCTCGTAGAACGACTTGGGAGTATACTCCTTGCCGTTGTAGGTGAACTTCTCGGGACGAACGCCGAGGTAGATGTCGTGGATAGCCTCGATAGCCTTCTTCCAAAGGGGCATACCCTCCGCATCGGTCTGCAAGCTGCGGTGACGACCCTTAGCGATAGCAGCAACCACAGCATCGCTAACAGCCGAGAGCTCGTTGTGGTTAGAGAGCTCCTTGCCATACATCACGCCAGGGCGCATCTCCTCCTCGGGAACGAGACCGAAAGCCTCCATACCGTAGATAACATCGTAGAACGAGCCACCCTGTGAGAACGATACATCACCGTGGGTGCGAACAGCCTTGTCGGCACGGTCGAGGTAGGTGTTGTGTACGAGGTACATCTCCGAGAAGTCGAACTCACCCTTGCCCATACGCAAAAGCTCAGACTCGATAAATGCCAACGAAGAGTAGCACCAGCAGGTACCTGCCTGGTTCTGGTTCTTGATGCTTGTGATAGGGTTCTCCTTCACAACGGTGAACTCAAGAGCGTTCTCTGCCTCCTGAGCCATCGCACCCATAGCCGAGATAGCTGCGAGTGCCAAAACAAAGATTTTCTTCATAAATGATTTGTTTTAAGGTTTATACTTAGTTTTACTAATTGCTAATTGCTCATTTCTCATTTGCAAGTTATTACTTCTTCGCCTTTGCCATAATCTTGCGGCAATCTGCCAAGGTCAGGGTCTCAACCTTTGTGCCCTTGGGCAGACGGTAGTTCTTGCCGTTAGAGGCGATGTAGGGGCCATACATACCACTCTTAATCACCACCGACCCATCCTCGGGGAAGGTGCGGATAGGCTCCGATGCGGCACGCTGCTTGGCGCTGGTCTCCTTCAAAAGCTCCTCGGCTCGCTCGCGCGTAATTGTATATGGGTCGTCGCCCTTCGAGAGCGATGCGAATCTCTTGCCGTGGCGCACATAGGGGCCAAACTTGCCGACACCAACCATCAACGCCTCGCCATCCAAGTCGCCAAGGTTGCGGGGTAGAGCGAATAGCTCTAGCGCCTCCTCCAATGTGATAGACTCGATAAGCTGTCCTTTCTTCAACGAGGCGAACTGACCCTTCTCGCCATTCTCACCCTCAAGCTCTACCATAGGGCCATAACGGCCGATACGAGCCTTGACGGTCTGACCCGTCTTGGGGTCTACGCCGAGCATGCGCGTAGCCTGCTGTGAGCGTGTGGGCTGTGTGCCAACGGCCTCGTCTACAAGCGTGTGGAATGGTGCATAGAAGTCATCAATCATTCTATGCCAAGTAATCTCGCCATCGGCAATGCGGTCGAATTCCTTCTCGACATTTGCCGTGAAGTTATAGTCGATAATCGAGGCAAACTGCGTTTCGAGGTAGTCGTTAACGACCATACCGATATCGGTAGGTGCAAGGCGGTTCTTCTCCTTGCCGAAGCTCTCCGAGGTCTGCTTCGTTGCTATCTTGCCGTTCGAGAGTATCATCTGCTCGAGGCTACGACGCTGAGCATCACGATTCTGCTTTACTACATAGCCACGGTTGATAATCGTGGTAATTGTAGGAGCGTAGGTCGAAGGACGACCGATGCCAAGCTCCTCAAGGCGCTTAACGAGGGCAGCCTCATTGTAGCGCGAAGGTGCCTGGGTGTAGCGCTGTGTTGCGGTAATCTGCGTAGCAACGAGCTTGTCGCCAACCATCATCTTAGGCAGGATGCCACCCTCGCCCTCCTGCTGTGCATCCTCGTCTACGGCCTCGGAGTATAGGCGCATAAAGCCGTCGAAGCGTACAACCTCACCCACGGCCATAAACTGCTCCTTGCGGTGCTTAAGGTCGATGACGATATTTGTGCGGTCGAGCTCGGCGGGCACCATCTGCGATGCCACGGTGCGCTTCCAGATAAGGTCGTAGAGGCGCTTCTCGGTGGCTGTACCCTCAATCTCGTGACGCTCGATATACGATGGACGGATAGCCTCGTGAGCCTCCTGAGCACCCTTCGCCTTGGTCTTGAAGTTGTGCGGATAGGAGTACTTAGCACCAAAGAGGCGTGTAATCTCGTTCTTACACTGCGTGATGGCCATCTGCGAGAGGTTTACCGAGTCGGTACGCATATAGGTGATAAGACCCTGCTCATAGAGTTTCTGCGCTACGGACATCGTCTGTGACACGCTCATACCCAACTTACGGCCAGCCTCCTGCTGAAGTGTCGATGTGGTAAACGGAGGTGCTGCATAGCGCTGCACGGGCTTCTCCTCAGCCTTCGTCACGGTGAACTCCTCCGAGATGCAGTCGTTAAGGAACTGCTCGGCATCCTCACGCTTCTCGAAGGGGTGCGAAAGCGTAGCCTTGAAGAGAGTCGCGTTCTCGTCGCCAGCGATATAGAACTGCGCAACAACACGATACTGCGCTACGGACTTAAAGCCGATAATCTCTCTTTCGCGCTCCACGATAAGGCGCACGGCAACCGACTGCACACGACCCGCCGAGAGTGCAGGGCGCACCTTCTTCCACAATACGGGCGAGAGCTCGAAGCCCACCAAACGGTCCAATACACGGCGTGCCTGCTGTGCGTTGACGAGGTTCATATCGATAGTGCGCGGATTCTCAATAGCGTTCAATATCGCGCGCTGCGTAATCTCGTGGAACACGATACGCTTGGTTTGGTCGATAGGTAAATCCAGTACCTTCGCAAGGTGCCAAGCAATGGCCTCTCCCTCGCGGTCCTCATCGGATGCCAACCACACGGTCTTTGCCGTGCGTGCCAAGCGACTAAGCTCATCAACAACCTTGCGCTTGTCGTCGGGAATCTCATATATTGGCTCGAACGACTTATCTATATCGACACCGAGTCCCTTTTTCGCCAAGTCGCGGATGTGGCCGAAGCTCGACTTCACCGTGTACTCCTTACCCAAGAATCGCTCAATGGTCTTGGCCTTGGCGGGAGACTCAACAATTACCAAATTTTCCATCAAAATATCTTTCTTTCTACTAAACGGCAAAACCTAAGTCGGTGGCTTAGGTTTCTCCGTAGAAGTTGTTAACTAAAGTTAAGTTGCTAATCTACAATAGTATATGTCAGCTCTAACGAGATTGGCGCCTTAGCTGCACCTCCCGCATCGCCTCCATATATCGCTTGTCGTCTAAAGCCGAACTTCTCAGCAGCCTCGGGGCCAATATAGAGCCTGCGATACTGCACCAAGCACTCCTCCTTAGGTTCGTAACCCTCCTTGAACTTAGCAAAATCTACCGTCTTGCCATCCTCCTGAAGATTATCGGCAGCAGCAAACATAAGCGACTGCACAAAGGTTGATATATTCATATTGTAGCAAGCTAACGAACGGTTGAGGATACCATCGTAGGTAGACGATGTTGAGCCTATGATATAATCAACAATACCAATGCCTTCGGCGTAGTCGGTATATAGGCCAATGCTCTGCATCGACGAGTTAAGCACAGGGGTAATCTCCAATGGACTAATCATTGAGGGGTCATAGTCCGAGCCATCAAGGTACACCTTGAGGTGTGCCTGATTTACCGACACCACTGAACCCTCGTTTGCCAAGACGATATCTGCCAATGACTGAATCATCTCGTCGGTAAACTCCACCTCTGTAACATAGCCACCCATACCATCAACGAGGTTGATGCCAGCCTCAAGAGTCAGTGTCGGCTCCTCGTGCTCAACCATCGAAACCGAAACATTACCGGCCTCAACATCGAAGGTCGAGGGGTCGAGGTAGAAATTATAGAGCATATAGGTGGTATCTCGGATAATCGTAGGGTCCTCCTCATATCTGCCACGAGCATAGAGATACATTGCCGACTCCGATAGGCGAGTAGAGTAGACTGCGCCACGACCCTCTGTATTGCTATCAACAGGCTTGATATATAGGCCCTTGACCTCGTCAACAAAGGCCTTCTCGTTACCATTGACATAGAGCGAGTCCTTGTCGTAGGCATAACCATCGTTCTCGTCAAGCTCGTTGAGGAACATCAGGCGGCGCACATAATCCATTGTTGCTGGGGTGTGCTCCAGTCGCACAGGACAAATCTGTGGGTCTTCGATGTCGCCAACATAGACACCCCTCTCCTGATTGGGGAAGGTGAACTCAAAAATTGGCTCAGCACCGATATAGGGTGTGGGGTCGAAGTTGATATAGAAGGTGGTATCGTTCTCGCCATCACGATTCAGACCGAGGCTCAGATAGTCGTTAGAGGTAATCTCGTAGACCTCGAAGCGCTGCTTTACAGTAGTATCACCATGATAATCACTGACATACAAGCCTAAACACATAGAATCGAAGATTGGGCGGTAGCCCCAGCCACGATCCTTGTGGAGGCTCATGCTGAAGAGCATCTGTGTCATGAAGCCTGCGCTGCGTGTACCAAAGGTATCGCTATGCTCAGTGCCAAGGTAGGCGAAGTCGAGGTTCGACGAGCGCAAAGAGTCGGTAAGATAGTTGCGTGTCGAGGCCATAGCAACTTTAACCTCGTTGTCACCCTCAAGCATGGTGCCTGCGCGATAGGTACGGCGCTTAAGCTCCATCTTTTGGTTAGATGGCACGAACTCAGAGCCCTGTGTGTAGTCGACCTCGGTGGTACATCCCACGCCGAAGAGGACCATACAGAGTATGGCACAGAGTAGAGAGCTTAGCTTATAGTTGGTCATAGAACAGTTTATAGTTATCGAATACCTCCTTATCGTCACCACTCTGGTAGTCGAGCACCTTTTTGCCCTTCTCACGAGCATACTCCAAGAGTGAGGCATCGGCATTCTCCGAGGTGGCAACGACGCCATCGGCATAGTCAATAACGAAGCGATAGAGGTTTTCGTATGTGGGCTCCTCCAAAATCTTCATCGAGCTATCCATAATGCCCTCGCCCTCAAGCTTGCGCTTAAGCGCCGGATCGAGCTGGCCCTCGAACTTATCGTCGGCAAGCGACAATACAATCTTCACATCGCGGAAGAGAGGGTCGTCGTAGAATACCTTCTTTAGATACATTGGTACGATGGCTGAGAACCAACCATGGCAGTGTACGATGGTGGGTGCCCAGCGCAACTTCTTGACAGTCTCCAACATACCACGGGCAAAGAAGATAGCACGATCATCATTATCCTCAAAGAGCTTACCACTCTCATCGTGCAAGATGGCACGGCGAGCGAAGTAGTCATCGTTGTCGATAAAGTAAATCTGGATGCGTGCCGAGGGTATTGAGGCCACCTTGATGATTAGCTGGTGGTCGTTGTCGTTGATGATAAGATTCATACCCGACAGGCGGATAACCTCGTGCAACTGGTTACGACGCTCGTTGATACAGCCATAGCGGGGCATAAAGGTGCGCACCTCCGAGCCACGCTCCTGCATCTGGCGAGCCATCTCAAGGCTCAACTTAGAGAGCTCGTTCTCAGGAAGATATGGGGATATCTCCTGACATACGAACAGAATTTTGTTTGTTGCCATAATCGCTAATTTACTACGCAAAAATAGTAAAAATTTTCTACAAAATCAACATTGCATCACCATAAGTGCCAAAGCGGTAGCCCTCCTCCTTGGCAATACGGTAGGCATCCATGACCATGTCGTAGCCACCAAACGCTGCAACCATCATCAACTGTGTTGAGTAGGGCAGGTGGAAATTAGATACCATAGCATCGGCGGCGGTGAACTGATAGGGGTGGAAGATAAACTTATTTGTCCAGCCCTCCATAGGCTTGAGCTTGCCACCAACCGTCACAGCAGTCTCCATAGCACGCATCACTGTCGTGCCGATGGCTACAACCTTGTGGCCGTTGTTCTTTGCGGTGTTGATCTCCTCGACAGCCTTCTCCGTAACGAAGAACTGCTCCGAGTCCATCTTATGCTTCGAGAGATCCTCAACATCTACGGTGCGGAAGTTGCCAAGACCTACATGAAGTGTGATAAACGAGCTGTCAATGCCCTTAATCTCCATGCGTTTCATAAGGTGCTTCGAGAAGTGAAGACCTGCCGTGGGAGCTGCCACAGCACCCTCATGCTTAGCGTAAATGGTCTGATACCACTCCTCGTCCTCGGGCTCCACGGTCTCGCGTACCCACTTTGGGAGCGGAGTCTCGCCCATGGCGTATAGCGCCTCTTTGAACTCCTCATACGAGCCATCGAAGAGGAAACGCAAGGTACGGCCACGCGAGGTGGTGTTGTCGATAACCTCGGCACCCATCAGTTCGTCGTCACCAAAGAAGAGCTTGTTGCCGATACGAATCTTACGGGCGGGGTCAACGAGGACATCCCAAAGGCGAAGTTCTCGGTTGAGCTCACGCAAGAGGAAAATTTCGATATCGGCACCTGTCTTCTCCTTGCAACCCTTTAATCGTGCAGGGAATACTTTGGTATCGTTGAAGACAAACATGTCCTTCTCGTCGAAGTATTCGATAATATCCTTAAATGTTCGGTGCTCAATCTCGCCAGTGTCGCGGTGAAGCACCATAAGGCGGGCATCGTCACGATTTACGGTAGGATACTTGGCAATCATATCCTCCGAAAACTCATAACCATACTGCGAAAGTTTCATATATTCTCAAAAAAAAGTGTGTAACAATCAAATATTATACGCAAAACTCGCTATTTTGTTTCACATTCCTTCAACTTTTCCATAAACTCGTCGAGCGAATGTGCATTTTCTACGCAGAACTCGCCGCTGCGAGTACGGCGCAACGAGCTAAGATATGCACCGCTATTGAGTGCCTCGCCAATCTCGAAAGCCAACGAACGAATATAGGTACCCTTGCTACACTCAACACGAATCTTGATGCGTGGAAGGTCGTACTCCACAAGCTCCATTGCGTAGATGTTGATAAGTGCCTTTTTAAGCTCTACCTCAACACCTTCGCGAGCAAACTCATAGGCACGCACACCCTGCACCTTCTTTGCCGAGTAGAGGGGTGGCAGCTGCTCTCTTTCGCCCGTAAGCGAGCGTAACGCCTCCTCAACCTTCTCGCGTGTAATATGCTCCGTTGGGTAGGTCTGGTCTACAGGGTGCTCCATATCGCCACTCGGCGTGGTGGCGCCCAGCTGCAACTCTGCAACATACTCCTTGCGCTCGGCCTGCAACATATCTACCTTTTTCGTGGCACGACCAATGCAGACGAGCAGGATGCCCGTAGCCAGAGGGTCGAGAGTGCCAGCGTGACCAATCTTAATCTTGGGGTGGCCACACTTGCGCAACTGAAACTTTATCTTGCGCACGACATCTGCCGAGGTCCACTCGTAGGGCTTGTCGATAACCGCCACATAGCCCTCGGGGAAGTCTACGCCCTGTAATGTAAAATCACTCATAATGGGTGGTTTAGAAGATATAAGAGCCGATTGCAAGGCAACCTACAATGGCGCAATAGATAGCAAAATAGATAAGCTTGCCTCGCTTAACGATATCAATCATATAGCGGCATGCCAAACAGCCCACAACGAATGCAGAAACAAAGCCCGCCAAGAGGGGCACGGTGCCGATAGATGATGTAGCAAGACCGCCATCGACGATGTCCAACAATGTCTGACCCATAATAGGTGCCAAGACCATAAGGAATGAGAAGGTGGCAACGGCAGCCTTCTTATTGCCAAGCAAAAGACCCGTAGCGATGGTTGTGCCCGAGCGTGAAAGACCAGGCATCGAGGCTACAGCCTGCGAACAGCCGATGATAAAGGCATCACGGTAAGAGATACTCTCCTTCTCACGAGGCTTGGCGTAGTAGGCAAACGAGAGCAACGCAGCAGTAAGCAGAAGCATAGCGCCCACAACAGCCATAATATAGTCCGAGCCGAGCATCTGGTCGATATAATCCTTGCACGCAAAGCCCACAATACCAATAGGTATCATCGACAAAACGAGCTTGAAGAAGTAGCTCTTCTCGTCGTTCATACCGCGCGAGAAGATACCCTTGATGAGCCACCAGACCTCGCTCCACAGAACAACAATGGTGCTCAACACCGTAGCTGCATGTAGCGTGATATCGAATGTCAGGTTCTCCTCAATCTCCACGCCAAGCAACTCCTTGGCCAACTGCAGGTGTCCACTACTCGACACGGGCAAAAACTCAGTCAAGCCCTGTACGGCACCCAAAATGATTGCATCTAAAGTTTCCATTCTATCTATGTTTTATTTATTTATCTTCGTGAGGAAAGCGTTTCATAATGGCGAAAATCTCGATTACAAAGCCCGCAATGACCACAATGGGGGCAAGCGTGATACGGCGGAACGAGAAAATCGACTCGTCAAACTCAGTGGCTGTATGGTTGCCACCACCCGACATCAGCACAAAGCCGAAGATAATGACGGCAAGGCCGATGACAAGCCACATATAGTTCTTCTTCTGTAAGGGGAGTCTGCTCATATTAGTAGAGGTAAATTTTGTTGGTTTTCATATTCACAAACTTGTTGACCGCAGCGGCTGTATAGAGCAGGGTGATAACCACACCTACTGAGAGTGTCGAGCCGATGATGATGCCCACTGCAATATGGTCGAGCATAGCGATGCCCTGGGGTGTGAAGGCCTCAACGCCATAGACCGTAAAGGCAATCAAAAGACCCGAGACTACACCTGCCCAAACGCCCTGCTTGAGTGCTGAGCCGAGCAGAGGTCGCATAATATACCACTTCGTAGCGCCCACAAGCTTGAGGGTGTTGATAAGGTAGCGCTTTGAGTAGATAGCCAGGCGGATGGTGTTGTGAAGGAGTAGTAGCGAGATAACGAGCAACACGGCAAGGAAGATTAAAAGTCCGAGCGAGATTGTCGTAATCGTCGAGTGCATATGCTCGACAACCTCAACGGGGGGAACGGAGATATACTCAACACCCGCCGTAGGCTCTACATCCTCGACAAAGGCCTCGATATTCTCGCGTGCCGAGAGCTCAGGTTTTAGCGTTACCTCGTAGCTGTTGCGCAAGGGGTTTTCGCCCAAGAGCTCGTCAATCTCCAACTCAAACTGGCGACGGAAAGCCGCATCGTTCACCTTGTCCTCCTTCGAGAGGTAGTCGACACGCGCCACCTCCTCACGCGAATTGATTTTGTCGAGCACCACTTGTTGCTCACCCGCAAAGAGCGAGTCTGCCATCTCGACCGATACAACAACCCTCTCGCGGAGGTTGTGCGCTGCCGAGAGTGCCGAGAGCGTTACATAGCTCACGATGCCGAGCATAAACAGCACAAGCGTGATGCTCACTGTTGAGATGATGTAGGAGCGGCGTACCTTACGCGCTATTCGCTTATCTCTTTGTTCCATATCTTCTTGATTGCTAAAACGATAGTTATGACTAATGCAATGATTATTGCCCACGATGCAATGCCTGTGATTGCCGAGTTAAGACCCCACGATGGAGCACGGAAGCGCCACTCGATGGTGTGCTTGCCTGCGGGAAGCTCCATACCACGAAGGATATAATCTACGGCATAGTACTCCGCCTCCTTGCCATCGATAAATGCCCTCCAGCCATCAGCGAAGTAGACCTCCGAGAATACCGCAAAGCTCTCGCCTACGCCATCATATTCGTAGCGTAGGTAGTTGGGGCGGTACTCCGTAAGCGAGATTGTGCCCTCGGCATTGTACGATGCTTCGAGGTCGCTATCCGAGGCTACAACAGCCGTTGTGCGAAGGTCGGTCGAGCCTATGGCATCAAGCTCCTCGGCAGGGGTTTGCATCTTCGATGTGCGCTCCACAAGCCACGCAGCGCCGTAGGGCTCAATATCGTAGAGGTGCGTAAACTCCAGCGCCTCGCCCTCGAAAATCACATATTTGGTGTTGAGTGCAGCCAACATATTGCCATCCTCCTCGCGCAAGTAGTGGTCGATAACATCCTGATAACGACCAAGTTTTGCACCATGGTAGCCACCTACCGAACGGTGGAAATACGAGGCATTTGCCGAGTTGAAGGGGTCGCTCGTAAGGTCGAGAACGCGGAAGCCAAGCTCCTCATCTGCCATAATTGCGAGGTTAGCCTCCGAGGGCTCGATATCGGTGGGTGCGCCCTTGTGCCAGCTCTCCTCGTTGAGGTAGCGGCCATCGACCAATGCCATATCGGCAACGACAACGGCAGCCGAGGCAAGCACCAAGACTATCTTTGCAACATCCTCTTTGTGCTCCTTAAAGCGGGCGTAGAGGATAACGATAGCGGTCGTTGCGCCAGCATAGAGCAGGGTGCGCCAAGCATCTGCCGTAAAGGCTGAACGGCGAGCAGCGAGTGCCGCCTCCTTGAGTTGCTCAACCCACCAGCCATTGCCCAACTCCGCGTTGATATTTTGAACGCCAAAGTCGGCGACAGCCCACATCACGGCCACCAACGCCACGATAACGCCAAAGGCTGCGGTGGCACGAGTGGCAATCTGCTTATAGTTAAGTTCTGTGCGCCACAACTCCATAAGTGCGATAGCCGCCAATAGAGGCACGCTCCACTCAACAACAACCAACGCCATAGATACGGTGCGGAAGCTTGCGTAGCCGGGCAAGATATCGAACATCAGGCGGTAGAAGCCCATAAAGTTGCTACCCCACGCCAAGAGGATGGCGAAGAGCGATACCGCGATAAGCCACCAGCGATTGCGATTCGAGGTGAGGATTAGACCGAGGATGGCGAGCAGAAGCACCGAGGCACCAAGATAGGTAGGGCCTGCGGTGTAGGGCTGGTCGCCCCAGTAGTTTGATGCATACTTCGATGCCTCGCCCCAGCGCAACTCATAGAGCGTGTAGAGGTGCTCGGCAAGGGTCTCATCGCCCGAGTTGAGCAGATATTCGACATCCTCGCGTTGTAGTTCGGGATAGCTCTGGCGGAGCATCTCGGTAAGTTCGTCTAACGAGTCGTTGAACATCGCCTCCTGCACACCACGGCTCTGAAGGTGGCGTGTCACCTCCTCCGAGAAGTCGCCCGACCACGAACCCATATAGTTGGGCACAAGCATATTGAAGCTCTCGGCGCGACCATAGCTCCAAGCGGTGTTGTAGGCAATCTTCTCCTCGCGGGCATCCTCTGCATCGACAGCCTCGCTTGTTGCTCGGGTGGTATATTTGTGATGCTCAAGCGTATAGCGCAACGGCGAGAAGTTGGATGCTACGGCAAAGATGGCTGCAACGAGCAGCACCAACGAGCGACGAGCGTAATCCTTGATGCGCTTATCGCGATAGGCAAAAAATGCCTCGCTAAGCCACAATGCGGCACACGCCAAGAGGAAGTAGTAGGTGATTTGTGGGTGGTTGGCTGCCAGCTCCAACGAACCGAAGAGGGCTGCTAACGAGCCTCCGAGCCACATATTGCGCCTTAGGGTATGCCATACGGCAGCAACTAATGCAGGGGCATAGACCAATGCCCACATCTTGGTGATATGTCCTACGCCAACGATAAGGAAGAAGTAGGTCGAGAGACCATACGCCAAGCCCGCAACGATGCCTATCCACGGGTTGATGCCCATAAGCACTACCGAGAGCATCATCACGACCATAGCGAAGAATATCATATTCATCGGCGAGTCGATGACTTTGACTACGCTACCCACGGTCTGTTTGACGCTCTGCGTAGGATACTCAATGTCAATAAGATAGGCGGGCATACCCGAGAACATATTGCCTGTCCACTGGGGATCTTCACCTGTCGCCTCACGCATCTGGCGAATATCCTCGGACATACCAGCATATTGGCGGATATCGCCTTGGTCGAGCGACATTCCATCGCGTTGTGGCGCAAAGAAGATATTCGACACCAACCAAAAGGCAACAATACCCGTAATCCACGGTGCTACAGCACCAATTATCTTATTCAAAATCTCGCGTTTCATTATATGAATATATAGCGCACAAAGTTAGCAAAAATTATTGTAAATACAAAAATCGCACGATATTGACCCATCTATGGTGGCATCGTTTTGGTTGATATGGTGGTGATTGGGTGAAATATTTTGCGATTGTTGCCCGCTTACAGAAAAAAATAGTTATATTTGCAAAATATAAAACTTAGAAACAGATTGAACTTACTTCGAGAGTATGGTGTCTATCGACCTTATTAGAAAACCTATTGCCTCGGATTTGGAGGCGTTCGATAAGTTTGTTGCCGACAACTTCTCGGCAGAAGGCGAACTCCTTAGCGAGATGCTTTCGTATGCCCTATCGTCGCGTGGCAAGGGTGTAAGACCTATCCTTACGCTCCTCACCGCCTCGATGCATAGCCCAACGGCAGAGGAGGCGTCGGACAAATGTGGCGAGGAGCGCCACTGCACCAAGCGCACCTACCTTGCGGCAATGCTTGTCGAGATGATACATACCGCATCGCTTATCCACGATGATGTCCTCGACGAGGCGGATGAACGCCGTGGTCGTCCCTCGGTGAATGCCAAGTGGCAGTCCGACACCGCAATTATCCTCGGCGACTATATCCTTGCCCGCACAATGGCTGTGGGTATGGCATCGGCGCAGTACGACATTATCTCGTATATAGGCTCGGCGATGGCTACGCTCTGCGAGGGCGAGGTGTTGCAGAGTCAGCACGCCAAGGCGATGGATACCACACGCGATGACTACTTCAAAATCATCTACCAGAAGACCGCCAGCCTTTTGGGCGTAAGTGCTGCCCTCGGTGCTCTGTCGGTAGGTGCTAAGCGCGAGGAGGTGGAGCGTATGCGTAAGTTTGGCGAGGCCATTGGTATGGCATTCCAGATTCAAGACGATATCCTTGATTTTAAGCGCGATAACAACACAGGCAAGCCTTCGAACAACGACCTACGCGAGAAGAAGATAACGCTCCCGATGTTGGAGGTTATGGAGCGCAAGTCGGAGGAGGAGCGCCGCGTGATGCTCGACCTTTTGAAGCGAGCCTCGGAGGATGAGAGTGCCGTGGATGAGCTTCACAGTATTGTGGTCGAGGGTGGTGGTCCCGAGCTTGCTGCCGAGACGATGCACGCCTATATCCACCGTGCTATGCACCACGCATCGAAGTATCCCGACACGCCTTACCGTCGTGCGATGCTCGACCTCTGCACCTTTATCGCCGAAAGAGATAGATAGAAAGGAATTTTATAACTAAACTTTATAAGACTATGACACAGAAGAAAAACAGTAATGTTTTGGCCATCATCGTGATGATTCTCTTGTTCGGAATGATCTCGTTCGTAACCAACTTGGCTTCGCCTATGGGTGATGTCCTCAAGAACCAGTTCAATGTGGCTAACTGGATGGGTACGCTCGGCGTATTCGCCAACTTTATCGCCTACGCTTGTATGGGTATCCCCGCAGGTAACCTCCTCCAGAAGCGTGGCTACAAGTTTACCGCCTTGGCTGCCGTGACCGTAGGTTTCACGGGTGTTGGCGTGCAGACTATCGCTGGTTTGTTGGACGGCAACGCAGCATTTGGCGTATATCTGCTCGGTGCGTTTATCGCAGGTTTCTCGATGTGTATGCTTAACATCGTGGTTAACCCCATGCTTAACAAGCTCGCTGGCGGTGGTAACCGTGGTAATCAGCTCTTGCAGGTGGGTGGCTCGTTCAACTCGTTTATGGGTACAGCGGTTATCTTCCTTACTGGCGTATTCGTGCCCAGCATCGTTGATGCCGAGATTAAGCAGGTGTTCCCCTTGATGTTCATCGCGTTGGCAATCTTCGCATTGGCATTTGTGGTTATCCTCTTTACCAACATCCCCGAGACGGAGCGCAACGCAGCCCTCGAGGAGAAAAAGTCGAATATCGGTCCTATGTCGTTCCGTCACTTTGTGTTGGGCGCTGTGGCTATCTTCATCTATGTAGGTGTTGAGGTAGGTATCCCCAATGTATTGCAGAAGTGGTTGCAGAATGGCGGTCTCGATGTTGAGGTTGGTGCCGAGGGTATCGCAGCAACTGTTGCCGCTACCTACTGGTTGCTTATGTTCTTTGGCCGTTTGGCAGGTGCTGCTCTCGGCGCAAAGGTTTCGGCAAAGGCTATGTTGAGCGCTGTATCTATCGTAGGTCTCTGCCTCGTGCTTGGCGCTATGTTCCTCGACCCCGCAATCTCGGTTAACCTCCCCGTATTCAAGGGTACCGATGGTTTCGGTATGGCTCAGGTGCCTATCAACGCAGCATTGCTCGTTCTCTGCGGTCTCTGCACATCGGTAATGTGGGGTGGCATCTTCAACCTCGCTGTTGAGGGCTTGGGTAAGTACACCGAGAAGGCTTCGGGTATCTTTATGGCACTCGTTTGCGGTGGTGGTATCCTTCCCCTCTTGCAGAACGCAGTTGTAGACCTCTCTGGCAACTACCTCGTTAGCTACTGGGTAATCGCAGCAGGTCTTGCCTACCTCCTCTTCTACGCCCTCATCGGTTCGAAGAATGTTAATAAGGACATCATCACCGAGTAATTTGTTGTGAATTTCTTGTGATAAGGGGCATCCTTCGACGCCTCAATCCAAAGCCCGAATGGGAAATACTTCAAGTATGTCCCATCCGGGCTTTCTCTTTATCGGTGCCAAATTATGCCCCTTCTGACAAGAAATTAGCTGAGTGCTGATTGGAAGGTGGGGTTTTAGGGAGTTTAAGGATAAATGATGGTAGCGCTATCCCTAACTTCACTAAATTCCTTAATCTCCCTAAATTCACTTTTGATTGCGCTTATCTCCTGCGCCACTCTAACAACTAACAACTAAAAAGACCACCTCGGTGGTCTTTTTAGTTGTATCTCCTACTTCATTCTGAGCCACTGGGCGAGCTCCTTCCACGAGGGCTTCTTGCCGTGCATAAAGATGCCGATACGGTAGATCTTCGCAGCAAGCCAGGTGGTGAAGATAAAGGTGGCATAGAGGATGCCGATAGAGAGCCATATCTCCCACGCCGCTATGCCAAAAGGTATGCGGGCAATCATCACGATAGGCGAGGTGAAGGGTATCATCGAGAACCAGAACGCGATGGGCGAGTTGGGGTCGTTAAATACCGACATCATCACGATAATCGAGAGGATGATGGGAATCATAATGATGGTGTTGTACTGCTGACCATCCTGCACCGAGTCGACAGCCGAGCCTGCGGCAGCATACAACGATGCATAGAGCAAGAAGCCACCGAGGATAAAGAGGAGCATATAGGCGAACAGCGATGCGATATATGCTGTATTGCCGATAGTGCCCATCATAGCCTGCATCATCATATCGTTGGTTGCAGCGACATCCTCCGAGAGGATGGCGGGCACCAAGAACTTCGATGCAGCGATGACCAAGGCTGCCCAGATGGCAATCTGCGTGAGGGCAACAAGGGCGATACCCATAATCTTACCCATCATAATCTGGAAGGGGGTGCAGCTTGTGACGATGACATCCAGCACACGGCTCGACTTCTCCTCAACAACCGAGGTGAGCACCATCGAGCCATAGAGGATGATAATCATATAGAGCATCATACCGAGCACAAGGCTGAGGATATAGCTGATATCCGACGATGTAGACTCCATACTATCCTCCTCGCCAGTACCGTCGTTAATGTAGGTGCTGAGGGCGATGTTTGTCTCTACCTGTGCCAAAATCTCGTCGAGGTTGTCGATATTGAGCTTGCGTAACTTCTCCTGCTCGACGATCTCGTTGAGCTGCGAGGTGATGTTGCTCTCGAGCATCATCGACGACGAGGCGTTGGTGATAAGCTGCACAGAGTCGCGGCTCTCAACCTCGCTACCTATATATAATATGGCGAAGATACCACTCTCCTCGTTGTAAATTTTGCACGCCTCAGCCTTCGAGATATTGTCGTGGGGCATAAAGAGTAGCTCGTCTGACGACTGCAACTTATCGGCAACCAGGCCCGAGCGGTCGACAACGACAATCTGCTTCTGGTCGCTGGTGTTGTAGAGCATCATCAACGAGGGGGCAATCATAATGCCTATCATAAGTATAGGCGTGAGGAGTGTCGTGATGATAAACGACTTCTTGCGGGCACGCTCCGAGTATTCGCGTGATATAATCAAAAACATCTTTTTCATAGTCCTGCTGTTTTAGAGGGTACCATTCACGGCACGGATAAAGATATCGTTCATCGAGGGCATAATCTCCTGCATCGAGCGTAGCTGGCAACGGTCGTTCAGATGTGCAATGACATCGTGGACATCCTCGTTGCGGGCGATATGTATCTTTGTTGCGGTGTAGCCACCCACCACGCCACGGCTCTCACCCAAAACTTCGGCGATGCCCTCGATAGCGCTACGGAAGGTAACATCGTCGGCACGGTGCATAATCTCGAAGGTGTTGCCACCTGCCGCACGGCGTATCTCATCTACCGAGCCCGAGAGGATGTTGCGCGACTTGTTGATAAGGGTAATATGGTCGCAAATCTCCTCTACCGATGCCATATTGTGTGTCGAGAAGATGATGGTAGCACCACGGTCACGAAGACCAAGAATCTCCTCCTTGAGGATATTGGCATTGATGGGGTCGAAGCCCGAGAATGGCTCATCGAAGATTAGGAGCTTGGGCTCGTGTACCACGGTAGATATAAACTGCACCTTTTGCGCCATACCCTTTGACAAATCCTCGACAGCACGGTTCCACCAATCCTTCAAGCCCAAGCGCTCAAACCAGGTGTGTAGGCGGTGTTCTGCCTCACGCTTATCAAGGCCCTTAAGGCGGGCAAAGAATATAGCCTGCTCACCCACGCGCATCTTCTTGTAAAGACCGCGCTCCTCGGGCATATAGCCTATATGGAAGATATCGTCGGCACTCATCGTCTTGCCATCGAGCAACACACGACCCGAGTCGGCGATGGTGAGTCGGTTGATTACACGGATAAGGGTGGTCTTGCCAGCACCATTGGGGCCCAACAAGCCATAGACGGCACCTCTCGGCACCTCAATCGAGACATCGTCGAGCGCCTTGTGACCAGTATAGCTCTTCGATACATTCTCGACAGAAAGAATAGCATTCATAATAGGGAAAAGTTTATAGGCACAAAGATAAGAAAAAAGATTAAAATAGTTGTTAGTTATTGGTTTTTAGTTGTTAAAATTAGCAAATCATACAAAAAGGGGAATTATATTTACATCCCACCCCAAACCCCTGCCCTTGACAATGGAGGGGCTTGTGGCAGGCGGAACGCCTGCGAGCTAAAGCTCCGATGTTGTGATTACAGTAAAGAGAGTTGTTAAAAAAACCTCTGAAAAATATCGTAACTCATTTTAACCCATTATCGAGAGACCACTGAGAGAGAGTTTTTAAGACGATAGGAGAAAAATCCTAATGGCCTTAAAGTCCTAAGGTCTTATCTAACAACTAATAACTAACAACTAAAAAAAGCCGACCGCAATGGTCGGCTCCAAAGATTATCGAGTTGCCTACAACGCAAACACCACAGGTATCATCAACTGAACTTCGACAATCTCTCCCTTCTGCACAGCAGGTGTCCACGCGGGTGCCTTGTCGAGCACACGGATAACCTCCTGATGCAAGATATTGTCGCACTGGTCGAGGAACATTAGTCGATTGGTATCGACCTTGCCATCTTTGCCAACGATGAAGCGCACATTCACCTGACCCTCAATACCCTTTTCGATAGCCTCGGCGGGGTACTTTATATTCTGCATCACCCAGCGCTGGAACGATGCGGCGTCGCCACCCATAAACTTGGGCATCACATCTGCCGCGAGCCAAACCTCATCGGTATCACTCTCCTTGTGTGTGTAGATAAGCACCACACCATTTTCGGTGTTGCCCATATGCGCATAGGCTGCCTTTGCCTCCTCATCGTTAATCACGGTCATCGACTCGATGTTTGTAGAGATAATCTTCTCGATCTCCTCAGCCGTAGCTTTGCGACCATCAATAACATATAGAGGCTGCTGTGCGGTAGCGATAGTGGCAGCGAAGAGTGCTACCAACGCAATAATATATCGTTTCATAATCTTTTGAGTTTTAAGGTTTTACGAATAATCTTTATTTATCAAAGCCGACTACGACAATATTCTCTATCGACTTCTCGACTTCGAGCTTAGCATCGCTCTCTTGTATTTTGTTTTCCTTGGGAATTGCAAAGACAATAGGCACGGAGAATGTTACGGCAACTGCCTCGCCATCCTCTCTTGCGGGTGTCCACTGTGGCGACTTGGCAAGCACACGGATAACCTCGTCGTGGAGCACCGCACCACACTTGTCAAAGAAGTTAAGACGGTTTTGGTTGATGTAGCCATCGGCACCCACAGTGAACTTAACGATTACGGTGCCCTCCTTGCCCTGCTCTAATGCCTCCTGTGGGTAGCGTATATTCTGCATTAGCCAGCGACGGAAGGTCTCTACATCGCCCCCCATAAACTCGGGCATCACCTCGGCTGACAATCGCTCCTTCGCCTCGCCCTCTTCACGAAGAGTGATGATAATCACGCCATTCGATGTGTCGCCCAACTCGACATACTGCTGTGCACTGTCATCTTTAAGCACCATCATCGACTCGATGTCGTTGGGGTTAATCTTGTTTAACGCCTCTTTCGATACCACGCGGTTGTTTACCACATACAACGGCTCCTGCTCGGCGGCAGACACCGCGATTGTTGCAAACAAAAGTAGGCTTGTAATAATAAACTGTTTCATAGTGTTGAAGTTTTAATTTTTATTGCTCGAGCTTTTTCGTATTGCAAAGGTAGGGTGGCCACGGCCGAAACCCAAATTTTTTGTGTTAAACAATGTTAAGGCTTTTGTTAAAAAGTGTTAAATTGGCTGCTGTCGTGGTGCGACCTATATATATTTTTATAACTTTGTGGTATGAAACAGAGTCGCTTTACATTTGTTGTCGTGGTCGTTGTCGTTGCACTGGTGCTTCTTGCATCGGTCGAGGCGATGTGGGCTGTGGGCAACTATCGCGACCTTAAGGCCAACTACCGCCACCAGATAGAGAGCATCCTCGATGAGGCGATATGGCAATATACCGAGGGGCGCAGGCTAAGCCAAGGTTTCAGCATCGGCCCTATCGACCGCTTCCATACCTTCGTTAGCGATGAGCTACGCTCGGCGGGTATCTCGACACACTTTATGGTCGAGGTGCTATCGACAACCGATGCCGAGCCGATACTCCTTATGTCGATGGGTGGCGATAGCCTTGGCGAGGAGCGTATGGTGGTTGAGCAATGCATAGCACCCATCATTATGCGCCTTACGGTAGATGACCCCCATACAGGCATTATGCGCTCGATGCGCTCGATGCTGATATTGCAGGTTTTGTCTATCGTGGTGCTTATCGTGGCATTCCTCTATATGCTCCGCACACTCTTTCGTGCCAAGAGCATCGACCGCATACGCAGAGACCTTACACACAATATCACCCACGAGCTAAAGACGCCTATCGCTGCCGCATACGCCGCAACGGATGCCCTGCTCCAGATGCCCGACTTGGCGGAGGATAACGCAAGCCGAACAGACTACTTGCAGATGACCCTCGGCGAGCTTAAACGCCTCGATACGATGGTCGAGGAGGTGTTAAGAACATCGACCGAGGAGTTCCGCAATGTGGAGCTTCGGCGTGAGGAGTGCCAAGTGAGGGATATCGCCGAGGAGGTAAGGCATACGCTCGATATGAAGTATAACGATAGGGGCGTAGAGTGGTCGTTGGGCGTAGGCGAAGATGTGGTTGTCGTTGCCGACCGCTTCCACCTGCTATCGGCACTGAGTGCACTTGCCGACAATGCCATAAAGTATGGCGGTGAGCCTCCGCGTGTGGCTATCGAGGCGAGCAGCAAGCGCGATATGGTGGCTATCACGGTGGTGGATAATGGCAGAGGCATAGCCCGCCGTGAGCAGAGGCGCATATTCGAGAAGTTCTACCGCATAGGTGAGGGCAATCGCCACACTACACGCGGCTACGGACTTGGTCTATACTATGTTAAGATGATTGTTGAGCGCCACGGTGGCAAGGTCGTAGTATCATCGTCGCCCAAGGGCTCACGACTAACCATTAAACTACCCAGCTATGGCAAGTAAAAGAGTGCTCATTGTTGAGGATGAGGCGGTGTTGCGCCGTATTGTCGCCGATGCTGTGGAGCGTGCAGGATATAGTGTTGCGGTGGCAACGGATGGCGAGGAGGGCTTGCGCCTCTTTGAGAGCGAGCAACCCCACCTTGTTATTGCCGATATTATGATGCCCCGCTTGGATGGTCTTGAGATGGTGCGCTCGATGCGCCGTTCGGGAGGTGCTACGCAGTTTTTGTTCCTCTCGGCACGCAGTGGTGCCGACGATGTTGTCGAGGGCTTCCGTGCGGGTGGTAATGACTATCTGCGTAAGCCCTTTGCCCTCAACGAGCTTATGGCGCGTGTCGAGGCACTCCTCGCGCGTGTTGAGGATGCGGAGAGCGTAACGGAGTATAATATAGGCAATTATCGCTTCTCGCCCACGGAGCAGACCCTTACGCACAACGATAAATTAACCCACCTCTCGACACGCGAGAGTGCCATACTTGCTGCTCTCGCAGCGGAGATGGGTAGTGTTGTCAGCTCGCACCGTATGCTGATGGATATCTGGGGCGATGACAGCTACTACAATCTGCGCTCGATGAATGTCTTTATCTCGAAGTTGAGGGGCTACCTCGCCGAGGACAATGGCGTCGAGATTATCTCGATACGAGGCGTAGGGTATAAGTTGGTGGTAAGATAGAGAGGAAAGAGCAAAGTTCAAAGAGCAAAGAGAGAGAAATGACCGAAGAGACCGAAGAGACGATGCGGACAAAGGTATTATGTGATACCCGACCTCTCTCTGGTCTCTCTGGTCAAATAACCCCATCTCCCAACCAGCACTCCCCAATTTCTTGTCAGAAGTCGTGAGATGTGGCTCATCGTAAAAAGGAACCACCGGGGGATAGTACAAAAGTACAGCCCTCGGTGGTTAACTTTAGGATGAGCCGCAGATTGCGGCTTTTCACAAGAAATTACACGGTCATTACCTCTTTCTCCTTCTTCTCCAACTCAACATCCATCAGCTTGGTGTACTTCTCCAAGAGCTTCTGTACCTGTGCCTCGCCATCCTTCTGCTCGTCCTCAGACATACCATCTTTCTGAGCCTTCTTGAAGGCCTCAACAGCATCACGGCGTGCGTTGCGGAGGCTGATGCGTGCAGTCTCGCCCTCTGCCTTTACCTTCTTTACGATCTCCTTACGGCGATCCTCGGTAAGAGGGGGTATCGACAGACGAATATGCTCGCCATTGTTCGAGGGGGTAAGGCCGATGTTAGAGTCGATAATAGCCTTCTCGATAGGACGAATCATATTCTTATCCCAAGGCTGGATAAGTATGGTCTTAGCATCGGGCACCGTTACACTCGCTACGCCCGACACAGGGGTCTGTGAGCCGTAGTAGTCAACGAAAACGCCGTTGAGAACATTCACCGAAGCCTTGCCAGCACGGATGTTCAACAACTCCTCAACAAGATGATCGACAGCACGCTGCATACGATCGGTTGTTTCATTCAAAATACTCTTAGTATCCATAGTTTCTTCGTTTATATAATTATCTAATTATTTCAGCGCCTTCTCGATAGCGGCATTCACCTCCTTGGCAATCTCCTCGTCGTAGCCCACGGCAACATATACCACCTTGCCGTCCTTGCCTACAACCACCGAGCGGGGGATATAGTTCGAGGCATACTGGCGGTAGATAGCCTGACTCTTGTCGAGACCTACGGGGAAGGTGTAGCCCATCTTATCTAGGAATGCCTCAACCGTAGCACGCTCCTCGCCACGCGAGATAGGCAAAACAACGAGGTCCTTGCCTGCGAAGTGGTCGATAACGCCCTTCTGGAGGTGTGCCATCTCCTGACGACAGGGAGGACACCAAGTAGCCCAGAAGTTGATAAGCACAACCTTGCCACGGAGCGACGATAGCTTAATCTTGCTGCCATCGAGCATCTCTACGGTAAAGTCGGGAGCCTTGTCGCCCTCGTTGATAAGTGTTGTCTGGGCGATGTCGTCCTGAATGACATTGGCACGGTTTGCCTCTGCCGATGCCTCGGTAGGCCACATAATGATAGCCACAACCAAGGCTATCAATATAAGGAGCATCGCTACTAACGAAGCGGTAGAACCACGCTTCTTAAACTTTTTCTCTGCCATAATCGTTTGATTTAAGGTAAGTTACTCTGTTACGACGGTGCCGATGTTCTCGCCACGAATGACCTTCTCCAAGTTGCCCACGGTGTCCATATCGAAGACAACGAGGGGCAAGTGGTTCTCGCGGCAGAGTGTAAATGCCGTCTGGTCCATAACCTTCAAGCGGCGTGCCAAGACCTCGTCGAAGGTGATAGTGTCGAACTTTGTCGCTGTGGGGTCCTTCTCGGGGTCGGCGGTGTAGATGCCATCTACGCGAGTGCCCTTGAACATAATGTCGGCCTCGATTTCGATGCCACGCAATGCCGAGGCGGTGTCGGTCGAGAAGTAGGGGTTAGAGGTGCCACCACCGATGATTACGATGTAGCCCGCCTCCATGTACTCTATAGCCTTCGCCTTTGAGTAGTACTCGCCGATAGGCTCCATACGGATAGAGGTCAAAACCTTGCACTTAACGCCTGCCGACTCCAATGCCGACTGCAACGCTAACGAGTTGATGATTGTAGCGAGCATACCCATCTGGTCGCCCTTTACGCGGTCGAAGCCACGACCAGCACCCTGAATGCCACGGAAGATGTTGCCACCACCGATGACAATGCCAATCTCAACACCCATATCGCGGATTGTCTTAATCTGCTCGGCATATGCCTTGAGCACCTCGACATCGTGTCCATAGTTCTGCTTGCCCTGCAACGACTCGCCGCTAAGTTTTAGAAGTATTCTCTTGTACGCTGTATTAGCCATAATCTTTGATTTGTTTTAATTTGTGCGAAGATAGTATTTTTTCTCGAAAAATCATAATGTTTTGGCCAACACTTTATCTATTATGTGCATTTTTGGTCGATAAAGTGCGTATAACGAAAAATTTTGCTACCTTTGTAGAATAGATATTATGCCCTCGGGGCAAAATGTAGTAGCTATGGCAGAGGAGAAACAGAGATATCTTGATACTATCAACTCACCCGCAGACCTCAAGCGTCTGAAGGTCGAGGAGCTTGAGGCGGTATGTGCAGAACTAAGAGAGTATATCTTGGAGTGTTGCGCTGTAAACCCTGGCCACCTCGGTTCGAGTCTTGGTGCGGTGGAGCTTGCCGTGGCTCTGCACTATGTCTACGACACCCCTGCCGACCGCCTTGTGTGGGATGTCGGTCATCAGGCCTACGCCCATAAGATTCTCACAGGTCGCCGTGAGGCATTCCGCAACAACCGCACCCGTGGTGGCATCAGTGGCTTCCCGCGTATGGCGGAGAGTGAGTACGACGCCTTTGGCGGTGGTCACTCGTCGGTGAGCATATCGGCAGCCTTCGGTATGGCAAAGGCTATCGAGATGCAGGGTGGCAAAGAGCATGTGGTCGCCGTTATTGGCGATGGCGCTCTTACGGGCGGTTTGGCATTTGAGGCACTCAACAATGCTGGTGTCTCGCCCACAACCGACCTTCTTGTCGTGCTCAACGACAACGAGATGTCTATCGACGAGCCCGCTGGCGCTCTCGACCGCTACTTGGTGCGTATGTCTACTTCGAAGTGGTACAACTCATTGAAGCGCACCCTTTGGCGTATGCTCTCTGTGGCACCTCCTGTGCTCAACTTTATCCGTAAGTCGGGTAATGCCATAAAGCAGGGACTTCTTAAAAATAGCAACCTCTTCGAGAGCCTTAACCTTCGTTATTTTGCACCTGTCGATGGCCACGATGTTGTGGAGTTGGTGCATACCTTGCGTAGCTTGAAGCGCATCGGTGGCCCAAAGTTGCTGCATATCAAGACCCGCAAGGGTAAGGGCTATGCCCCTGCCGAGGCAGACCCCTCGGTATGGCACGCACCTGGCAAGTTCGATGTAAAGACTGGTGAGCGCATCAAGGGTGCCTACACCGCCTCGCGCTATCAGGATGTCTTTGGTGAGACACTTCTCGACCTTGCACGCCGTGATGAGCGCATCGTGGGCATCACACCCGCAATGCCCTCGGGATGCTCGCTCAATATTATGATGCGTGAGATGCCCGACCGCTGCTTCGATGTCGGTATCGCTGAGGGTCACGCCGTGACATTCTCGGCAGGCTTGGCAGCACAGGGTGCACGCCCCTTCTGCAATATCTACTCGTCGTTTATGCAGCGCGCCTACGACAATGTAATCCACGATATAGCGCTCCAAAATCTCCCCGTTGTCCTCTGCCTCGACCGTGCAGGTATCGTTGGCGAGGATGGCGCAACACACCACGGCGCCTTCGATATGGCATACTTTGCCTGTGTGCCTAACCTCACTATCGCAGCACCGCGTAACGAGCTGATGCTCCGACAGATGATGTACACCGCATTGCAACAGGAGTCGCCCTCGGTACTGCGCTATCCACGAGGTGTTGGCGAGGGTGTCGAGTGGCAGGGTGTGCCATTTGAGAGTGTCGAAGTGGGCAAGGGCGAGTGCCTAAAGGAGGGCTCGGATGTCGCTGTGTTGGCTGTTGGCACAATGGCAAATGTGGCGATGCGTGCTGCCGAGAAGAGTTCAAAGAGTGTTGCGGTCTACGACTTGCGCTATGTAAAGCCTCTGGATGAGGCACTTATCTTGGATGTTGCCCGCCACTTCAAGCATATTATCACCATTGAAGATGGCATCTTGCGAGGTGGCGTTGGCGAGACCATCGCTGCACTTATCGCTCGCAACAACCTTTCGCCCAAGATTTCGACCTTGGGCATCAACGATAGCTTTGTTGAGCACGGCAAACCCGCCGAACTCTATGCCGACTGTGGCTATGATGAGGGGGCACTTCTAAAAGCGATTGAGAAGTAGAACGACGAAAAAGGCGAATTACTGCGTTACGCTCACCCTCGATATCCTCACTACGCTTCAGTATGCTGCGGTATCTCGGGTTTCGCAAGCCTTGTACTTCATCCTTTTTGGTCGCTCTATATATAAGATTAAGGGCTATCTGCGGTGGATAGCCCTTTGTCGTTTATTATTAGTTGAGATTAGCCACGGACATAGTGGGGCATCTCGGCGGGGATTTCGAGGGAGAACTCCACTAGACCCGCTATCTCGCCAGATTCGTACCAAGGGGTTTGGTAGATAAGTTTGCGAAGGTCGCCCTTCTGGATGGTGTAGGCGTTGTTCTCGCCCTGGGTCATCAGGTGGTTGATAATCTGGCGTGAACGCTCCGAGTGGCAAGGTATCATCGACTTATCGCGGACATCGCCATTTACCTCTATCGAGCGCTTGTTCTGGTAAAGCACCACGCCATCAAGGTCGCAAACCGTAATAGCACAAGTTTTTAGGGTGTCGCCCCAAGGGCAACGGATATCTTCAAAGCTCATATCGTTATAAAGTTATAGGTTAGTTAATTCTATATGCATTTTTTACACCTTTGACACGGCGTAGCGAGTGCAGCAGCATATCGACAACGCCCACGCTCGGCACCTCGACAGAGAGCTGCACCGAGGCTGAGCCATCGCCCTTGGGGGTGAAGTTGATGCCACGCACCGAGAGTTTCAGCTCCTTGGATGCGATATCCATAATCGTCGTTGCCAAGCCCGGGATATCGGCTGCCGAGATTGCCACCGTAACACGGAAAGCACCCGATGTGCCCTCACGCCAGCGAGCCTCCATCACACGATAGGGGTATCGCTCCCTCATACGGCGAGCATTGGGGCAGTCGGTGCGGTGGATGGTGATACCGGCACTAATGGTGATAAAGCCGAAAATATCATCGCCCTTGATGGGGTTGCAACACTTGCCGAGTTTGTACTCTATATTATTAATACGCTCGTCGATAATCAGGGCATCGGTGCGCTGTGGTGTACTCTCCGAACGCTCCTCGCGCAGTCGCGCCTTATGCTCCTCGACCTCGGCAGCCGCCTGTCGGCGTTGCTCGTCTGCCTCGCCCGAGAGCCAGTGATTGAGGATATCTTTTATCTGTGAAAGCTCTACCTTCTGGTCGGCAATTAGCGTATATACCTCGATGCCTCGGCGCACCTTGAAGTGTTTCGAAAGATAGGCAACTGCCTCATCTATAGCGATATCCATCTTCCAATTCTTCAGCTTGCGCTCCAGCTCCTCGCGACCCAGTCGGGCGTGCTTCTGTCGCTCCTCACGCAAGAATGCACGGATGCGTGAGCGTGCCTTCTGCGTGACGCAGATTGTGAGCCAGTCCGCCTTGGGTGTCTGGTCACGGCGTGTCAGCACCTCGCAGATATCGCCATTGTGCAACGGCTCCTTGATAGGCACAACCCTGCCACCAATCTTGCCACCCACGCAAATAGCACCCAACGAGGTGTGGATATCGAAGGCGAAGTCCAAGACGGTAGCACCCTCGGGGAGTTTGCGGATATCGCCCGAAGGGGTGAATACAAATATCTCGTTGGTCGTAGGTCGCTCCGAGAAGCGATGTGCGATAGACTCCGAGGTGGTATCTTCGAGCATCTCACGAAGTCTCTGCAACCACTCCTCGGCACCCATACCGCCCTGCTTGATACCCTTGTAGCGCCAGTGTGCGGCGATACCACGCTCTGCCACCTCGTCCATACGCTCGGTGCGTATCTGCACCTCGACCCAACGACCACCACCTGCCGAGACGGTGGTGTGCAACGACTCATAACCATTTGATTTTGGGATAGATATCCAGTCGCGCATACGCTCGGGGTTGGGCGTGTAGAGGCTTGCGATATGCGAATAGACAGTCCAGCAGAGTGCCTTCTCGCGCTCCACGGGGCAGTCGATGATGATGCGCAGGGCGAAGATGTCGTAGACGCCCTTGAAGCTGACCTTCTGCTTGCGCATCTTCTGGAAGATGGAGTATACCGACTTGGTGCGGCTCTTGATATGATACTTCAAGCCATCGCGGTCGAGCAACTCACGCACGGGTTTTAGGAACTCCTCGATAAATGCCATTCGCTCCTCCTCGCTCTCCTTGAGTTCGTGAACGATATGGTTGTATGCCTCGGTCTCGAGATACTTGAGCGACAAATCCTCCAACTCGCTCTTGATGGCATATAGTCCGAGCTTGTGGGCAATCTGCGCATAGAGGTTGAGGCTCTCCCAGCTCTTGGTGCGGCGCTTTGCCTCGGGGAATATCGAGAGCGAGCGCATAACCTCCAACCTATCAGCGAGTTTGATAAGTATCACTCGGGGGTCTTCGGAGTACGACACAATCATATCGCGGAAGTCCGATGCCTGCTCCTTCGACACCTTGAGCTTGATATCCGAAATCTTGCAGAGCGCCAAGACAATGCCGAGCACCTCTTCGCCATAATCACGGCGGATTGCGGCAAAGAGCTCGTCGGTAGGCTGGCTCTGCTGAATGGCGATGCGCACCACATCGTGGATGATAGAGGCGATGGCGGAGTTACGGCCAAGACCGATATCCTCGATAACGATTTGTGCAACGCCTACGCCGTGGTCGAGCATCGGCGTATGGTCGTAGCGCTCATACCCCTTAAGGTGCTTATCGGCAAAGCCTAAGGCGTGGTCGACCATCTCAACAGTGGTAGTCGAAAAGTTCTTGGCTACATAGTCGCGTAGCGCACTATATCTTTGTAAAACGCTCATAATCACAATGGTTTACGAATGACGATAAGGTCGTCACCACCCACTTTGTAGAGTTGTTGTTCGCTCTCGGAGAGCATCGCCTCGAAGGGTATGCGCTCCACTATGAAGCCCGCCTCGCGTAGTCTGTCATCGTAGTCACGACCATAGACTCGGCGGTGGTCATACTGACCAAATAGCCGTGTGCGCTCCTCGGGGTCGGTGATTGTGTCGTCCTCGAAGGTTGTGGCACGGTTGCGGTCTTCGGGAACGATGATAATGCCCCAACCGCCAGGGCGCATAATGCGGTAAATCTCGCTCATTGCACGCCTATCGTCGGCGATATGCTCCAAGAGGTGGTTGGCAATCACCACATCTACCGAACGCTCGGCAAGGGGGATAGATTGTACATCGAAGTGCATATCAGCCAAAGGTGACTCCAAATCGGCGGTAATATAGCCATCCGTGCCACGATATAGGCGCCGAAAGTGGCGCATTAGCGACACTTCGGGTGCTATGTGGAGTAGGCGTGGGCGACTCCGGAAGAGGTCGGTGTTGCGCTCTATCCACAGCCATATCATACGATGGCGCTCCAGAGATAGACAGCTCGGACACAGGGCATCCTCGCGCGAGCGAACATAGCCGTAGGGTAGGAACTTGCGACGGCGAGTGTGGCATATAGGACACTCACGGCCACGACCCAAGTAGGCGAGACCCATAATGGGCACCGCCCACCCTGCAATGCGCTGTAACGCTGTGCGGGGTATGTGGTTGAGTATCCAGCGAATAAATCGTTTCACTTAAGCCTCGGTGTTTACCAATTTCTCGACCTCCTCCTCGGTGGTGGTAAGTATTGCACGGCACTCGGCGATAAGCTCCGTAGCACGGGCTACACTCTTCGAAAGGTCGTCGACCGAGAGTTCATCGGAGCGCAGGCGAGCAAGGATAACCTCCAACTCTGCCATCGCTTCCGCATAATTTAACTTCTTCTTTGCCATATAGTTACTTCTTTGTTATCGTCTTTATTTCGGCTGTGGCGTTGCCATCTGCCATTTCGATTTGTATGGTGTCGCCCTCGCTTAGTTGCGACACGGAGCGCAGGCTCCTCTCTGCCGAGCGCAAGACGGCAAAGCCAAGGCGTAAGAGGCGCTCAGGCGAGCGTGCCTCAGCGGTGTCGGCAGCAGCATCGAGTCTCTGCTTCTCGCGGGCAATTAGCGAGCGAGCCTCGCCGATGATGCCCTCATCAAGAGCATCGAGGCGTAGGTTTTCGCGTGTTAGCTTCACCGAGACAAGGTTGCGAAGGTCGGCCGTAGAGCGCTCAAGGCGTAACCTCTCGTTAGCCATTCGGCGTGCGATGCCATCACGAAGGCGCTGTGCGAGGTCGTCGATAAGCGCCATTTCGCCATCTACCAACTCGACAAGGTGCGTTGCCACGGCGGTAGGCGTCTTACACGCCGTATGTGCCACCATATCGACAATGCTCACATCCTTGTCGTGACCGATGCCCGAGATGATGGGTAGCGGAAATTGCGCCACCGAGGATGCCACCATATAGCTGTCGAAGATGCCGAGGTCGCTGGTCGAGCCACCGCCACGAATGATGACCACAGCATCGAACTCCTCCTCACGCTCGGCAATCGCAACAAGCGAATTTATAATGCTCCGTTCGGCATTGTCGCCCTGCATCAAGCTCTCGAAGAGGGTGAAGCGAAAGCGGTAGGGTGTTCGCCCTACCTCGCGCATAAAATCTTGATAACCAGCAGCCGTAGCGCTCGACACAATGGCGATACGGAGTGCTGGGCGGGGCATATTGCACTCTCGGTTCATATCCCATACACCATCCCTCTGGAGTTGCGCTATGGTCTCGCGCTTACGCCTCTCCACCTCGCCCAAGGTGTAAGCGGGGTCGAGGTCGACAATCTGCAACATAAAGCCGTAGACCTCGTGGAAGGTGACCAAGACACGCACCAAGACACGGATGCCCGCAGCAAGGCGTGTGCCCGAGAGCTCCTCAAAAACCGTTGCCAAGCGCTGATATGCCGAGCGCCAGATAACGGCACGAGCCTCGGCTTGGGGTGTGCCACTATTAGTCCCCTTCTCAACAAGGTTGAGGTAGCAGTGTCCCGAGCGATTGAGCTTGAGCTCCGAGATCTCGGCACTCACCCACAACGGCTCCGCAAAACGCCCCTCGATAGTCGAGCGCACCATACGCTGAAGGTCGACCAGCGTAAGGCTCTCGGTGGGTGATGTCGTTATGTTTAGTGGCTCAATCATCGTTAAAGTATAATTACGGCACGCTCCACGGGAAGCTCCTTGCCCTCAGGTAGTTGCAGGTTAACAAGCACTATGCTCTCAACCGCCTTGCCGTCGCGTGTTGCAGGGCTCCAAAGGGGTGAAAGACCGATAGCCTTTTCGACTCGCTTAAGGAATTGGCGAGAGGTGGATTGCAACACCTCGCTAACGGTTGCTCTGCCGTCGGTGCCGATGGTTAGGCGTAGCGACACTCGCTCGGCAGGCATATTCTCGTTCCACTTGACCTTCGAGGCGAGGTACTCGGTAAAGTTGGTGTGACCCTCTGCCGAGAAGCGGGCAGGGGTGTCGTAGCGTAGCTTAACGAGGATAACGCCCTCGGAGGCCTCCAAGCCCCATTCGGCGATGGTCTCCTCGTTGGCCGGCAACACATCTATCGACTCGATATCCTCCTGTGGAATGCCCTCGATGGTGGCTACAACCTCGCCATTGACCACATAGAGTGGCTCACGCGCCGTGGCGGTGAGTGTGGCGACTAGAGCCAAAACGACTATGGCAAAACGGCGTAGCATCAGAGCTTGAATTTGTAGCTTATGCCAAAGATATGGCGAAACTCGTTCTCCTGAACATAGCCCTTGAGGTCGCCCTTATTACCCTTGTAGTCAATGTTATAGCCACGGTCGTAGTCGAAGTAGTAGTAGAAATCAAGGCGGTGGCTACGGGTGATGCGGTACTTGACACCGATGCCGGCACGATAGCGCGTGATGTAGTTGTCGATGCCGAATTTATCCTCCTTGAAGTTGGCAACAACCTTGGGGGCGTTGAGCGTGTTATGAAGCTCAAACATAAGGTAGGGTGTCCACGCCGAGTGGCGGATATTGTACTCTGCCATAAGGCGTGAGCGCAACACAAGCTGTGGGTTGGGCTTCTCGTAGCGGTTTACCGAGTCGGTGCGGAATGTGGTCTGCAACCTTTCGCGCAACGAGAACTCCACACGACCAGCCTTGATATTTCCCTCGAGGTTGATGTTTACGCGGTGGCGAGGCTTCTCCCAAACCTTGTCGGTGTGGTCGTAGTTGTTCAAGAGGGCGTAGTCGGCGCCGAGGTTGAAATATTTGTTAACCTCATATTCGAGACCCACGGTGCTCTGGATACGGTCTACCGAGGCGAAGTCGTTGTTGAGGCGTAGCTGAACACCTGCCTCCAACGATAGGTTTTTCACAATCTCCCACTCGAAGTCGCCCTCGATGCGACCACGGAAGTCGTTGGTGTTGCTAACCGTAGGCGTAAGCTCCTGTGCCGAGAGCGAGAGGGTGCTCACAAGGAGCGCTATTATGGTGGTTATCTTTCTCATAACTTATTGATTAAATGCGTTTTTCTCGTTAATCTTCATTGTGGGCTCGGTCATAGGCTGCTCGCCCTTGCGAGCTATGTAGTGCACCTTGAGGAAGGCAACATCGCGCAAGAAATCGACATTGCCAACATCGACACCCTCGACCTTGTGGCCAAGGCGCTCCTCGAGGTCGGCGATAAGCTCCTCACGGCGCTCGGGGCGGATAAGGTCGATACGCTCATAGCAGACCAGACGGGTGGCAATCTGACGGCGCATAACGCCATATTCCAAGACCGCCAAGATAAGGAGAATCAGGCCGTTAGCTGCCAACAGCTCGGCATACGATACCATAAGGTTGATGCCGTTGATAACCGCCACGGCAATCGACAAAAAGAGGTAGGTCATCTCGCGGATAGGCACCATCTCGGTGCGGTAGCGCATAATGCCGAAAATCATAAACAGTCCGAGACCGATGCTCACATCGATGCCCACCGACTTCATAAAGAAGAGGAGCAAAAAGACTGCCGACGAGAAGAGCATAAAGGTAACAGAGAAGTCCTTGCGGTGGCTCTTGGGGTAGTAGAAGCAGCGCACGATAAGGAAACAGACGGCGAGGTTGAGCGTAAACTGCAACAGCAGTTGCAACAGCGAGGTGGTATCGCAAAGCGGAATACCGAGGAATGTTGCGCCAACGCTACCCGTAGCGTCGGTAAGTTGTGCTATCTCCTGGTCGAACAAATCGGGGTCAACGCCCTCACTATCAAATCTTATCATAATTGTCTCTATTTAGCTGTTTATCTATAAATCGTAGTTTCTCTTCGAAGCGGTTGCGCTTGATGCCCTCGACCGTAAGTGCTGTGCCGATGCAATATTTGCTCACCTTGAGGGGTGCAATGCGCATAGTGAGAAGTAGTTGTTTGGCGGTTGAGCGTGTGCGACCATCCTGCTTGAGTTCGAGGATTGCCATACGCTCAATCTTGGCAGTTGTAGCGGTGCGGACATCCTCAGAGGTTAGGCATAGGTCGATGGTGAGTCGCTCCGTGAGGGTGCTGTTTACCAGTGTGATACGCACAAAGCGGGTGCGCAACGAGGGCATCAACGACTCCTCTGTGTAGCGGGCGTTCTCCTCGACAAAACGGCGTGCCTCGGCATTGAGGCGGTAGTTGTCAACCTCGCTCTCGGCAATCGCCACACGCACCTTGCGTGTACGGCCACGGTTGCTCTTGTTCTTGACCTCGACAAATGAGCCACCGCCATCGACATATGTTCGGGCGCGTATCTTCTGGCGCGTAAGCTGCTGGTTGTGATGGGCGATATACATCGCTCGCTCCTCGGTGTCGTAGTAGAGCGTATCGTAGCGCGCAGCACGCACCGAGCCTATCTGCTGTACGCGGTAGCCCTCGTCTGCCGCCAACTCCAAGAAGCGAACGACCTCATCTTCGGTAAGCACATACTTCGTGTCGATGCGGTTCATAAGCTTCACGCCACGCATCTCGTCAAGCGTGATGGGCGACATCCGTTGCCACACCTCGAGAGCATTTAGCTCGTCGTATGTCAGTTGCGCCCTCTGCATCGCTATTCGTAACTAAACTCAAAATCGCGGTAGGAGCTCAGCACGCCATTTGCCTGATAATTGAGGCGGCGAACGCATACGCCATTCTCGTCGTATTCGTACTTGCGCACCTTGTCGACCTTGTTGCGCTCGTTGTAGATAACGACCCTCGTAAGCTGACCCTTCTCGTTGTACGAGAGCTCGGAGCGCCATGCCATACGACGACCAAAGTCGCTATACTCGGCTTCGGCAATCATCTGTCCCTTAGCATTGTAGGTCTCGGTGTGGTCGATCCAGCGGTTGCGACCATCGGGCGTTGTCTTCCACTCCTTGACGGTCATCGTCTTCTGCTTCTTTCGTGCCAAATCGCCACGCTCAGGGTAGTCAGCTGAGGCACCCACGGCGGTGAGCAGGACTACGACGAGAAGTATGTATTTTAGCGCTTTCATCTCTTTGCGGTATAAAAAAAGCGACCTCTCCTCTCGGGGAGTGGCCGCCTTGCTATTAGCCTATTTTGTGCTATCCACTCCCTACAACTCTGACTCCTTCAAACGCTCGGCATTCTCGGCTACGATGAGCTGGTCGATGACATCCTGAATGTCGCCGTCCATAAATGCTGAGAGGTTGTAGATGGTGTAGTTGATGCGGTGGTCGGTGATACGGCCCTGAGGATAGTTGTAGGTACGAATCTTCGCCGAGCGGTCACCCGTCGATACCATCGTCTTACGCTTCGATGCAATCTCGTCGAGGTACTTCGAGTACTCGAGGTTGAAGACACGGGTACGCAACTCCTCGAACGCCTTGTCGAAGTTCTTGAGCTGTGACTTCTGGTCCTGACACTGCACGACGATACCTGTGGGGATGTGCGTAAGGCGGATAGCCGAGTAGGTGGTGTTCACCGACTGGCCACCAGGACCCGATGCACAGAAGATATCCTTGCGGATGTCGTTCATCGAAATCTCGATATCGAACTCCTCAGCCTCGGGCAATACAGCCACCGACGCTGCTGAGGTGTGGACACGACCCTGTGTCTCGGTCTGGGGCACACGCTGAACACGGTGCACGCCCGACTCATACTTCAAGGTGCCATAAACGGCGTTGCCCGTAACCTTGAGGACAACCTCCTTGTAGCCACCTGCAGCACCCTCCGACGATGAGGTAATCTCGTAGCGCCAGCCCTTCGACTCGATATACTTGGTATACATACGCAACAAGTCGCCTGCGAAGATTGCTGCCTCGTCGCCACCCGTACCACCACGAATCTCGACGATAGCGTTCTTGTCGTCCTGGGGGTCTTTGGGTATAAGCAAGAGCTTAATCTCCTCCTCCATCTTCTCGATAGCGGGCTCAAGCGTTGCCACCTCCTCGCGTGCAATCTCGCGGAACTCCTCGTCCTTCTCGTTGGCAAGGACATCCTTTGCCTCGGCGAGATTGGCAAGGGCGGTGCGGAAGCGGTCAGAGGTCTCTACGATAGGCTCCAACTCCTTGTACTCTTTGGTGAGCTGCACAAACTGCTTGACATCGGCAATCACCTCGGGGTCGGTCAACTTCTGACCAATCTCCTCGTACTTGAGCTTAAGACCATCAAGGCGAATTAGTATCGAATTATCTGCCATAAAAGGTATGTTCTATAAATTAGTAATCAAGTTTTCGTTGTCGGTTGGTTCTATTTCGGTTGCTTTTGAATTTATTTTGGGCTCTTTCTCATTTTTGCTCGGTTACAATGCTCGCATTGCGCCCTCCGTAATAAATGAGAAATATCCTCAAAATACTCTTCAAAATCAACTCGAACTAATTTATAGAACCTACCTTCCTTTCCTAAGTAAGTTATTAACTCGCGCAAATATAACGAAAAATTTTCAATTTTCATACAAGGGTTAATTTGCTATTGGTTAAATAGTTGTATTTTGTCATGAAAAATAAATGCAAAAAATTTAACTTAAACTCTTGACAAACGCATTTTCATGTTGTATATTTGTACCGTCAAACGCCTCTTAATCCTACCCAATGGAGGGTCGCAAATCTGATATTATCGACACTATCAACAAAAGTTGTCGTGGCGTTATCGACATTCGTAATCATTTAATAATAAGGTGCTAAAGTAGTTATATTATCGTTTTTTGACACCTTATCAACAAAATTCCTAACAAATATTTCTCATGTTGCCACACCCCCAGTGGTAGATAAGCAAGACCATTCTCGGCTTGCTCGGCGACCCTCCCGCTCTTTTGTCTATTTCTAATTAAACTATTTAACTTATGAAGTTTACAAACATTCCAAAAAATGGTGCATCGTGGAACGATAAGCTCCTCTACTCATTCTCCACCGAACTTGAACAACCGAGCGATGTTGTGGTAGTTGTGCGAGATGTAGACACAGGTGCTATTTTAGGCGAGATGCGGCTCTACTCTGTAACAGAGGCGACAGTTGATATATCCTCGATTATCCGTCGCAGTGTGAGTCTTGAGCCGCCGATTGCAAGCTCGCCCACAATTGTTGTCTCGCCTTCATTGTGTCATGTAGTGGTCGAGGTTGAGGGTGTGGCATCCCCCGATTTGTTGCTCTTTCGAGCCCCCTTTTTGGCTAATGAGCACCAAATCCTTTCGACAATGACACACGAAAATGGTGTTGCCTTAGGAGATACGCTACGCTTTACGGTAAATGCTGTGAAGGTTCTTAGTGTGGTGATTCATGAGTCGATTAGAGGGCGTATCCGCGTTGTGGAGAGCGTGCAGTTTAGTGGTAGTTCGATGCCCGTCGAAGTTGTGATACCGCTCACTTCACTTTCGGCGTCTGCCGAAAAGATAGAGGTTGCAATAACTAATGGCCTTGTAAAAGAGTTGTATGAGTATCAAATTGTTGAGCGTTCATCAACCTCACGAACGCTTCTGTGGTACAATAGTCGTGGAGGTATTGAGAGCTATGCCTTTTCGCACTCGCGCTCAGTGAGTCGTAAGGCTGATGTGACGACCATAGCAACGACAGAGGGCAGTCGCGCTTGGCTCAATGGTGCTGAGAGCATTGAGCGCCTAACATCTGCAACGCTCTCTAGCTCGGAACAGGAGCGATTGGCCGAGATTATCTGCTCGCCATACATATATGAGGAGTATCAAGGCAAGATTATTCCTCATAGCTTGGCTCGCCGCGAGATTGGCTACGACGACCATGGCGCATTGCAACGCCTATCGCTCGACATCGTCGAGGAGTGGAAAGGGGGTGGGCTATGAAGCGCCTTATAATCGATGGTGTGGTATGTCCGATTGTGGGTCGTGAGCCAGAGCTTCCCACATTCAATGTAAAGCGTTTAGAGAGTATCGATGCTTGGCGCGAGGAGGCAGATATCGACCTTCGTGTGGCCTCGGTGGATATGACCGATGCTCTCTTTCAAGATGGGGCAAATATCTATCGCCGTGAGCGTTTCAACTTATCGTATCATCCTGCCCAAATAGAGGTTGATGGTGTGACTCTTTTTGAGGGCTTAGCAATACTTTTGGGAGTGGACATCGACCATCGAGGTACAACCTATAGAGTGCGTATTCGTAGTGGTGGTGCGGAGTGGGCAGAGATGGCTGCTACAACAAAACTCAGCCAGATGGATATTGACTACCGCGGTGTAATGTCACTCTCAGGAATTGCTGAGTCGTGGAGCGATGATAGCCTAGTGCGCTTTCTTCCCCTATGGCGCGATAGTTATCCTGAGCCTGCAATGACGGGGCTCTTTGTCGAGCAGCGTACATTGATGCCCCACAACTATCACCCCTTTATCGCGGTTCTACCCATCATCGAGAGCCTTGTTGAGAGGGCGGGGTATAAGCTTGAGAGTAACTTTATGCGCTCGGAAAAGTTCAGTCGACTGATGATGAGTGGCGCATGGCCCAAGGTAGAGAGTGCTACGGCTCAAGCCACAATGGGCTTTAAGGCTTATCGCCTAAAGACGACGACAGCCACAGCAGGCGAGGATGGAAGAGTATATGTTTGGGAGCCAGCTATGGCATCGAATGTGGGAGCTATAGTAGACACAATCAATCCAGCGGCACTCACCGACGATGGTGTCATGGTGGGTGATGCCTACACCAATGGCGGTTGCTTTAGTTTCGAGGAGGGTCGACCTATATTTCGCCCCAAGCGTGATATTAGCGTAGCATTTGATTATCATCTGCGCTTTACGACCGATTATCGCATAGCATCGAGTAAGTTTCTGCAGGGCTTCGATAGGGTAAACATCGGAACAGGCTGTGAAGTGGAACTCAAGCTCAATAATCCCTACATTGACCATCGTCATACGGTATATCCGCAAATAGAGTACAATCTCTATATCTTCGACTTCGACCCCGAGATGGATTATACCTTGCAGGGTTATGGCAGAATTACGGAGGCCGTAACAACCGTTACCTTCCCCAAAGGTGTAGGCTCATCGGTAATGCTCTTCCAGAGCGAGAAAGGCTCTAATGCCTTGAGCCCATATAGTGGCGATTGGGCACTCTACGATGGTTATGTTGAGCCCATAGGCCGTCGCACAGTCGAGATAGATGTTCGCTCGTCGTATGAGCGCTATACGCCCACCTCGCCCAAGCGCTTCAACGACATCTTCTTTGGTGGTGCTACGGAGGGTCAGACTCTCACGCTCCATAGTGGTTGCTATGTAACACCAATCTTTGGTGGAGTGGCAGGTTATGGCGAGAGTGTCGTGTGGAAGGATATCACCCACCACGATATATCGCTCACTACGCTGCTTCAGGCGCTACAACAGATGTTCAACCTTCGCATCTATTCGCATGCTCCATCGAAGCGCCTCTTTATTGAGCCGTACGACGATTTCTACTCGGGGACGATTGTCGATTGGCGAGCAAGGCAGGTTGATGATGGGGTGGTGCTTGACGAGGGGGCTACGCAGAGCTATGCTACAACGACGCTGAAGTATCAGGCGGGCGATGGTGTAATAAGTCGACTCAAGGAGCAGTTGGGCTCGGAGCCTGGCAGTTGGAGCCACCACAACCCAGGCTATGCGGCGAAGTATGCGGAGCACACCATCATAAACTCACTCTTTGCTCCCACTGCCTCTATTCGTGACTTCGCCCCGTCGGCACCCTCGGCCGAGGTGCTTACGGCTGGCAATCGCGATAGCCTCTACGACGAGGGTCTAACCCCGCGTGTGGTGCTCTATACTGGAATGGTTGAGCTTCCGGAGGGCGAGTGGTGGGCATCGCCCGTGGTGAGGTCGGCGTACCCCCACGCTGCATTTCACAACATCGAGCTTGGCGAGAGCCTCTCGTTTAGCGATGGCGACGGTCTAGAGGGTCTGCATCGCTACTACGACACAGAGCTTAAGGAGTGGGCTGAGAGGGAGGTTGTTGAGCTTACGCTACACATCGACGCCGACGAGTATCGCGCCCTCTTTGACCCCTCGAGCTCAGGTGCTACCATTCGCTCACTCTTCCGCCTCGTGGTGGGTGGCCAATCCTCACTCTTTCGTCTGCTCTCGGTAGAGGCTTACGACACCGAGCACCACACGGCACGCTGCCGTTTCTTACGAACATTTAACGATTAACCTTTAACTCACTCTATGACTACCTCTATTCGCCAAACACCCACCATTACCTCACGCGACCGTCGATATGAACGCCTCATTGCAATGCTCACTCGTCACTCTATGGTCGACATCGTTCGCCTCGAGCGTATGGCTATCTCGCACTTCGTCGCTCAGCACGCAGTGCCTGGTGTGGGTCGTTGTCGGGCGATGTCGGAGGCTGCCGTAGCCTTCTCGTGCTCCTACGAGAAGGTGCGACAGGCGGTCTATGAGCAACAAAAAATCCTTAAAAATCAACCTACAATGAACTCAGTAATCAAAATCAGAAACGAGGCCGAGTGTGCCACAATCGACATTGAGGGCACGATAGGCCTCTCGGAGGAGTGGCAGTTCGACAATCCCGAAAGTCGAGTGGCGACCTACGAACGCTTCCGTGAGAGTGTGGCCAAGATTGCCGACCTCAGCAATGCAAGTATAGTGGTCAATATCCGCTCTACTGGTGGCGATGTCAACGATGCCCTGCTTATCTATGAGGCTCTGCGCGCCACAGGTGCCCACATCACCACACGCTGCTACGGCTATACAGCCTCGGCAGCTACCATCGTAGCACAAGCCGCCTCGGAGGGTTGTCGCGAGATGGCACCCTCGTCACTCTATCTTATCCACAACTCGCTATGCTCGACCGAAGGCAATGCCGAGGAGCTTCAGGCCGAGGTCGATATGCTTCGCCAGACCGACCGTCGCTTGGCCGCCATCTATGCCGAGCGCTCAGGCCGAGCGGTAGAAGAGATTGAGGTGCTGATGTCGGCAAATGGTGGCCGTGGCCGCTGGCTTGCGCCCGATGAGGCTATCGCCGAAAAGCTTGTCGATAGACTTATCCCCACAGCTACGGAGTCGACGACAGAGGAGGATAGCTTTGGCGTAAAGGCTATGCGAGGCGTAAAAGCTCTGCTCAAAGCCATAGGTATCGACTCGACACCCGATGTCGACGACGACATCAACTATATTCCACACTATGACTCACTACCCGTGGCATCTGGCGAAGGTTCGCTTATTGCCCTCGACGATGGGCAGAAGAGTGCAAAGCCTACGGCTGTAAAGGCCAAGGATGACCCATCGCCTATTGATGCACCACACGATGAGCGTATGCTTGCCTATGAGCGTGATGCTCGTTCGATGCGTCGACGCTAAAACACAATACAAAAAATCTTAACCTATTTTTTAACAACTTAAAATTTTTACTACTATGGGAATGATTGAAAGCCCCAAGCGATACACAAATCGTGATATCGAGACCATCTTTTTCCGTCCAATGTTTAAGGGTGAGAGTGCCGCTGAGCTCGGTATTCGTGTGCTGTACAATATGCCTATGCCTACTACGGTGCAGCTCTGGAGTCCTCGCAAAAATGTCTTGCAGGCCTATAGCTCGGGCTGGACAGGTGGCAATAGCGCTGTACGCGAGCAGAAGCAAATCGAGATGGTCAAGATGAAGGCCGAGGTGGGCTTCTCGGCAGAAGACTACTTCAACCAGATTTATGAGCATATCGTAGGCCGTGCAGATGTCAGCCTCGATGACCTTACGGGTACTGAGCTTGAGCAGGCCGAAACAGAGCTTTTCCGTGCATCGATTGCCGAGAGCATCCGCACTATGATGTGGGTGGGCGACACCAATGCCGACGATTTGAACCTTATTGATGGTCTGCTTGTACGCATCTACAACTACTCTACGATGAACTCTATTGACTTTATCGACAAGCCTTTGACTGCCGACTGCGTGGTAGAACTCTTTGAGAAGTTGTGGAGTGCCGCATCCCCCGAGCTCAAGGCTCTTAAGAGCGAGGGCCACCTCACATTCTTCTGTACATCCGACATTGTGGACTTCTATGAGCAGTATCTCGATAAGTTTGGCGCAGATGCAGCGTATACCGATATGACCACAGGTCGTCGTGAGCTCCACTACCACGGCATCCGCATCGTCGATATGGGTATTTCGCAGTTCTTGCCTCGTGAGTCTGTGGAGTGCTCTACGCTCTGCTTCCTCACCGACAGCCGCAACCTTGTGCTTGCGGTAAATACTGCCGACGACCCTAGTGCCGAGATTCGTATGTGGTACAACCCCGATGAGATGGAGAACCGTCAGCGTGCCTCGTTCCTTATGGGTTGCGAGATTCTTGATGAGGGCATCGTGGTGCGTGCCGACTTCGCCTAAAGTCTAACTATAACACCTCTATTGCTATGTCAGAAAAACGCATTGCTACACGCATAGCAGCCCCCGAAAACCGTGTCGAGCCCCTCTTGGGCTCGGCCGTGACGGGAGCATCTGCAACATCTGAGAGAGTGTGGAATTGGGGTGACGACAATATGTTGCCTTATGCTCTCTCGCTCATCTCGCGTCGCTCGGTGGCTCACCGCCGAATACTCAACGACAAGGCTGACTATATCGCTGGTAAGGGCCTTGTTTGTGGTGATGAGCAACCACTCGTTAGCCACCTTATCGCCTCGGCCAATGGTGCTGGCGACACCCTACGCGATGTTATTCACCGCTTGGCCTTCGACGAGATGTTGTTTGGCAACGCCTTTATGGAGGTGGTGACCGACTCGGAGCATAGCTTTGTTGCACTCTATCATCGTGATGCCTCGGAGTGTCGTGTGGCGCGCGACTCGGAGCATGTGGTTCTGCACCACGACTGGCGCTCGTTCAATGCTGCTGAAGCTAAGTCGTTGCCACTTTACCCCCGTTTCGAGGAGCAAGCAGATGGCACGCTACGCTCGATGGTGCACTACAAAGATTATGAACCTATGTTCTCGCACTATGGTGTGGCGAGCTACCTCGCCGGAATAGATGCGGCAGCTATTGCCTATAAGACTGATAAGTGGAATATTTCGCGTCTTGATAACGCCTTTCAGCTATCGGGCGTGATGATGCTCGATAGTGTGGTGGATAGCGAGGCCGAGGCCGACCGTATAGTGCGTATGGCCGAGGAGAAGTTTGCTGGTAACCCAGGCCAAGTACTCTTTGTTCTACGCGACAAAGCCGAGGGCGATAATTCGCGCTTTATCCCCATCAACACCGCTACCGACGGCGATTGGCACACGCTCCACACTCAGGCCGAGAACGACCTTATCATCGCCCACTCGTGGTTTCGTTCGCTAAGTGGTCTTGACTACTCGTCGGGGTTTTCGTCGGAGCGCATCTTGCACGAGTATGAGGTGGCACTCAACACTGTAATTCTCCCCGAGCAGGAGCAGTTATTATCCCCCATTCGCAAGGTTATAGAGTTGGTTTTTGGTGTTGATGCCTCGTCGTTGGAGATTGTCAACCGCCCACCCACGCGCTCTAAGCCACAATATATGCGTATCTGGGAGGCTCGCAAGGCCGATGGCTTAGACTATGACGAGAGCGACCCCGAGCAGCAGCAGTTCCTTGCTTCGCTTGGTAAAACATCTAATACTTAAATCGTTATGAAGACATTGATTTCTCCCGAAAGGGTATTTCGCCTCGCTTTTTCCGTGGATGAGCTACTCTCGCCAAGTGTCGTTATGCCCTCGGATATCGTGGCTGTCGAGGAGCGCCATATTCGCCCTGTGGTTGGTGAGGCGCTCTATGATGCCCTTGCCGATGGGCGCTATGCCGACCTTATGGAGGAGTATGTTGCCCCCGCCATCGCTGCCTGGGTGCGCTACGCCATTCAACCCCTGCTCGGCCACCGTTGCTCATCGTGTTTGGTGAGCGAGGGTAACGACTTCTACAACGCCACAACGGCAGATAATGTCCGTATGTCTGCCCTGCAACGCAACCTACGCCACACAGCACAGACCCTCTCACGCCGTCTTGGCGACTACCTCAATGCGCACTTCGCCGATTTTGCGGAGTACAACCCCGATGAAAACCCCTTAAATCGTTGCTCAATCAATGGAGATATTGTACAGACTCATTAGTGGCCTCGTGGCTGCCTTTGCCGCACTTCTTTGTCCTATCACACCACTTATCCTCTCGGCCGTAGCCTTTATTTTTGTGGACTTCCTAACGGGTGTTGCCGCCTCGTGTGTCGAGGCACGGCGCTCGGGGCGTGAGTGGTGGTTCGAGAGCCGTCGTGCATGGCGCACGATACTGAAGACCGTGTTTGTCGTTGTAGGTATCGTAATGTCGTGGGTGCTTGATAGTTGCGTTTTGGAATTTATGCACCTTAACCTCGCCCGTCTCTTTACAGGTTTTGTCTGTGGGGTGGAGCTGTGGTCGTTCTTGGAGAATGGCGCCACGATTAGTAATTCGCCACTTTTGGCGTGGCTCGGTCGTATCGTAAAGCGTCGTGTCGACGAGGAGGTGCAGGGTGAGTAGAGGCATGCGTAATAACAACCCGGGCAATATTCGCCTTTCGGCAACGCGCTTCAAAGGCGAGGTGGTACCATCTAAGGATAGTGCCTTCAAGCAATTCTCGGCGGTGGAGTATGGCTACCGTGCGATATTTGTCCTGCTCGACACCTATGCTCGTCGCTATGGGCTGACTACAATTCGTAAGATGATATCACGCTATGCTCCGCCTACTGAGAACTTTACAGATGGCTATGTGCGCTTTGTCTGTCGTCGGTCGGGTATCGGTGCCGACGAGCGTGTGGATAGCCGAAGCCCCCGCGATATGGTGCCTATCGTGGCGGCAATGGCCGAAATCGAGAATGGCGAGAACCCCTCGATTGATGATATTCACCGTGGCTGGAACCTCTTTGCACGCGACCGTGGTGCAGTGGCTGTGGAGTGAAGCGGCGGAAAATTGTAGCTTGCTTTTTGCATAAATGCAAAATAAATCCTAACTTTGGCGGTTGTAAACTTTAGAAACGCAATATATGAACAAGAGAGTATTGGTTGCGGGTGGTGCCGGCTACATTGGTTCGCACACCGTGGTAGAACTTACTAAGGCTGGTTTTGAGGTTGTTATCGTCGACAACTTCTCAAATAGCGATCCCTCGTCGCTCGATGGTATTCGCAAGATTACAGGCATCGAGCCCATCTTTGTTGAGGCAGACTGCTGCGACAAGGAGGCTATGCGTCGTGTCTTTGAGCGCTACGACTTCGACTCGGTTATCCACTTTGCCGCCTTCAAGGCTGTTGGTGAGTCGGTTGCCGAGCCTATGAAGTACTACCGCAACAATCTCCTCTCGTTCGTAACAATCCTCGAGCTTATGAAGGAGTACGGCCGCCACAATGTCGTATTCTCATCGTCGGCTACCGTCTATGGCGATGCCGAGGTGTTGCCCGTAACTGAGCTTACACCACGCAAGCCAGCAACCTCGCCCTATGGTGCTACGAAGCAGATGTCCGAGGATATCCTCCGCGATATGGTCTTTGCTACCGAGGGACTCAACGGTATCGCCTTGCGCTATTTCAACCCCATCGGTGCGCACCCCTCGGCACTTATCGGCGAGCTACCCCGTGGTGTGCCCAACAACCTTGTGCCCTACATCACACAGACTGCTGCCGGCATCCGCGAGTGCCTCTCAATCTTCGGTGACGACTATCCCACGCCCGATGGCTCGTGCCTACGCGACTATATCGACATCGTCGACCTTGCCCGTGCCCATGTGGTGGCTATCGAGCGTATGGTCGAGGGTCGCAACAAGGAGCGCTACGAGGTATTCAATGTAGGTACTGGTCGCCCTGTATCGGTATTCGAGCTTGTCAAGGGCTTCGAGGCTGCCAACGAGCTAAAGCTCAACTACAAGGTTGCCGCACGCCGTGCAGGTGATGTAACCGCCGTGTGGGCAGACACAACGCTTGCCAACGAGGAGCTTGGCTGGCGTGCCGAGCGTGAGCTCAACGACACTCTGCGTGCTGCGTGGGAGTGGGAGAAGTATGTAAGAGGCAATAAATAGTTTGATGTGCCGTTTTAATATCTAAACGATTAACGATGAAGAAGTTTTTAGTGTTGCTACTTTTGGTGGCGATGACAATACCTATGGCTGAAGCACGCCGTCGTGAGACTCCCGAGGAGATTGAGCGCAAGACCCGCCACTATCAGGGTTGGGAGAAGGGTGTGTCGTTGCGCGCCAACCTTATCTTCTATGAGCTCGACCGCACACGCATCGTGGGTGAGAAGGCTATGCGCACCTATAAGGACCAGGCGAAGTTTGGCGGTAATGTGCTTGTCAACGCAGGTTACTTCCTTAACAACCACTGGAAGATTGGTGCAGAGCTCGGTGTACAGATGCAGTATAACTATACAGTAATGCCTATCTATGCCACTGCACACTACTACTATGGCACGCGCAAGAACTGCCTCTTCAACTTCCTAAACCTCGGTACTAACCTACTCTTCGATAAGGGAGTGCGCTTTGGCTCAACATGTGCAGGAGGTGTTGGTTACCGTATTCAGGCTCCCGATAGCAAGTACAAATACGATATCATGGTGGGCTATCAGGCACTTCTTCTCCGCCCTCGTCCCGAGATGGAGGGAGCTTATCAGCTTAACGAGAAGGATGTTAAGCGTCACGAATTCAATCAGGGGGTATTCCTTGGCTTCACCCTCACCTTCTAATTTCTTGTGAAAAGGGGCATCCTTCTTTCGCCTCAATCATTGCCCTGAATGGGAAATACGCCAAGTATGTCCCATCCAGGGCAATTTCTTTATCGGCGCCAAATTATGCCCCTTTTGACAAGAAATTGGCTGAGTGCTGATTGGGAGGAGGTTTATTAGGGAATTTAATGAGTGTTGGGAGCTTAGGGATAAATGATGATAGCGCTCTCCCTAACTTCTTTAAATTCCCTAACTTCTCTATCGACTGCGCTTATCTTTAGCGCCCATCTAACAACTAATAACTAAAAACTAAAAAAAAGACCGCCTCGGCGGTCTTCTTTGTTAGTCGATAACCTTTAGTAGCTCGACGAGGAGCTTCCAGAACTTATCGACAGTCGAAATCTCAAGGCGCTCGTCGGGCGAGTGTACGCCACGGAGTGTAGGACCGAACGACACCATCTCCAAGTGGGGGTACTTCTCGAGGAACAAGCCACACTCCAAGCCAGCGTGGATAGCACGCACCTTGGGCTCAGTGGCGAAGAGGTTACGGTAGCACTCAACGGTGGTTGCCAAGAGCTTCGAATCGGGGTTGGGTGACCAACCGGGGTAGCCATCAGAGTGCTCTACATCGAAGCCTGCGAGGAAGAATACCGACTCGATAGTCTGTGCTGCATAGAGCTTGGCGCTCTCAACAGACGAACGCTGCGAGGTGGTGATAGTCACCTTGCCCTCCTCGGTGTTGAACTTTACCGATGCGAGGTTCGACGAGGTCTCAACAAGACCCGGAACGGCAAACGACATTGCCAAAACACCATTGGGCAAGCCCACGATGGTGATGAGCAGAGCGCACATATCATCATTTGACATTACCTCCGTAACCTTCTCATCGACATCGTTAACGGTGAAGCGCATACGGGGCTCGGTGTGCTTGAACTCCTCCATAAGCTCCTGACCAAACTCCAAGAAGCGCTCCTCGAAATCCTCCTTCGCCTCGGCGGGAACACCTACGATAGCGTATGCCTCACGAGGAATAGCGTTGCGCAAGTTACCGCCATCGAACTTTGCCAAAGCAATCTGGAAGGTGTCGGCAGCGTTGTAGAGGAAGCGAGCAAGGAGCTTGTTCGAGTTGCCACGGCCCTTGTCGATATCATCGCCTGAGTGGCCACCAAGAAGGTCGCCAACCTCCAAGCGAACAAAGGCGTAGCCCTCAGGAGCCTCCTCCTTGTCGTAATCCATAGTTGCCACAGTGTCGATACCGCCCGCACAACCGATAAACAGCTCGCCCTCGTCCTCCGAGTCGAGGTTTACAAGATACTTGCCCGTAAGCATACCCTCACCAAGGCCGAAAGCGCCAGTAAGACCTGTCTCCTCATCAACGGTGAAGAGTGCCTCGATAGCGGGGTGTTCAAGGCTGTCATCGAGCAATATTGCCAACGCAGCAGCCATACCGATACCGCAGTCAGCACCAAGTGTGGTGCCCTTAGCCTTAACCCACTCGCCATCAATCCAGGGCTGGATAGGGTCGTTCTCGAAGTCGAACTCTACATCTGAGTTCTTCTCGCATACCATATCCATGTGCGACTGGAGAATCACTGCGGGGCGACCCTCAAAGCCCTTTGTTGCAGCCTTGCGGATAACAACATTGCCTGTCTCATCGGTCTGGTAGTCGAAGTTGTGCTTCTTAGCCCACTCCTGAAGCCAAGCGATAATCTTGCCCTCCTTCTTCGAGGGGCGAGGCACCTGACAGATGTCATCAAACTGCTCCCAGATAAGCTGGGGCTTCAAATCTCTAATGCTCATAATTCTAAGGTATGTTTTATAAATTAGTAAATAAGTTTTCGTTGTCGGAAGATTCTATTTCGGTTGCTTTTGAATTTATTTTGGCATATTTCTAATTTTTCCTTGAGTTACAATGCTCGCATTGCGCCTTGCGGAAGAAATTAGAAATCTGAATCAAAATAATCTTCAAAATCAACTCGACCTAATTTATAAAACCTCCCTTTTTTTAATTTGTTAGTAGTTATCTTTCTCCTTCAAAAAGTTTCACGCCACGAAGCATAGGGTTACGGCGCGAGAGCACCACAGCCTCGATAGCGAGGAATAGGATAGCAACACCCAAGAACCACTGATACTGCTCCTCGTACTCGTCGAAGATGCGCTCGGTGAACTCCTCAGCCTCAATCTCGTCGAGCTTCTCGATAATACCTTGAAGACCGAAATCCTCGTTGCGTGAGCGTGTGTAGATGCCCTCGGTGGCGGCAGCAACTTGTTGCAGAAGCTCCTCGTTGAGCTTCGTTACGACCATATTTCCCTCCTCGTCTTCGATATAGTGGCCACCAATCTTGAGGGTCTCGCCCTCGGGGGTGCCGATGCCGATAGCGCATATGGTGATGCCCTCCTTGGCTGCCACCTCCGCAGCAGCAATAGCCCCCTCGTCGTGGGCCTCGCCATCGGTGATAAGGATAATGACGCGGTTGCTCTTGCTCGACGCTGTAAACGAGAGCGTTGCAAGCTCCAACGCAGCACCTATGTCGGTACCTTGGTTGCGAATTATCGAGGGCGATAGGCTACGGACCTTCGACTCCGCCATCTTATAGTCCGAGGTGATGGGCAGCAGCACCTCTGCCTCGCCAGCAAATGCCACAACGCCCACTCTATCCTCCTTCATGCTCTCGACCAAGCGCGATATGGCGTAGCGTGTGCGCTCCATACGGCTTGGCTCGATATCCTCGGCAAGCATCGAGTTCGAGACATCGACAACAAGCATAATCTCTCTGCCCTCGGTCTCTACGGTACGCAACTTCGAGCCTGTGCGTGGGCGGGCAGCGGCGAGTGTGAGGAAGATGACGGCAACCGCCAACAACGAAATCTTAATCCAACCGCGAGCTACCGACCTCTCGGGCATAAGCTCTGCCAAGGTAGCGCTATCGCCAAACCTCTTAAGGCGACGACGGCGCATAGCCACCACAGCCCAATAGACCAAAAACAGGGCGGGCACAACGGCTAAGTAGATAAGTCGTTCGGGGTATGCAAATTCAAAAATATCCATCTCTAAAACTATGGTAATCGGTTAAGTATCAGGTAGCTGAGTGCAAATTCAGCAACCAAAACAAGTATCGCTAAGATTAGCCAACTGAGGAATAGCTCCTCGTAGAGTAGGTGTTCGGTAACCTGCACCTCGCTACGCTCCATTAGGTTGATTTCATCGTAAATCTCGGCCAAGGCGTTGTTGTTCTCGGCACGGAAATATTTACCGCCGGTCATCGTGGCGATCTCTGTAAGTAGCTTCTCGTCAATCTCCACATCGGCCATTACCATCGTCTGGTTGCCAAACATATCGACCGCAGGATAGGGTGCCTGGCCCTTGCGACCTACGCCGATGGTGTAGACCTTGATACCCATATCCTTGGCTATCTCGGCAGCCATAAGTGGCGATATTTGTCCGCGATTATTTACGCCGTCGGTGAGCAGTACGACAACCTTAGATTTTGCGCTACTCTCTCTCAGGCGATTTATTGCTGTTGCAAGGCCGTTGCCGATGGCCGTACCATCCTCGATAACACCGCTACGCAGACGAGCGAGGAGTGTCTGCACGGTAGATTGGTCGGTGGTAAGCGGACACTGCGTGAACGACTCACCTGCGAATGCCACAACAGCAAGCCTATCGCCGTGTCGCTCGCCTACAAACTCCGATGCGATCTGCTTGGCGGCTGTTAGGCGGTCGGGCTGAAAGTCGCGGGCAAGCATCGACGACGATATATCCATCGACAAGACGATGTCGATACCCTCGGTTGTTACCTCCTGCTCGCTATGCTCCTCTACGGGGCGGGCAAGGGCAACGATAAGGAGTGCTAAGGCAGTGAGTCGTAGCACGATAGGCAGATGCCGCAGATAGTAGCGCAAGGTGCGAGGAGCACGGCCACGAATGGTCGTAACATTGAGCGCAGCGCCCTTTCTGCCCTGCCAGATATAGTGGGCGGCGATAAGTGGAATTATCAGCGCCAACCACAATATGTTGGGGTGTAAAAAGTTCATAATTACCAATTTTTCTTACCGGGAATGATATAGGCCTTCTCGCCCTCTTTCAGCTTCTCGTTGGTCTTATCCTCCTGAGCCTGAATAGCATCAAGCATTCGCTCCTGCTCGTCACGGCTTATGCCACTTGGCGGTGGAGCCTCACCCTCCTGCTCATCTTCATCACCCTTCTGGTCGCCATTATCGTTCTCGTTCTCGGGCTTCTCGTTTTGGTTGTTGTCGCCCTCGTTATTTTGGTTGTCGTTCTTGTCTTGGTTATTCTCGTTGTTCTCGGGCTGGTTTTGGTCTTGATTCTGCTGTTGGTCTTGGTTCTGGTCGTTGTTGCCCTCGTTATTTTGGTTCTGGTCTTGGTTTTGCTGATTGTCCTGATTCTGCTGATTTTGGTTGTTCTGCTCGTTCTGCTGCTGTTGCTGACGCTTCTGGTCGACAATGCGCTTGGTGAGGATATAGTTGTGCTTAACCTCTCTATCTGCAGGGTTTAGTTTCAGCGACTCACGGAACGAGTTGAGTGCAGCCTCATAGTTCTGTTGCAAAAATAGTCCCTCGCCCAAGTTGCGCAACACCTCGGCACGCTTCTCCTTTGGCAGTAGCTCGTCGGCAGCAATCTGCTCGAATAGGGTGTTTGCCACCTCGCCCTTCAGCGTGGTGTCGGCACGGTTGGTAAGCATATTCTGCAGGTAGGCGTTGGCACGGTTGTACAACGACTCATACTTCGTCGTGTCGTGCTCCAGCGCCTCGTTGTAGCGGTTGAGAGCGTTGCGGTAGTT
>JAGBYO010000135.1 GCA_017628735.1 Alistipes sp. | reverse complement strand
TCAACAACTGAGTATCGAGGTGTCGGGAGGCTCAGATGTGGAGTGTGGCCAGCTGGAGGCCGACGATGTTACGATCATCGCATCTGGGGGCTCGGATGTTTATGTTGTTGCCAATAAGACGCTCTCGCTAACAGCATCAGGCGGGTCTGATATCCACATCAAGGGAAATCCTCAAATAGTGCATTGGGATGTATCAAGCAGCTCCGATGTAGAATTCAATTAGTACCCCAGCTGTTCGCCTTTACTACGCATAGGAGTCTGTTTTTTAGGCGTAAAAAAAGTAAATCCCCTCCACACAGCTGTGTAGAGGGGATTTTAGAGGTCTGAAGCGTGGGGGAATTTGGAGGTTGTTAGACATCATTAAGCATCGGAATTCGTTTTGGGCACAACTTAAATGGTGTTTTCAACTTCGTTAAAGTTCGTTAAACATCGCAACAAAAACGAAAAAATGGGCGTAAAAATCAAAATTTACGCCAGCGTCTAAATTTTTACTTTACTTTCTAATGTGAAACGCATAATGTTTAACAAAATAATTAAATATTATGCAGTATTCTATTAAGTTTAGATTAGACATTAAGAAGAATGTCTATGTGTCGAAGAAGGCTGTAAGCACAGAGCCTTATTATCAAATCAGTGCTTTAATCAAGATAAATAAAGGTGCGACCATTCATTACTATACAGGATATTCAGCTCAGAAAAATGCGTGGTTCGGGAGTGCGGTTGAAGCTTACAAAGCAGATGGCAATCGCTCGTACGGCATTCATCGTAATGCGTATGCCAAGAGAAAGACATCTATCGGAAAACAAAAGATGCAACGGGTATAGCTTGTCGTATTCCTCTATCATCACGGGCATTGGAGATTGTCGAGAAATATCGAGTGGCTGATACACATCCAAAGATGCCGTTGTTTGATTTCCCCAAACATTCGCAAACCTACAATGACAATCTTAAAAAGGTGTTTCAGAAAGCAGGGTTAGACCGTACAGTTGTGGTGTATAATGCCTACGATGAAGCCGAGTTCAAACCATTATATGAATTGGCGATGAGTAAATTTGCTCGTAGTTCGTTTATTGACACACTTGTAGGGCAAGGTGTAACCGATAATATCATTTGTACGATGAGTGGTCACACTGCGGGGTCAAAGGCATTTCATCGTTACCACAACTCAATGAAGAATAAACAGCAAAGTGCGGCTGTTGCATTATTGGATTAGAGCTAATAAGTGTATTCAAAGTTGAGGTGTATTCAGAAAAATCGGCAGCCACTTAATTGCGACTGCCGTTTTCTGTATTCGAATTATTCAAAGAATTGTTTGCTATCAATATTAAGCTATAACTATTTCCGAAAAATAGATTGAAAATAGTTGCACTATTAAAAAATATTCGTACCTTTACATTAACAGTTTTGTTAAACGATTTTGTTAAACCGTAAAATTAACATCTAAAAAATGAGTGAACAAATAGCACAAAGCAAAGAATATCTGATACTTGAAGCAGCTGAACAGGAGTTTCTGAAGAAGGGATACGATGGCGCAAGAACAACATCAATAGCAAAAGCAGCAGGGGTGACTCACGCAATGCTACACTACTACTTCCGCACCAAAGAGCAACTCTTTGAGCGAATTATAGACAAAAAGATGGAGGAGATAGTTCCTCTAATGACTCATCTTTTTGGCAACGGCTCCCTTCCATTGGTTAAGCGCATAGAGGAGGCTGTATCAATTCATTTCGATTTTGTAATGGCGAACCCAGACCTGCCTAAATTTCTGATAAATGAGGTATTGCCGAACAGAGAGAGGTGCGAACTATTTAGGTCAAAAATTGAAGGATTCTTCCATATTATCACAGACTTACAGGGAGAGGTTGATGAGGTGGCAGCAAGAGGTGAGGTTGAGCAGTTCAATGTATTATTGCTGTTTCAATCCATTCTATCGCTCAACATATTTCCATCGGTAATGGCAAATATGGTAGAGAACATGGTAGGAGATAATAAGCAAGTTCTTGAAACCTTTTTAGCACAGCGCAAAGCGGAGAACATCAAACTAATTATGCAGAGAATCAAAAAGATATAGAGGCTATGAAAAGGACTTTTTTATTATTATTGATGACGCTAACGGCACTTGTCGCTCGGGCACAGACGCTCGAAGAGTGTTGCGGTTTGGCACAAGAACACTATCCCGAGATTAGGCAATACGACCTAATAGCCGAGACGGAGCAGTATAACATCTCGAATGCTGCTCGTGCTTGGATTCCACAGGTGGTACTCTCGGGGCAAGCCACCTATCAATCTGCAACGCCTACCTACCCAGAGGCATTTAATCAGATGATTGCTGCCAACGGTTTGGATATGTCGGGTATTCGCAAAGACCAATACAAGGTGGCGATTGATGTATCACAGAATATTTGGGATGGTGGTCAGTCAAGGGCTAATCGTGAGATTGCAGAGGCGGAGGCTGCTGTGGAGCGCAGTCGTGTGGATGTGTCGCTCTACGACTTACAATCACGCATCCAAAATCTCTACTTTGGCATACTCCTACTTGATGAGCGTGTTGCACAGACCGAAACACTCATTGAGGTTTTGGATGCCAACCTCAATCGTATGCGTACATATTATAGAAATGGTGTAGCGATGCAATCGGATGTTGATGCTGTCGAGGCAGAACTGCTCACCGCCTGTCAGACACTCAGCCAGGTAGAGGCTTCACGAGCAAGTTATCGACGAATGTTAGAGGTCTTTATTGGGCAGCCACTCACAGACAAAACACTCACTCGCCCTGCGATGGTCGATGTAGCAAGTCGCACATCAGCACGCCCAGAGCTTGCGATGTTTGAGGCTCAAAGCGACAAGCTCGCTGCACAGCGCAAGGCGATAGATGCATCAGTAATGCCTCGATTCAGTGCCTTTGCGCAGGGCTATTATGGATACCCAGGATTGGATATGTTCAAGAGTATGGTGTCGTCAGAGTGGACACTCAATGCTATTGTTGGTGTGCGTATGTCGTGGAATATAGGAGCGTTCTACACCAAGAAGAACAACATCAGCAAGTTGGACGCAGCAGAGCGACAGATTGCCGTGCAACGTGATGTATTCCTATTTAACACAGAGATGCAGACCACACAGGATGACGGTGAGATTGCTCGTTTGCGTAGTGCAATTGAGGATGATAATCGCATTGTCGAGCTACGCCGTTCGGTGCGTATGGCTGCGGAGTCGAGATTGGAGAATGGCGTTATAGATGCCACCGACTTGCTTCGTAAAATAGCAGACGAAACAACCGCTACACTCAACCGTAGCACACACGAGATAGAGTTATTACAAGCCATTTACAGATTAAGAACAACATTAAATCAATAATATAGATTATGAAAAGAGTTATATATATTCTTGCAGCGATGATTGCTGTATCGTGCAGTGACAAAGCAAATTATGATGCACAAGGCACATTCGAGGCAACAGAGGTAATCATATCAGCAGAGGCTTCGGGGAGAATCTTAAATTTTGATGTTCTAGAAGGAGAAGCGATTGAGGCAAATAGTGTGGTTGGTGCTATTGATAGCCTCCAACTACATCTGCAACGAGAGCAGTTAAAGGCTCAGCAAATGGCACTTTTAAGTAGTCGCCCCGACAAGGAAAAGCAGGTGGCATCGTTGCGCAGTCAGGTAGCAAAACAGCGTGCGGAGTTGCAGCGTGTCGAGAATATGTTGCGTGATGGCGCAGCCACGACCAAACAGCGTGATGACATCGAGGCACAGATTGATATCCTAGAAGGTCAGTTATCGGCAGCCCTCTCTACAATCGACAACAACACATCGACCATTAACAACAATGCCGCAGCACTCGAAACACAGATTGCAGCCCTTGATGACCGCATTGCAAAGTGTCGCATCTCGTCAGCAGTTGAGGGAACGGTATTGGTTAAGTATGCCGAGGCGGGAGAGTTTACCGCTGCGGGCAAGCCATTGATGAAGGTTGCCGACCTTGACAACATCTATCTTCGTGCATACTTCACATCGGAACAGTTGGCAAAAGTGAATTTGGGCGATGAGGTGACTGTTACTGCTGACTTCGGTGGTGATGAACAATATGACTACAAGGGGCGTGTAGCGTGGATTTCTGCCGAGAGCGAGTTTACACCAAAGAGTATTCAGACCAAAGATACGAGAGCAAACCTCGTCTATGCAGTAAAGATTGCCGTAAAGAATGATGGTCGCCTAAAAATTGGTCTTGCAGGAGAGGTGAAATTATAAACCTACCACACTATGTCAGCTATAAAAGTTGAAAACATATCGAAGAGTTTTGGCAAGGTAAAGGCACTTGATGGCATCTCTTTCGATGTCAAACGGGGCGAACTGTTTGGTCTTATCGGTCCCGATGGAGCAGGCAAGACTACGCTTTTTAGAGTGCTTGCCACACTGCTTAATCCCGATGAAGGAGGCGCAGAGGTCGATGGCTTCGATATTGTGAAGGATTATCACGCCATTCGTGAGCGTGTGGGATATATGCCTGGGCGTTTCTCGCTATACCAAGACTTGACAGTAGAGGAGAATTTGAACTTCTTTGCTGCTCTGTTTGGCGTAAAGGTGGAAGACTCTTACGACCTTGTAGCACCCATCTATCGTCAAATCGAACCATTCAAAACTCGCAGAGCAGGGAAACTCTCGGGTGGTATGAAGCAGAAGCTCGCACTATCGTGTGCCCTTATACATCGCCCAAGCGTGCTATTTTTGGATGAGCCAACAACGGGAGTGGATGCCGTATCACGAAGTGAGTTTTGGGATATGCTTGCCGACCTTAAACAGCGAGGCATAACCATCCTTGTATCAACGCCATATATGGACGAGGCTTCACGATGCGATAGAATTGCGCTGTGCAACGAGGGTCGCATCTTGGGTATAGATACCCCAACCGATATTGTTGCAGGTTTTGACTCGTCGTTATACGCTATCAAGGGTGACAATATGTACCAACTACTTCTTGCGGCTCGCAAAGCAAATGGTGTTCGAGAGTGCTACCCGTTTGGTGAGGCACACCATATGATAGCTGATGCAGAGTTCGATGTTGAGCAGTTCAAAGCTGAGCTTGTCGAGGTTAAAGGTTTGCATATTGAACCTACCAAGCCTTCGATTGAGGATATGTTTATTAAACTGATGAAGCAATGAGTGACTATATAATATCTGTCAAAGAACTAACCAAGTGCTTTGGTGACTTCACTGCCGTTAATCGCATATCGTTTGATGTTCAGCGAGGTGAGATTTTCGGTTTCTTGGGTGCTAATGGTGCTGGTAAGACTACGGCTATGCGTATGCTCTGCGGTTTGAGTTATCCTACTTCGGGCAGTGGTACGGTGGCAGGTTGGGATGTTATGCGTGAAGGTGAGCAGATAAAGCGCCATATCGGCTATATGAGTCAGAAGTTTTCATTATACAACGACCTGACAGTATGGGAGAATATCAGGTTATTTGCGGGTATATATGGACTCTCAAAAGCCGAGACCGAAAAGCGTGCCGCCGAAGCCCTCGAAAGGCTCAACTTCTCATCGGAGCGTAACACCCTTGTAGGCTCTTTACCACTCGGTTGGAAGCAGAAGTTATCGTTTGCTGTGGCGACGATTCATCGCCCCAAGGTGGTCTTTTTGGATGAGCCTACGGGCGGTGTAGACCCAATCACACGACGCCAGTTCTGGGAGATGATATATGAGGCTGCCGATGGTGGCACAACGATATTTGTCACGACACACTATATGGATGAGGCGGAGTACTGCTCTCGAGTATCCATTATGGTTGATGGCGAGGTGCGTGCGCTTGACACCCCAGCACGCCTTAAAGAACAATTTGCCGCAGAGTCTATGGATGAGGTCTTCCGCATCCTGGCTCGTGGTGCAAAGCGAGGAGAGTAGGCATTATGAGAAATAATTTTCTTTCGTTTGTAAAAAAGGAGTCGTTGCACATCTTGCGAGATGTGCGTACGATGATGATTGTACTACTTATTCCCGTAGTGCTGATGATACTCTTTGGCTTTGCCATATCTACCGAGGTGAATAATCTCAATGTGGCAATAGTCGCTCCTAATCGCACGGAGGGTGTAAGACAAGTAGTCGAAAGGCTCGCAAACAATCCATATTTTACGGTTGTCGACTACGATAGCAGTATCGATATAGACAAGGTGCTGCGCAGTGGTAAGGCTGATGCTGTTGTGGTTTTTGATGAGGACTATGAGCATCTGATAGCACAGCGGGCTGAGGGTATAGATACTCACCCTGCAATACAATTTATATTCGATGCTTCGAATACAAACATTGCACAAACGGGTGCAGTATATCTGCAAAATGTAGTATCGACAGACCATTCACGACAGGAGTTGCTAAATCTACATCTGCTCTACAATCCACAGATGAAGTCGGCGTATAACTTTGTGCCTGGCATTATGGGACTTATCTTTATCTTGATATGTGCAATGATGACCTCGGTGTCAATCGTGCGAGAGAAGGAGATGGGAACAATGGAGGTATTGCTCGTGTCACCAGTACGCCCAATCAAGATTATCCTTGCCAAGATGATTCCATACTTCGTCATCTCGTGCATCAATCTTGCAACTATCCTGCTTATTGCTCACTACCTGCTTGACGTGCCTATGAGTGGTGGTTTGGGTGGAATAGTCTTTATCTCGTTAATATATCTAATCCTCGCCCTTGCATTGGGATTGCTTGTATCTACGCTTGCCTCCTCGCAAGTTGTGGCGTTGCTAATATCTGCAATGGTGATGCTGCTGCCGATGATGATGCTCTCGGGAATGGTATTTCCATTAGAGAATTTGCCAACCGTATTGAAACCATTGCCATATATCGTACCTGCCCGATGGTATATTGAAGCTATACGCAAGATGATGATTATGGGACTTCCGCTGTCGGCTGTGGTTAAGGAGGTCGCTATATTGATATTTATGACCTTTGTGCTGATGGGTGTATCTCTTAAAAAGTTCAAAGACAAACTCGAATAGTCTATTATGAGACAGTTATTTATACTTATACAGAAGGAGTTTACGCAGATATTCCGTAATCCATTTCTCCCTAAGCTCATCATCGTCTTTCCGGTGATGGTAATGCTGGTTATGCCGTGGGTAACGACAATGGATGTCCGTAATGTCAGTGTGGCGATTATCGATGAAGATGGCTCTTCGCTATCCCGCCGTATAACAAGCGATATTCGTGCTGCTGAATATTTCACGCTCAATGACGAGCCAACGACACACGGTGAGGCTATGGCGCTATTGGAGGATTGCGAGGTTGATGTGATTTTGCTAATACCCAAGGATTTTGAGCGAGATATGACATCTATTGACCCACAAAAGTTGGATATATCTGCCAATGCCGTTAATGCTACAAAGGGTTCGCTTGGTAGTCAATATCTTGTTCAAACTATTGGCTCAACACTATCGAAATATATGAGCGAGCAGTGTATGCAGCAGACATCTGACTTTGTTGTAGTGCAGAATAGGTATAACCCAACGCTGAACTATCGCCATTTGATGATACCAGCGTTGATGATTATGCTCCTCATCCTAATATGCGGATTCCTCTCGGCGGTAAACATCGTCATAGAGAAGGAGAACGGAACTATTGAGCAGATAAATGTTACTCCGGTGGGTAGATTTACCTTTATCCTCGCAAAGCTTATACCCTTTTGGCTGATTGGACTCTTTGTGGTTAGTGTGGCAATGGTCGTTGCGTGGATTGTCTATGACCTGACACCCATTGGCTCATTGGGTAATATCTATCTCGCCACCATTCTCTTTATTCTTGGCTTTTCTGGATTTGGTGTTGCTGTGGCTAACCTATCGAATAATATCCAGCAGACGATGTTTGTTATGTTCTTCTTCATCATAATCTTTATGCTGTTGAGCGGTCTGCTTACACCGATTAGTTCAATGCCCGAGTGGGCGCAGAATTTTACAATAATACTGCCTCCACGCTACTATATCGAGATTATGCGTGCCGTATATTTGAAGGGAACGACATTCGTAGAACTATGGCACAACTTTGCCGCTCTGGGTATCTTTGTTATTTTATTCAACACTCTTGCCGCTATAACATATAAGAAGCAAGCGTAAAATGATAATGGCGACCGAAAATGGTCGCCATTATTATTTACATTATTAGCAATGCTATTTGTTTTCCACTAAAAACTTATCTATCTCCGCACGACTATTAAAAGTGTGCATCTTGCCGTTATAGAAGATGCAGCCATACATCTCGTTGTTAGATACTTGTGAGTCTTCTCCTTTGAATAAGTCTCGAACGGACACTCCGAGTGTATCAGCAATCGTCTTAAGTGTTGTATATTGTGGGTTGCGTTGCAATGCACGAGTTAAGCTCTCGGGAGCAATATTCATCATCTTCGCTAATTCATACATCTTCATTCCCCTCTCTTTGAGAATCTCTTTTACTCGCAATTCTTCTATAC
>JAGBYO010000134.1 GCA_017628735.1 Alistipes sp. | reverse complement strand
ATATATATTATTCATAATGATATTGATATTATTACTTTTTCATTTTTTCAAAAACATAGGGAAAATGAAAAAATGAAAATGAAAACTCCCCCTCCGCCCCCAGTCGGCTATATCTCGGAGTGGGTGTATAATAAGTTTTGCGAGTGTCGAACGCTGAGCAACCAAAAAGGGCTAACCCCGTTCAAGGTTAGCCCATCACATTTTGGCTTAAAGGATATCGAGGAGGTAGCTATCCAACATTAGCAGTTCGTGGTCGTTCTGTACCACCTCGCTCATAAAGAGCTCATCTTCAGCCAATAATTTCAAAAGTTTCGTGTCAATTTCCCCCATAGGCAACTCTCTGTTAGATGTTTGTTTGACTATCTAACGCTGCCCTATGGCGTAATATTGCGTGGAGGGTTAAAAGTTTTTAGAAATACTCTAACAACTAAAAACTAACAACTCAACACTATCTGCTTTTTGGCAATCATTTTACGCAGGTTGATTAGCGCATAGCGCATACGACCCAAAGCGGTGTTGATGCTTACGCCCGTCTCGTCGGCAATCTCCTGGAACGAGAGCTTTGCATAGTAGCGCATCTCAACCACCTCGCGCTGCTCGGCGGGAAGTGCCACAACAAGCGAACGGATGGTCGCCTGCATCTCGCTCATCACCATACTATCCTCGACAGAGCCCTCCGAGAGCTTGATAGTAGAGAACATATCGTAGCCCGCCTCCTTCTCGTTGATGGTGCGGTTGTGCTTCTCGCGACGGAAGTGGTCGAGTACACGGTTGTGTGCGATACGCAACACCCACGACAAGAACTTACCTGAGTCGGTATAGCGCCCCTCGTCGATAACCTTTACGGCCTTGATGAATGTCTCCTGGAAGATATCGTCGGCGATGTCGTCGTCCTTGACCATCATCGCGATATAGCTGCGCACACGCTGACTGTGGCGCTCGATAAGCTCAGATATAGCACTCCTATCTCCCGAAAGGTAATTATTAAGCAATACACGGTCGCTCAATAGATTCACATTCGCGTTCATACTCTCTAATATTTAAGTTAGTTCAAGAGCAGAAATTTTCCGATAGGCAGTACAAATTTTTTAGTTAATAAATTTTTTCTATTGCAAATATACGACAATAATTCTAATCTGCAAAATATCTGATGTTTGCCCATTTGTGCTGTTTGCCCACCGAAAATACTCGGCAGCTTACGGCAAACTGCGTGCCAATCAATGAGTTATATTTTACAAGGGGCTTGTTTTGGCCTTTTTGGGGCAATCGGCGAAACGACCATATTGGGCGGTGAAACGACACAATAAAAATGAGCAGAGGGTGTTCTCTGCTCATTTTTTTAAGATGAAAGATGAAAGAGCAAAGATGAAAGATAAGGAACTGTGTTTATAAAAATCTCTTTGCTCTTTGAACTTTGCTCTTTATAGCGTCGACTTCGACTCTGCCTTAACATCACGGCTAACCTTTGTTACCAAGCCCTGAAGTACGGTGCCGGGACCTACCTCGGTGAACTCTGTAACGCCATCGGCGAGCATCTTCTCGACAATCTGTGTCCAGCGCACGGGAGCGGTGAGCTGTGCGATAAGGTTCTTCTTAATAGACTCAGCATCGGTGTAGGGCTGAGCGTCTACATTCTGATATACAGGGCACGAGGGTGTCATAAACTCCGCCTCGGCAATCGCTGCCTCCAACTCCTGGCGTGCAGGCTCCATAAGGGGTGAGTGGAACGCACCACCTACGGGCAAGCGCAATGCACGGCGAGCACCAGCCTCCTTAAGCTTGGCGCAAGCCTCATCCACGGCAGCATCAGCACCCGAGATAACGAGCTGACCAGGACAGTTGTAGTTAGCACCAACGACCACGCCATCTACCGCTGCGCAGACATCCTCTACGGTCTTATCGTCGAGACCCAACACGGCAGCCATACCGCCAGGCTGCTGCTCGCAGCACTTCTGCATAGCCATAGCGCGCTTCGACACGAGCTTCAAGCCGTCCTCGAACGACAAGGCACCAGCTACGACCAATGCCGAAAACTCGCCAAGTGAGTGACCAGCAACAGCATCGGGCTCTACACCCAACGCCTTAGCCAAAATTACAGAGTGGAGGAATACTGCGGGCTGCGTAACCTTTGTCTGCTTTAGCTCCTCGGGAGTGCCCGAGAACATAATATCTGTGATGCGGAAACCGAGAATCTCGTTAGCCTTCTCAAACATCTCCTTTGCTACGGGCACATTGTCATAGATGTCCTTGCCCATACCTACGGCCTGTGAACCCTGACCAGGGAATACATAAGCTTTCTTCATGCTGCAAAATTACAAATAATCCATTAAGGCAGACAAAACTTTCGCCACATTACGGAATAATGTCCTATAATGTGGCGAAATCATCAAAAATGACTAAATTTGCAGTCCTTCTGCCCCTATAGTTTAATGGATAGAATTTCAGATTCCGGTTCTGACGGT
>JAGBYO010000133.1 GCA_017628735.1 Alistipes sp. | reverse complement strand
TTAAAAATTTTCAATAATTTATTTAATTATTTTTATAAATCCCCCTCAGAGGCAACCAGAACGCTGATTTTGACATCTTTACGATATAGCGAAAATTTCGGAAAATTAGGGTTTCAGAGGGCAAAAAGAGCTCAAAGAACGGGAAAAGGGTTAGTAAATCGTTAGTAAAAGGTAGCGGAAATTAGCTCAAAAAATCGGATTGTCGACCATAAAAATGGGCTGGATATTTGGCAGTTCATCGAAAAATAAGTACATTTGCACAATTCGCGCGCTCGCGCGTATACGCATATATAAATATGAAGCGCACTCATACCATAGGCTTTGATGCCACGAAGGCGAACGACAATATCACAGGGCGAGGCAACTACAGTTGCTTTGTGATTGAGGCGTTGTCGAAGGCGTGCTCGGAGAATACCTACTTCAGAATGTACACTCCGAAGCGCCAGCCCAACCAATCGTACGATACTCTGGACCGTCTGCCCAATGTAGAGTCTATGGAGCCCGATGGTTCGTTGTGGCGCAAGTTCTCGGGGCTATGGCGCCTATGGCGTCTGTCGCACGATGCCCAGAGGGGCGATGTAGAGCTATTCCACGGCTTAGATAATCGTCTGCCCTTAGGTCTTGGCAAGAGGGATATCCGCAGCGTAGTCACGGTGCACGATATGCACTTTGTGAGCCACCCCACATCAATTCTTCCCTTTAAGCGCCTCTTTAACCTTATCGCAATGCGCTCTACTTGTCGTCGTGCCGACCGTATTATTGCCGTAAGCGAGAGCACTAAGCGCGATATTATCAAGTACTTGGATATCGACGGCGAGAAGATTGATGTTATCTACCCTGGCTACAACCCTATCTACGGCGCACCCATCAGCGATGAGCGTGTGGCAGAGGTTAGAGCAAAGTATGAGCTTCCCGAAAAGTATATCCTCAATGTTGGCGCACAGCACGAAAGGCGCAATATAAGCGCTATTATCGATGCTATGGATAAGCTCGACTACGAGATTCACCTTGTGGCCGTAGGTCGTCGCACAAGCTACACCAACCGCATACGCCGTCAGGCACGCAGCGCAGCGATAGAGAAGCGCCTGCACCTGCTGCATAATATTGACAACGAGGAGCTTGCAGCGCTATATCGTGGCGCAACCGCCTTGGTATACCCCTCGCTACACGCCAGTTTCGGCACGCCTATCGTCGAGGCGATGTCGGTAGGTACGCCCGTGATTGCAGCCAAGGGCTCAAGCCACGAGGAGGCGGGAGGTAGCCACTCGATATATATCACGCCAAACGACAGCAACGAACTTGCCGAGAAGATAGACCTTGTGCTAAACAACGAGGAGCTACGCCAAGAGATGATTCGGCGAGGCAAGGAGTATGTAACGCGCTTCCGTGCCGAGGTCTGCGCCTACAACATCTTAAACTGCTACAAGCGTATCGGCATAGACATCACCGATGACAGATATTTCTAAACGAACAGCGCGGCAAAGAGAAAAAGAGAAAAATACCACGAATTGACTTAGCGCTGATATTCAGCCAATTACGAAATGATTGAGCAAATTAACTTAGATTTTAAGAACAATTTAGACAAAAATTCGTATCTTTGCGACGATTTCGCAAAGCGAAAGGATAAAGAGGAAAGAAACATACAACAATAAAGAAGTTATGGAAAAGGTAACGAAAATCGTAGTTATGGCAAAACAGGTGCCCGACACACGCAATGTGGGCAAGGACGCCATGACTCCAGAGGGCACGGTTAACCGTGCTGCTCTTGCCGCAATCTTCAATCCCGAGGACCTTAACGCCCTTGAGATGGCTCTTCAGATGAAGGACAGAATAGGCAACGCCACCGTACACATCCTCACAATGGGTCCTCAGCGTGCTGCTGATGTTATCCGTGAGGCTATGTTCCGTGGCGCCGATGGCGGTTACTTGCTCTCGGGCAAGGAGTTCGCTGGCTCGGATACTCTCGCAACATCGTACGCACTATCGTGCGCACTTCGTAAAATCAACCCCGACATCATCGTTGCAGGTCGTCAGGCTATCGATGGCGATACCGCACAGGTAGGTCCTCAGGTTGCCGAGAAGCTCGGTATGCCACAGGTGACATACGCTGAGGAGCTTGTAGCAATCGATGACAAGGAGATTACCATCAAGCGCCGCTTGGAGCGTGGCTCAGAGGTTGTTGTATCGCCCCTGCCCGCAGTGATTACCGTAAACTCATCGGCCAAGGAGTGCCGTCCCCGCAACGCAAAGCGTGTGATGAAGTTTAAGTATGCCCTTGCCACCTCGGAGCTTTCGACTGCCGACAGCGAGAAGCAGAGCTTTATCGAGGCACGCCCCTATCTTCACATCGTGGAGTTCGCAGCAGCAGATGTAAACCCCGACTACGAGCAGTTGGGCTTGAGCGGCTCACCTACGAAGGTAAAGAAGATTGAGAATGTCGTATTCCAGGCAAAGGAGGCAAAGAGCCTTACCTCGGAGGATAAGGACATCGAGGAGTTGATGAAGGAACTTATCGCGAGCCACACGCTCGGTTAATCAAACACCTTAGGAGTATGAATAATGTATTTGTATATATCGAGATAGAGGAGCAGGAGATAGCCGATGTATCGCTTGAGCTCCTCACCAAAGGTCGCGAGTTGGCAAACACCTTGGGTGTTAAGCTCGAGGCTGTAGTTATCGGCAAGGGCGTAAAGGGTCTCAATGCCGAGCTTGCAAAGTATGGGGCTGACACCGTATGGGTTGCCGATGACGAAATCTTCGCTCCCTTCCGCACCCTGCCCCACACCGCTGTTATGGTGGGTCTTATCGAGCAGGAGAAGCCCCAGATTGTACTCTTCGGCGCAACACCCGTAGGTCGTGACTTCGCACCCCGTGTATCGTCGTCGTTGCATAGCGGTCTTACTGCCGACTGCACCGAGCTTGTTATCGGCGAGCACAAAGACCCCAAGACAGGCAAGGAGTACGACTCGTTGCTCTACCAGATTCGTCCCGCCTTTGGTGGTAACATCATCGCTACCATCGTAAACCCCGAGTGCCGTCCCCAGATGGCTACCGTGCGTGAGGGCGTTATGCGCAAGGAGGCTCTCTCGACACCCGCTGCTGGCGAGGTTCGCGAGATTGATTGGAAGCCTATGGTTAAGGACACCGACCTTGCAGTGCGAATCGTAGAGCGCCATATCGAGGAGCGCAAGATTAACATCAAGGGTGCTTCGGTAATCGTTGCTGGTGGCTACGGCGTAGGCTCAAAGGAGGGCTTCAAGCTCGTTCACGAGCTCGCAGAGGTATTGGGTGGCGAGGTAGGTGCTTCGCGTGCCGCTGTCGATGCCGGCTTTACGGAGCACGAGCGCCAGATTGGTCAGACAGGTGTTACTGTTCGCCCCAAGCTCTATATCGCTTGCGGTATCTCGGGTCAGATTCAGCACACCGCAGGTATGGATGGCTCGGCAATGATTGTATCTATCAACACCGACCCCGCTGCGCCTATCAACAAGATTGCCGACTACGCTATCACAGGTAGTGTCGAGGAGGTAATCCCCAAGATGATTAAGTATTACAAACAGAACTCAAAGTAAGGCTATGGCAAACTTTTTCTTGGATAACAAAGACTTGCAGTATCACCTCAATCATCCTATGATGAAGAGGATTATCGAGCTCAAGGAGCGCAACTTTGCCGATGCTGCTACATACGACTATGCACCCCACAACACCGAGGATGCTCTCGACTCATATCGTCGCGTTTTGGAGATTGTGGGCGATGTTTGTGGCGAGGTTATCGCCGCTAATGCCGAGAGCGTTGATCACGAGGGCCCCCGCGTGGTAAACGACCATGTGGAGTACGCTGCGGGCACCGTACGCAATATCGAGGCACTCACCGAGGCTGGCCTCAGCGGTATGACACTACCCCGCCGTTTCGATGGTCTTAATATGCCCGTTACCTGCTTTGCTATGGCTAACGAGATGGTTGCTCGCGCCGATGCCGGCTTCGAGAATATCTGGGGCTTGCAGGATTGCGCCGAGACAATCAACGAGTTCGCTACCGAGGAGATTAAGGCTAAGTTCTTGCCCCGTGTATCGGCTGGCGAGACCTGCGCAATGGACCTTACCGAGCCCGATGCAGGTTCGGACCTTGGCGCCGTGATGCTCAAGGCATCGTGGGACGAGACGGCTGGCGTATGGCGTCTCAACGGCTGTAAGCGCTTTATCACCAATGGCGATGGCGACATCTCGTTGGTGCTTGCCCGCACCGAGGAGGGCACAAAGGATGCGCGTGGCCTCTCGATGCTTATCTACGACAAGCGCGATGGTGGCGTTAAGGTGCGCCGTATCGAGAATAAGCTCGGCATCAAGGGCTCACCCACCTGCGAGCTTGTATTCAACAATGCCCCCGCAACATTGGTTGGCGACCGTAAGATGGGTCTTATCAAGTATGTGATGTCGTTGATGAACGCAGCGCGTCTGGGTATCGCAGCGCAGTCTACCGGCTTGTGCGAGGCGGCCTACCGCGAGGCATTGAAGTATGCCGGGGAGCGTGAGCAGTTTGGCAAGCCCATCATTCATTTTGCTGCCGTAGCTGAGATGCTTAAGAATATGGAGGCTAAGACTCTCGCATCGCGTGCTATGCTCTATGAGACTGCCCGCTTTGTGGATATCTACAAGCAGTTGAACCATATTGCAAATGAGGAGCGCTCGTTGGAGCCCGAGGAGCGTCAGGAGATGAAGTTCTACAACCGTCTTGCCGATGGCTTCACACCTCTTGCCAAGATGTTCTCGTCGGAGTATGCCAACGAGGTTGCCTACGACTCTATCCAGATTCACGGTGGCTCAGGCTATATGAAGGACTACGCTTGTGAGCGTCTATATCGTGATGCCCGCATCATGAATATCTACGAGGGTACTACACAGCTTCAGGTAGTGGCAGCTATCAACCATGTAACCAAGGGCACATACCTCGAGCAGATTATGCGCTACGAGGAGAACGAGCGCACCGAGGCAACAAAGGCTATGGGTGAGAAACTCGTTGAGTTGCGCAAGGTATACGAGCAGGTTGTAGCTCGTGTCGAGGCTCTCGACAAGGAGTGCGCAGGCTACAAAGATTTCCACGCACGCCGCTTGGTGGAGATTGCCGGCTACATCATCCTCTCGCACATTATGCTTCGTCAGGCTGGCGAGATGGAGGCCGAGTACCTCAACCCCACAAAGATCTTCGTAAAGTACGCAACAAAGAAGATTACCGAGGCTGCCGCCTATATCAACGAGTCGGAGACTTCGGATGTCGAGCTCTTCAAGGCGTAACAAGCCTTAGGCAAACTGCCAAAAAGTGGTCATCTTTCTCGATGACCACTTTTTTTGTGGAGAGCAAAGTTCAAAGAGCAAAGAGTAAAGATGTAGCAGGCTCTCCGCCTGCAACTATTGCTCATTGCTAATTTCTAATTACTCATTAGTATCAAAAAGAAAACCCCGAGGACAACGCCTCGGGGTTTTGCTTATAATAGAGCGCCTTGGGCGCACTATTTACAGAGATTAGTTATTGGTAGCCTTAGCAGCGTATGCGATACTAATAGCATCTGCCTTACGCAACTCCTGCTTAACAGCAGTAAGCTTACCTACGGTAGCACCCTGGTCAACACGAAGGTTAACAACGATATCGCGAGGACCAACACCCTTAGTAACGGTGGTAGCTGAGATAAACTCGCGGATATCCTCAACATCACGGGTCTGGTCGTTGAGCTGAATCTTCAGCGCATCCTCACCAGCCGCAGCGTTAAGGGGCTTACCCATCCAAATGTTTACAAGATTCTTCTTGTCGAGCTCGGTGATCTCGTGTGCCTCAGGCATCTGCACGGTTACGAGAGGATCAACCTCACGCATAGTGGTAGCTGCCATGAAGAAGAACAGAAGCATGAACACGATATCGGGAAGCGACGAGGTCGACATTGCGGGCACTTCTCTCTTGCCCTTTTTTGCCATTACTGCCATAATTACTTCTTTGTTTGATCGTTAGGCTCGGCCTCTGAGATTGACATAGGCACTGCCTTACGGATTGCCTGCGACTGAATCTCGTCGAGCTCATCATACTTCTTACCGTATACCTGAACCGAGATATCATCACGGTAGAGGTTGAAGGCGTGCGTAAGCTCGTCCTGAACCTGTAGGTATACCTTATACTTGGTCTCAGCATCGGCCATAAGCGATACCAGACCCTCCGATACATCGTAGTTCATACCGTTGATCTCGGTAGCCTTCTTGTTAGAACGATCGGGCATAGCGAGGAACATATAGGTCTCACGCGAAAGACGCGAGTGCTCGCCTGTACGACGCAAGTCGGCAGAGGTGTACTCATCGGTGCCAACCATGATCATACCGCTCTTCGAGACATTAACCTTGAGCACATTACGCTCGTTAACATCTACATCGTTCTGCTGCTCGGTGGGGTCAATCCAGGGAGGAAGCGTACGCTTCATACCTGTATCAACATCCATCGTAGTGGTCACAAGGAAGAAGATCAACAGCAAGAACGCGATATCCGCCATTGAGCTGGAGTTGATATCACCAGCCTTTTTCTTTGCTCTTGCCATAAATGATACTACGATTTAAAAATACCACGAACTGCTGAGTAGATAGCAGCCAAAGCAGCACCTGCGAATGCGAAGTAAGCAACGAGGATACATACATCAGCGGTCATATACTCAAATGCGCCAAATACGGTGCGGGTAGCGGGGTCAGTACCAAGACCAAGGGGATAACCCTTAACATCGTAGAGTACATTGCCATCCATCCAACCGTTAGATACTGCCAAAGCGTAAGCTACGCCAACAACTGCGACAACAACAACCAAAGATACGACAGTCTTCATAAGACCACCACGGCTCTGGAAGAAGTTGAGAATAGCGCTGAGCACAACGAATGCGATAGCAAATACCAACAAGAAGTAGAACCACAAGAGGTTAACATTGATAGCGGTAGCCAAAGAACGCATGCTCTCAGCCTCCTCAGCAGCCTTAGCGATAGCAGCCTCAGAAGCGGGAATGTTCTCTGCCCAAGCCTCATCGTTATCCTTGCGCTGCTTAAGCTCGTCAGCAACCTTGGTGTACTCAGCAACAACCTTCTGAGCCTCCTCCAAAGCCTTGCGCTGTGCGCCTGACTTGTACTTAACAGCCTCAAGCTCCTTAACCTTAGCAGCAGCCTCATCGTAGCCTGCCTGCAATTCAGCAACCTTAGCCTCCAACTCAGGGATAACCTTGATGTTCTCCTCCTTCTTAGCCTTAGCCTCCTCCAAAGCCTCGCCATAGAGGATACCCTCGTCTGAGTTCTTATACTGGTTGGCAAACACTGTTGCCAATGCGTCGATACCCTCGGCTGAAGACTGAACGGGCAAAGGAAGGCCCTCCTCAGTATTCAGCGCGTTGCCCTCCTCATCGAACTGCTGAACAAGGGGAGTAGCGTTGGCGATCTTCGACGACTCAGGAGCCGACGCACCAACAGCAATCGCCCAAGCCACCAGACCTACAGAGATCAAGGCAAAGAGTACGAATACTATTCTATGCAAATTTTTCATAATACTTTCTTTACAATTGAATGTTTGGTCTTAATTAGCGCTTGTTATAAGCAGTAAGCATATCAATCAAAGTGATTGAAGTATCCTCCATGTTAACTACCTGACCCTCGATCTTAGAGAGAATGTAGTTGAAGAACACCTGGAGAATAACAGCTGAGATAAGACCCAACATAGTAGTCAAAAGAGCCACCTTGATACCACCTGCAACGACTGCGGGAGAGATAGTAGCCTGAGCCTGGATGTCATCGAATGCCTGGATCATACCAACAACGGTACCCATGAAACCCAATGAAGGAGACAAAGCGATGAAGAGTGAAATCCAAGAGAGACCTGACTCCATGTGACCCTGCTGAACTGAACCGTAAGAAACAACAGCCTTCTCAACAGCCTCAATACCCTGGTCGTAACGCATAAGACCCTGGTAGTAGATAGAAGCGATAGGACCACGAGTGTTGCGGCAGTACTCCTTAGCAGCCTCGATACCCTCGTTCTTCAAAAGCTCCTCAACCTTCTCAACGAACTTCTTGGTGTTGATCTGAGCGAAGGTCAAGTAAAGGATACGCTCGATAGCGATAGCCAAACCGAGAACCAAGCAAACGAGCACGGGAAGCATCCACTCCCAACCACCTTCCAAGAACTTCTTCATGAGAGCGAAGTGCATAGGCTCACCAGCAAGCTCTGTAGCCTCTGCCTCAGCCTCAACAACCTGCTCAACTGCAACCTCCTCTACGGGAGCCTCGTTAGCATCCTGTGCATAAGCAGCGCCGAAAGACAAAGCAGCAGCTGCCAAAACCAAAAATAATTTTTTCATAGTGTTTTGTTAGTTAAAATTTGAAAATTTTAGTAGTTGTTTTTATCTTAAATTTTGTTAGTCAGTTCGTTTTCGCCTTATATCCACAACAATTGCCCCATCGGCATACCCCTCCTTGGAAGAGGCCACCATGAGAGCCAAGCATCAATCAATCAACTTTTTACACTCCGAAGAAGCCTTACGACCTCCACAGAAAGCGGTGCTTACGCACTTTTAGCACAGCGAAATATACGAATTATTTTCGTAAATCGCAATGCTTTACAGAGTAAATTCACCACGCAACGGACGACGCATCAAACCGAGCGCTTCCGATAATGGCAAATTTTTGCCTAAAACATACATCAACTTTGTAACCGCAGCCTCGATAGTCATATCGTGACCCGACACCACGCCAGCCTCCTGCAAGGCAAGACCCGTTTCGTAGAGGTGCATCTGCACGGCACCATCTTTGCACTGCGATACATTCACCACGATGACACCACGCGAGGTAGCCTCCTTGATGATATCGACAAACCACTCCGAGGTAGGTGCATTGCCCGCACCATAGGTCTCAAGCACGACACCACGAGCGCCCGCCTCCAAAACCATTGCACGCAGGGTCTCAGGGCGAATACCGGGGAAGAGCTTCACAACAACGATATCGTTAGACATCGATTCGCTGATGCGGAACTCGTCAGAAAAATCGGGAGCATAGGGTGCTATATAGGGGGTGTTGTACTGAATGTTGACACCCACATCTGCCAATGCAGAGTAGTTGAACGAGGCAAAGGCGTTGAGAGCCTCGGCACTAAACTTCGTAGTGCGGTTGCCTCGGAAAAGACGATTCTGGAAGTAGAGCGCCACCTCGGGAACGATGGGGTTACCCTCGTCGTTGCGCGCTCCTGCAATCTCGATTGCGGTGATAAGATTCTCACGGCCGTCAGTACGCAAGATGCCGATAGGAATCTGGCTACCAGTGAAAATCACAGGCTTAGCAAGATTTTCGAGCATAAAGCTCAATGCCGATGCCGAGTAGGACATAGTATCGGTACCGTGCAAGATGACAAAGCCATCGTAACGGCTGTAGTTATCACGAATGATACGCGCCATATCGACCCAGTTCTCCACCGAGACATTCGATGAGTCGATAGGGGGCTTGATGGTAAATACCTCGATGTCTACTTTGAGGCGCTTTAGCGAGGGAAACTCCTCGTAAATACCACTAAAGTCGAAGGGTACGAGGGCTCCTGTTGCCTCGTCGGTCTTCATACCGATTGTACCACCGGTGTATATAATAAGTATCGAAGATCGCTTCATAGCCGAAAATTTACGGCGCTAATGCCGCATATATCATTACAAAGATACGCAAAATAATTGAGAGATTGTTCTCTTTTATGCAATTATTTTTCGTTTCGGCTTAAAAAAGTTGCATATCGCACCCCGCTACAAGCCAAAAAGCTGGCGAGCAGAGACTGTTGTAAGGCTATCTACTTGGGCTGGGGCGACACCCTTAAGGTCGGCAATCTTACGCACAACATACTCGACATATGCCGACTCGTTGCGCTTGCCACGGTGCGGTACGGGAGTAAGATAGGGGCAGTCGGTCTCAACCAAGAGCCACTCTAACGGCAACTCCGCCACGACCTTATCAAGCCCAGCGTTCTTGAATGTTACGACACCACCCACGCCAAACAAAAAGTCGCCCTCACGCGAGAGTTTATGCGCCATATC
>JAGBYO010000132.1 GCA_017628735.1 Alistipes sp. | reverse complement strand
TTTGGTTCAAGGGGAAACGTATGGACAGTTGCGAAAAATACTGTCGAGAAGGGTTTGCAGTTTGCCTATGCACACCGTCGTGAGAAGAAGAGAAATTATCGTTCATTGTGGATCGTTCGTATCAACGCTGCGGTTCGTATGCACGGTATGACTTATTCAGAGTTTATTGGTAAGATGAATGCAAAGGGTGTAGCTTTGAACCGTAAGGTTCTTGCTGACCTCGCACTCAACGAGCCTAAGGCATTCGAGGCAATTGTTAATGCAGTTAAATAGTATCGTCATCTAATTGACGAGTGGGGGTTGACTTCGGTCAGCCCCTTTTTTGTTGTGGAGTGTAGGGGAAGTAGCCACAAAACAAAAGTAGCGTAACTTTCGTTACGCTACCTGCTCATAATGGTCGGGATGACAAGATTCGAACTTGCGACAACACGCCCCCCAGACGTGTACTCTAACCGGGCTGAGCTACATCCCGAACTGGTTTTGCGAGTGCAAAGATAATAACTTTTTTTTGAATTGTGCAAATTTATCGCAAAAAAAATGTACCTTTGGGATATGAAATTCAGTATCAAGATAGCGGTAATTGCGTTAATAGGCTCACTATGTGTGAGTTGTGGCGGTGGTGGTGTGTCAACAAAAGTTTCGTTCGACCGTTCGGCTTATGCGCCACACTACGCCACGGGCTACGAAATATTGGGCGATGAGGGCGAAAACCGCCTTATTCGCGTCACTCGACCGTGGCAAGGCGATGCCGTCGTGGAGCAGTCGTTGGCAATCTTTGCCGACAAGGCGAGTGCGAGAGGCTACGATGGTCAATATATCGTGGGCTCGGCAGAGCGTGTGGTATGTATGTCGACAAGCCATATTGCGATGATTGAGCTATTAGGCAGGTCGGAGAGTATCGTGGGTGTCTCGGGCAAGCAGTATATTATGTCCGAGGCGATTGCGGGCAATCCTGCGGTTAAGGATGTGGGCTACGACAGCTCGCTGGACTACGAGGCGTTGGTTGTTCTGCGCCCTGATGTGGTGTTGCTCTATGGCGTGAGTGCCGAGAATACGGCGCTTACGGCAAAGTTGCGTGAGTTGCGCTTGCCCTACCTCTATCTCGGCGACTACACCGAGCAGTCGCCCCTTGGCAAGGCGGAGTGGTTGGTTGCCGTAGCCGAGATTATGGGCTGTCGCTCGGAGGGTGAGCAGATGTTCTCGGAGATTGTAGAGCGCTACAATGCCGTGCGCGATGGGGTAGTGCGCTCGGGAGATAGCCCCAAGGTGATGTTTAACACCCCATATCAGGAAGTGTGGTATATGCCTTCGGATGATAGCTATATGGTGCAGCTCTTGGAGGACGCTGGTGGTACCTATATATATAAAGGAAAGAACCAAACCGCTGGCTCGGTGGGCATCAGCCTTGAGGAGGCCTATATGCTCGTCTCGGATGCCGACCTCTGGCTCAATGTCGGTCAATGCTCGTCGCTTGCCGAACTTCGGCAGTCGGCGCCCCACTTTGCTCGCTGTGGTGTGGTCGTGCGTGGCGATGTATACAACAACAATGCTCGCCGTACAGCGTCAGGTGGTAGCGACTTTTGGGAGTCGGCCATTGTGCGCCCAGATGTCGTGCTCGAAGATCTGGTGAAAATTGTGCGTGGCGAGGATAGTACGCTCTACTATCACCACCGCCTAAAATAGATAGATGATGAACCGTAGGATGCAAAATATACTCTTCGTGGTGCTCTCGCTTGCGCTGGTGGTATTGGCCATTGGCGACCTTGTTATTGGCACTACCGATATCGCCCTCGGCGATGTCTGGGCGGCACTCACGGGTGGCGTGACAACGGATGAGTATCGCACCATTGTCTGCGAACTGCGCCTTCCGAAGGTCGTCGTGACAATCGCTGCGGGTATGGCATTGGCGGCAAGTGGCTTGGAGATGCAGACCCTCTTCCGCAACCCGTTGGCGGGTCCCTATGTCCTCGGCATCAACTCTGGCGCAAGCCTTGGTGTTGCGCTATTTACGCTTGCAGCCCCTGTTGTGGGTGCGCTGTCGGGCTCTTTGTTTATGCGCCTCGGTCTTACGGGTATGGCGTGGATAGGCTCGGCGCTTATCCTTGTCTTGGTGATGTTCCTGTCGCGTAGAATCAAGAATATCAATGTGATACTTATCCTCGGTATGATGCTTGGCTCGGCTATTAGCTCTGTTGTCGGCATCTTGCAGTATCTCGGTACCGATGAGTCGCTAAAGGCATTTGTGGTGTGGACTATGGGCTCGCTGTCGACCGTTACGGTCGATGATTTCCGTGTTATGCTCCCTGCCGTTGTCGTTGGTCTTCTGCTTGCCATTGCCGCCATTAAGTCGCTAAATATGTTGCTCTTGGGTGAGAGCTATGCCCGCACTATGGGTCTGCGTGTGGCGCAATCGAGAGTCATTATCTTTCTCTCGACAACGCTCCTTGCAGGTAGTGTCACGGCATTCTGCGGTCCTATCGGCTTTATCGGTCTTGCGATGCCCCACCTTGCGCGTATGACCTTCCGCACGGCAGACCACCGTGTGCTGATGCCCGCCTCGATGCTGTGGGGTGCGGTGTCGATGCTCCTCTGCTGTGTGGCTTGCGATATCGTGGCGCGTGGTGGTGTGATGTTGCCGATTAATACCATTACCTCGCTACTCGGTATTCCCATCATAATTATTGTCGTACTGCGTAACCGTAACCGCCAATGATAGAGCTTCGTAATATATCACTCAAGTTCGGCGAACGAACGCTTATGGAGGGTGTTTCGACCACCTTCTCTGTTGGTACGATGACAGCTCTGCTTGGCCGTAACGGTACTGGCAAGAGTACCTTGTTGCGTGCTATCGCCTCGTTGGGCAAGGTGCAGGGTGGCGAGATATGGATTAATGGCCGTGAGTTATCTACGCTGTCAAGCACAGAACTTGCTCGCCGTGTGGCGTTTGTCAATACCGAGCGCATTGATGTCGAGGCGCTTACCGTCTATGACTTGGTGGCTGTGGGTCGCTCACCCTATACCGACTGGATGGGTCGCCTAAAGGCTGACGACGAGCGCATCATAGAGCGCTCGATGCAGATTGCGGGCATCGAGAGTATGGCATCGCGTATGGTATCGACACTCTCGGATGGCGAGTGTCAGCGTGTGATGATTGCTCGTGCTTTGGCACAGGATACACCCATCATCCTGCTCGATGAGCCTACCGCCTTTCTCGACCTGCCTAACCGCTACGAACTATGCACGCTCCTTGGGCGCTTGGCGCACGACGAGCATAAGTGCATAATCTTCTCGACACACGAACTCGACATCGCACTCTCGCTTGCCGACACTATCGCCTTGGTCGATACTCCAGCGCTTAAGCATCTGCCCACCACGGAGATGATTTCGTCGGGCAATATAGAGCGCCTTTTCGATAGCGAATATGTCTCGTTCGATGCTGCTACACAGTCGATAAAGCTCTGTAAATAGGGATTTTTTGTGAGTTTTTGCAAAACTTTCGCAAAACATTTTGCCAAATAGAAAATTTTGCGTACCTTCGCACCGCTAAATCGCTCTCTTATAGAGGGCGTTAGTGGATTGGCCCGTTCGTCTATCGGTTAGGACGCAAGATTTTCATTCTTGAAAGAGGAGTTCGACTCTCCTACGGGCTGCACTTGGCGCGTCATATTTCGGTATGGTGCGTGCGGTTTAACGAAATTTTTAGGAGCGGGCTTAGGCCTATCCGAAAGCAGCTACGGCTGTCAAAGAAGTTGCCGCCCGGCAGGGCAGTGTTCAGATGCCGACAGGCGATATACCTCGAGAAGGTGACTATCGCAGTGGTCAAAAGAGGAGGAGAGGACCACAAGTGTGGTGAGAGCCAACCTACGAAAAGAAGGAGAGTGTAGGGGCCGCCACCGTAGTCGGAGAATCTGGAAAGCCGGGAAACACAGAATTATTTAAAAGTAAAAATAAAAAAAGATTTAAAACTATGGCAAATCACAAGTCATCGAAGAAGAGAATTCGTCAGACCATTACTAAGCGTGCACACAACCGTCTTTACCACAAGACTACTCGTAACGCTGTAAAGGCATTGCGTAACACCACTGAGCGTGCAGCTGCTGAGGCATTGCTTCCCAAGGTAAGCTCAATGTTGGACAAGTTGGCTAAGACCAACATTATCCACAAGAACAAGGCTGCTAACTTGAAGAGCTCGTTGGCTTTGCATGTAAATGCACTCTAATTTCTTGTGATAGCGGCGCATTAGCGACGCTTCAGTCAAAAGCCCGAATGGGAAATACGCTTAGTATATCCCATCCGGGCTTTTTCGTGTCAGCTTTAATCCTATCGATACCCCCCCCTACAATATCTTGCCCTGTTTGGCGTTTGCTATGTAAGAAATCCTAAAAATTTTACTCTATGAAAAGATTATTGTTATGTGCCGTGGCACTTGTTGTTGCCTTTGGTGCCTCGGCGAATGAGCCCCAGACCAATGAGGTTGTCGTTAATGGCTATGCCGAGCGTGTTGTTACGCCTAATAAGTTTATGCTCGCTATCACCATCAACGAGAGCGACTCGAAGGGTCGTATGTCGCTTGATGAGCAGGAGCGCGCAATGACCAAGGCGCTTAAATCGGCGGGCTTCGATACCGACGAGGCGCTGCGCCTAAAGAATAATTATAGCGCCTACAACCGCCGTGGTGCCTATGCCACTCGCTTCTATGAGTTGGTAGTCTTTGGTGCTGAGGATTTGGCGTGTGCCTTCGAGACCCTCGAGAGCCTTAACCTCCATAGCGTGTCGCTCAAAAGTGCTACCTGCACCGACATCGACACTATCCGTGAGGAGCTTCGCCGTGAGGCTATCCGTGATGCTAAGCGCAATGCCGAGGTCTTGGCCGAGGCTATCGACCAGTCTATCGGTCGCTGCACCTATATACACGACTACAATTCGAATGGCGATGTAGTCTTTAATACCAACTCGGCGATGAAGTTTCGTGGTGTTGCAAGCATAGACTATGATGCTGTCGCGGAGGAGGCAGCTGCAGAACCCTTGGAGTTCGCCGGCTCAAAAATCAGCCACACCATACAAGCAAAGTTTGAGCTGAAATAGCTGTTGAGGATAACGGGATGGGTCTATTTATAGAGCATCCCGTTAATTGTAACCTTTTGGACAGACATCTCTTGTGGATTAGGCCCATTGTAAATGGGTTTACGGCTATTAGCCACAAGTTTATCTATCTGCAACTATTACCCAATCATACCAAGATATAAGCCACTCAGCATCAAAGTATATGGTATACAGTTGTGTATTATAATATTTTCATATCTTTGTGCGCTCGTACAGTGAATATGAGTAATAGTATCCCCCATAAAAACTAGAATTTAGATAGATGAAGCGATGTGTTATACTGCTTATGGCAGCAATTCTTATGGCCGTATCTGTAGATGCTGCCGAGCCTCATAAGTTTGATAAGGTTGGCAATGATAGGTTTTCGATTAAGGTCGAGCCATTTATTGGTGCTTATCTAATGAAGAGTGGTAATATGAAGGATATCGACCCTAATCCACCTTCAGGCATCCACTTCGGTATCGAGTTCCCCTCATCGCAACAGCGTCCTTGGCAACAGTATCTCAATAACCCTA
>JAGBYO010000131.1 GCA_017628735.1 Alistipes sp. | reverse complement strand
TCTGCTCGTAGTTCTCCTTTGTAATGTTAAGTGCCATAATAAATAATGTTTTAAAAAGTTATAAATTAGTGAATTAGTTAAGTTTATCTGATGTAAACGATTATATGCTTATTGTATAGTTTAGCTCGTTAAGCTCCAAGAACTCCATAAACTCTGTCGTGGGCTCTATGCGGAACTGCTTCGATTTAAGTTTAACCTTAATATCTTCGGCATAGTCGTGGACCGTAATACCCACGTTCGTCTTGCCTGGAGTGGCCTCGATGCGCTCTTGAAGCATATCCGTAAGTGTAGTCGAAATCTCGTTGATATCCAAGTCGATACGGATATTCGAGATACTCTCGGCTACCTCGGCAAGGTGCTGAATCGACACAATCTTAAACTCCAACTCGGCAGGCTCACGATAGGGTCGGGTCTGCACACGGCCACGGATAAAGAGGAAGTTGTTGACCTCAATCATAAGACCAAACTTCTCGTAATCCTTGCTAAATAGCGTAAACTCATGTCCTGTCTCGTAGTCCTCCATCTTGAAGCGAGCATAACGGCGGTTGTCCTTCGTCGTTAGGTTCGTAACATCTGTTACAATACCTGCCACGGCTATCTCCATGCCGTCGTAGGGCTTTAGGTCGTCGAGATTGCCCAACTTAGCCTGACACATCTTGCGCAAGATAAAGCCAAAGCGGTCGAGGGGGTGCGACGAGAGGTAGAGGCCGATAACCTCACGCTCACGGTTAAGAATCGTCAGGTTATTCCAATCTTCGGCGACGGGAACACGCGGTTGCTGAATAGCGAAGCCTGCATCCATAGCCATGCCGAAGAGGCTCTGCTGGGCGTTCTGCTTATCTTGCTGAACACGCTGGCCATAGCGAATAAGCTGTTCAAGGAAGACAACACCACTTTGGTCCTCAGCAAAGAAGCGCGAACGGTTGAAGTCTATAAGCGAGTCGAAACAGCCTGCATTGGCCATATTCTCCAAACACTTACGGTTTACTACGGCATAGTTTACACGCTCCATAAAGTCGTAAATAGACTTATAGGCACCATTCTGCTCTCGCTCCTTCACGATACTCTCCGAAGCTGCCTCACCAACGCCCTTGATAGCTGCCAAGCCAAAGCGCACATCGCCCTTCTTGTTGGTCGAGAATTTTACCTTAGACTCATTAACATCGGGGCCAAGCACAGCAATACCCATGCTCTTGCACTCGGTCATATAGGTCGTAACCTGCTTGATATCATTAAGGTTACGACTCAAGACCGTCGCCATATACTCCGACGGATAGTGTGCCTTGATGTAGGCTGTCTGGTAGGCAACCCACGAATAACATGTGGCGTGCGACTTATTGAAGGCGTACGAAGCGAACTTCTCCCAGTCGGCCCAAATCTTCTCCAAGATCTTCTCGTCGTGGCCATTCGACTTACCACCCGCGATAAACTTGGGCTTCAGCTCGTCAAGCTTCGACTTAATCTTCTTACCCATCGCCTTACGCAAGGTATCCGACTCACCTCGCGTAAAGTTGCCCAACAATCGCGAGAGAAGCATCACCTGCTCTTGATATACCGTAATACCGTAGGTATCCTTCAAATATCGCTCCATGATGGGGATATCGTAGACAATAGGTTTACGCCCGTGCTTACGGTCGATAAAGTCGGGAATATAGTCCATCGGGCCAGGACGATAGAGAGCATTCATTGCAATCAAATCCTCGAATGTCGAGGGCTGCAACTCTCTAAGGTACTTCTGCATACCTGGCGACTCAAACTGGAAGGTGCCGATAGTGCCACCCTTGCAGTAGAGTTCGTATGTCTTCCTATCGTCGATAGGTATATTGTCGATATCAATCTTTACGCCGTGGGTCTGCTCGACGGTCTCGACAGCATCCTTAATAATCGAGAGGGTCTTCAAGCCGAGGAAGTCCATCTTGATAAGTCCCGTATCCTCAATCACCGAGCCCTCGTACTGCGTAACGAGCATATTCTCGCCTGTCTCCTTATCCACAGCCGTACTTACAGGCACCCAGTCGGTGATATCATCACGGCAGATAATGGTGCCACAAGCGTGTACACCCGTACCACGAACATTGCCTTCGAGAATCTTGGCGTACTTAATAGTATCGCGCATAGCGGGGTCGTCAGACTCCTCGGCAGCCTTCAACTCGGGAACGGCGTTGATAGCATTCTTAAGGTTAATCTTCAGAAGCTTATCCTTGTCGTTGGGGTCGGGAATACGGTCGGGAACCCACTTGCAGAGCTGATTCGACACGGGGATAGGCAACTTCTGCACACGAGCGACATCCTTCAAGGCCATCTTCGTAGCCATAGTGCCGTAGGTGATGATATGCGCCACCTTCTCTTTGCCATACTTTTGCGTTACCCAGTTAAGCACACGGCCACGACCATCATCGTCGAAGTCGATATCGATATCGGGCAACGAGATACGGTCGGGATTTAGGAATCGCTCAAACAGCAAGTCGTACTTGATGGGGTCAATCTGCGTGATGCCGAGGCAGTAAGCCACCGCCGAACCCGCAGCCGAGCCACGGCCAGGGCCTACCGAGACATCCAATTCCTCGCGGGCAGCACGAATAAAGTCCTGCACGATAAGGAAGTAGCCTGGGAAACCCATCGTCTTCATAATATGAAGCTCGAACTTAAGGCGTGTCTGTGTCTCCTCGTCAAGCTCATCGCCATAGCGCTTGTGTGCACCGTCCATGGCGAGTTTTGCGAGGTAGTCAGCCTCAAGCTTTATACGATATAACTTGTCGTAACCACCAAGTTTATCAATCTTCTTCTTCGCATCAGCCTCCTCCATCACGACATTGCCATTCTCGTCGCGCGTAAACTCATCGAAGAGATCCTGCTCCGAGTATTTTTGGCGATAGCCCTCCTCGGTGCCAAATTCCTCGGGAATAGCAAAAGTGGGCATAATGGGTGCATGGTCGATAGAGTAACTCTCGACCTTGTTGCACACCTCGATCGTATTATCTAACGCTTCGGGTACATCGTCGAAGATAGCAGCCATCTCGGCCGTAGTCTTCATCCACTCCTGCTTAGAGTAGAGCATACGCTTTGGGTCGTCGAGGTCCTTACCCGTACCAAGGCAGATAAGGCGATCGTGAGCCTCGGCATGCTCCTCCTCGACGAAGTGAACATCGTTGGTGCAGACGAGCTTAATGCCGTATTTATCAGCGTACTGCTTAAGATATTCGTTTACCTTCAACTGTACATGGTATGCCTCGTGGTTGGCACGCTCAACAGTAGCCTTGTGGAGCTGAAGCTCAAGGTAGTAGTCGTCGCCAAAGAGGTTCTTATACCAGCGGATAGCCTCCTCGGCCTCCTCGAACCTATCTTCGCGGATATGTCGAGGTACCTCGCCACCGATACATGCCGAACAACAGATAAGACCCTCGTGGTACTTCTCAATCTCCACTCGGTCGGTACGCGGGCGCATATAGAAACCCTCGGTATAGGCCTTCGAGACAATCTTGATTAGGTTCTTGTAGCCGGTCATATTCTTGGCCAACAAGATAAGATGGTAACCACTTTGGTCCTGCTTGCCATCTTTGTTGAAGAGGCGACGGTGTGCCACATAGACCTCACAGCCGATAATGCCCTTGAAGTCAGCCTTGGGTAGACTATCCAATTCGGCACGCGCTTTAGCCAACGCTGCCGATGAATCATCGCCCATCTCCTCGGCCGAGGCTGTGCCATTCTCCAAACGCTCAACAAGTGCTTTTAGCGACTTAATCTTATCGCGTCTTGCGCCGTTCTTCTTGTTTACATAGTTGAAGAACTCCTTGACACCGAACATATTACCGTGATCGGTAATGGCGATGCCGGGCATGCCGTCAGCAATGGCCTTATCTACAAGTTTTGGGATACTTGCCTGGCCATCAAGCAGTGAATACTGCGAGTGAACATGTAGGTGTACAAACTGACGCATAACGATATAAAATTAAGTGTACAAATATAGCGATAATTTTTGTGATAAAAAAAGTATGATGATTGCTTTTTTAAGGAAAAAAGTGTTAACTTTACCAAAACCTTTAAACTATAATGATTATGACAGAGAGTGGTGATACATTGAAGCGTGTACGAGAGTACAGTAGCCCCGTAGAGGCTGAGGTGGCTAAGTCGGTATTGGATAGCGCTGGCATAGAGTCGGTTATCCATGGCGAGTTTATGTCTGCGATATATGCAACGGGGGCATTCCCCTCACGCCTGATGGTGCGGGCAGAGGATTACGATGAAGCTGATAAGGTGCTTAGCGCTGGCGATATGTAAAAAAAACGAGGCAACCGCCTCGTTTTTTTATTTCCATAGATGCCACGATGCTATGGCTTGTGTCTGTAACATCATTATACCTCCCATCGCAGATGCCCCTTGCTCCTTGCAACGCTTTAGGAAGAGCGTCTCAGCCGGGTTGTAGACAAGGTCAAATGCCTTGTGCTCAGCACCTATTGCCGAGTAATCAATCTCAGGAGCACTCTCCACATCGGGCGCCATACCGAGGGGTGTGGTGTTGATGATAATCTTATGTTCGGCGATATCCTCGGCCGAAAGTTTAGTGTAGGTTGTATCGCCCTTTTGCTCATCGCGCGAAACTACCGTAAAGCTAACGCCATATTTGCGTAAAACATACTGAACAGCCTTCGAAGCACCGCCCGTACCAAGAATCAAGACCTTTGCTTCGGGTGCTATATCAAGCCAATGCAACGATGCCTCGATGCCTGTAATATCGGTGTTGTGGCCAACCATCTTACCATCACGGACAACAACACAGTTTACAGCGCCAATTGCCTTAGCCTCCTCAGAAAGCTCATCAAGATAGGGGATAACGCTCTCCTTATAGGGAATGGTGACATTGAAGCCCTCAAGCTCACGCTCCTTAACCAATGCGGGGAGCATATCAATCGACTCAATCTCAAAGAGGTTGTAGTCGGCATCTATCTGCTCTGCCTTAAACTTGCCGTTAAAGAACTTTGCCGAGAAAGAGTGGCCGAGGGTACGGCCGATTAGTCCAAAGTGTCGCATTCCGATACCTCCTCCAAAGTTAGGGTATTTTCAACCTCTGTATTCTCGTTATCAATGACTACGACCTCCTCGGTTGTAGCCACCTCGGCATTCTCCTCCTCGCCACTACCAAAGAGCCAGAAGGCAAGGGCGGTAAAGCCGATAAGCATAACAGCAAGAAGCGTTGCCAACAGATTGAAATACTTGTCGATAAAGGTCTTGATAGGTGCGCCAAACTTCCAGATAAGCCAGCCGATAAGGAAGAATCGCATACCGCGAGACACGATAGATGCGATGATAAACATCGGGAAGTTGATGCTAAACATACCGCCAGCAATCGTGAAGAGTTTAAACGGCAGGGGAGTGAAGCCTGCGGTAAAGACAATCCAGAAGTTGAAGCGGTCGTAGAGGTTACCTACATTGTTGAAGCTCTCGACACTGAATACATGGTCGTAGAAGAAGTTGGCAATAACGGTAGGGTCGCCTGCGGGGGTAACCCACAAGAAGTGACCAATGCCGTAGCCAAGCGCAGCGCCCAACACCGAGCCGAAAAGACATAGTGATGCAAAGCGGAACGAGCGCTGTGTTGCACCAATACAGAGTGCAATAAGCAGAATATCAGGCGGAAGGGGAAACCAACTTGCCTCGAAGAGTGCCATAAAAAATAGAGCAAGCCAACCCCATTTGCTGGCGCTCCAAGACAATACCCAATCGTATAGTTTTCTAATCATATTTTGCGGTTTATTAAATATGCGCAAATGTACGATAATTAGTTGAAATACGCAACAATTCCACCACCAATGACCAAATTTTTACGATAGAAAACTAAAGGTTGACCTATAGCAGGTGCCCAAGCAGGATCGTCGGTGGTTACTTTGTAGCCACCCTCCCAGCGCTCAATCTTTACGGGCTTTTCGGGGTTGCGACCGATGCCACGAATCTTAATTGTGATATCGTTGGCCGTTAGCAACTCGCTTTCGGATACGATATTACACTCGTTAATATAAAGCGTATGTTTATATAACTCATCAGCCTTTCCGACAACGACACTATTATGCTCACCATTTATCGAAAGCACTCGATATCCCTCAGGGATACCCTCACCACGCCTCTGACCAGCGGTGTAGAGGGCTATGCCATTATGGCGAGAAACGACCTTGCCCTCACAATCCACAATATCACCACACCTAAACTCGCCACAACGCTCTCTTATGAAGTCTGAATAGTGCTTACCACGAAGAAAGCAGATGCCCATACTCTCGCTCTTATCCTCGAAATTTTGCTTTATATCACTCTTAATCATATCGCCCATAGGCGTAATGGCACGGCGCAAAATATCTTGAGATAGGCCCCAAAGATAGTAGGATTGGTCTTTGGTTGGGTCGATTCCTTTGGTAACATAGTATCTGTCGTCGTGTTGCTCAATACGGAAGTAGTGTCCGGTGGCAATATGGCTGATATTAAGGCTGTCGGCAACCTCTGCAAGTATTGACCACTTAATAAACGAATTACATCGAGTGCAAGGTGCAGGGGTGCGACCAGAGAGATATTCCGAGCAGAAATATTCGACGATTTCGCTATCGAAGTGCTTACGGGCATCGTAGTCCTGCCACTCTATGTCCAATGCCTCAGCTGAGCGCTGTGCTTTAAGCATCATCGCCTCGTCGCCAAGAGTGTCGATAGTGAGCGCAACAACCCTCCAGCCCTCATCGCGTAGGCGAAGGGCTGCAGTCTGGCTATCTATTCCGCCACTAAAACCAAGAACAACACTCTTACTCTCCATTGTATAATAAAAAAAGCCTGCCGAACCGTGGGGTAGGACAGACTATGTAAAGCTATAAATTATCGAACTCTTCGTCGATTTTTGCTCGTTCAAGCTCGGCAAAGTACTCAGGCTTATGCTCCTTGATGAAATCTATCATCTCCGAGATACTCTCCATAAACTTGCCGAAGTCCTCCTTGTAAAGGTATATCTGGTGACGAGAGAACGATGCGCTGCCGTCGTTGTTGGTGCGTTTGCGCGACTCGGTGATGGTCAAAAAGTAGTCATCACCGCGCGTAGCCTTAACATCGAAAAAGTAGGTGCGCTTACCTGCTCTTACGGCCTTTGTTGTTATCTGCTCGCCATAGTCGTCATGGTCACGACGATTGTTGTTGTCGAATGCCATAAATAAGTTTGGTTTAGTAATATTGGGATTTCGTTGAACGAAGATAGATAAATTTTCTTTATCAACCAAATATTTCTACCAAAATTCTAATATTCTATAGCAAAGTGTTATGCATCAACTCCTCGTCGCTTGCAATTGTAATCGCTTGACGCATCATCGGGTCGAAACAAGTACCATATATATAATGTCGTGCATAGCCTCCATAGATGGGTTCCGCAATGGTTGCCATGAGCATTGCCTCGATAAACTTTTTGTCGATTCCCGAGAGCGTTTCAGCCTCTAATCCAGTATTGGCGTAGAAGACTTTAATGAGTTCGTTATCGAGCTTAAAATCATCGTTAAACGCTTCGTAAGTTGGGTGTTGTTTAGCGATGCTCTCAGGCGATATTTTATCGAGAATGTCGATTGCTGCGTGTTCAAACTTTGCCTCGTTATAAGCGTAAAGAAGCTCAGACGAGAGCACAATGCTATCAATATCTATATAGATATCGGGCGTAATACCGCCACCGCCATAGACCCTACGACCACGCTTTAAGGTGCGGAAAAGCAGTTTGTCGTCGTGAGGAATCGAATCGGGGTGCATATAGCGCACTCTGTCTTGCATATACTCCTCGCCCTCACCCATAGTGTAGGGGCGCTGAATAACTCTACCCGATGGGGTCTTGTAGCGAGCAGTAGTAAGGCAGATGCCCGTGCCATCTTTAAGGTCGATAACCCTCTGCACCAAGCCTTTGCCAAAACTTGTGTGACCCACTACAACGCCACGGTCGTGGTCCTGAATAGCGCCCGCAAATATCTCACTTGCCGAGGCACTATTCTCGTTAATTAGCACAACAAGAGGAATATCAAGCAGTGGCCCATCCTTTTTCTTGTCGTGGACAACGGTGTTGCTTCGCCCCTCGGTGCTGACAATAACATCTCCTTTACGCAAAAACAACCCAGTTAGGTCTATTGCCGATGTTATAGCACCACCTGCATTATCACGAAGGTCGACAACAAGGCTTTTGATATCGCCAAGAGTCTTGTATGCCGAATAGAACTCCGAGGCTACGGGCTTTGAAAATGCCGATACCGAGATATACCCAACATTGCCAATGCGAAAAGCAGCACTTATAGCACTACTTTCGATGTTGTCGCGTTGTAGCGTTATATTCAGTGGTTTATCCTCGCCACGACGAACGATACCAAGGTTAACTTTTGAGTTGGGATTACCTCGCAGAAGGGTAGCGATGCTGTCGGTCGTAATACCGATAACATCCCGATTGTCAATAGTGATTATACGGTCGTTAGGAAGAATCTTTGCACGACGAGCAGGGGAGTTATCAAGCGTAGTGCGCACAACAAGCGTATCGTTGTGCATAATATAGCGGATGCCGACACCTGCAAATTCGCCACTTAGACGACTTTGCAAGGCCGACATCTCCTCCTTCGAAAGGTAGCTTGAGTGTGGGTCAAGCTCCTTGATAGTTGCGATGATGGCCTCTTCAACCAATGGCTCAAGAGGCACATCATCTACATAGTTGTTGCGTATCTGCTGATAGACATAGTTGAGCTTCTGTATCTGTTGTTGGTCGTTAAGTTGTGCCGATGCACTTACGCACAAGGCAACTAAACTAACGATTAAGATAACGAAGCGTTTCATCTAATCTGTCAGAATATTACAATCGCTCTATAAGCTCGTCGAACGATAGCTTTGTCTGCTCGCCTGAGCGCATATCCTTTAATGTGGCGCAACCCTCGGCCAACTCCTCCGAGCCGATAATGACGACATAGGGGATAGCACGACGATTGGCATACTCCATTTGCTTCTTCATCTTACCCTGATCGGGATAGATTTCAGCAGCTACACCCTTGTCGCGCAAACGACCGATGAGGCGCATAGATGCAGTCTGCTCTGCCTCGCCAAAGTTCGTAAAGAGCACCTTGGTTGAGCAAGCCAACTCCTCGGGGAAGAGGTTTAGACCGAGCATAACATCGTAGATACGATCGGCGCCAAACGAGATGCCGACGCCCGACATGCCGGGCATACCGAAGATGCCAGTAAGGTCGTCGTAGCGACCGCCGCCCGAGATAGAGCCAATCTGGAAATCGTTTGCCTTAACCTCGAAGATGGCGCCTGTGTAGTAGTTCAAACCACGAGCCAACGAGAGGTCAAGTTCGGGGGTGAGAGCGATGCCCAAAGCCTCGACATTGTCGAAGATTGTGCGCATCTCCTCGATACCCTTAACGCCAGTCTCAGAAGCACCGATTACCTCGCTTAATTTGCTGAGTTTCTCGGCATTTGTACCGCTGAGCTCAAGTATAGGCTGAAGCTTGGCGATAGCCTCGTCGTCGATACCACGCTCACGCAACTCAGCCTTTACATTATCCAAGCCAATCTTGTCAAGTTTGTCGATAGCGACGGTGATATCAATCATCTTGTCGGCGTGACCGATAGACTCGGCGATACCGAACAAGATTTTGCGGTTGTTCATCTTGAGCGTTACCGAGATGCCTAGTTTGCGGAATACGCGAGCAACGATATCTACCAACTCAACCTCACTCAACAGCGACTTTGAGCCGATAACATCGACATCACACTGATAGAACTCACGATAGCGACCCTTCTGAGGGCGATCAGCACGCCATACGGGCTGAATCTGATAGCGCTTGAAAGGGAAGACAATCTCGTTCTGGTGCTGTACGACATAGCGGGCAAAGGGTACGGTGAGGTCGTAGCGAAGACCCTTCTCCGAAATCTTTGATGCCTGACGCAACTCCTCTTCCGAAAGCTTTGCGCCGTAGTCGCCAGAGTTAAGAATCTTAAAGAGGAGCTTATCTCCCTCGTCGCCATACTTACCCAAAAGGGTAGAGAGGTTCTCCATCGAGGGGGTCTCTAACGGAGCATAGCCAAAGAGGCGGAATACGCTCTTGATTGTATCGAAGATGTAGGTACGGCGCATCATCTCCTCGGGAGAGAAGTCGCGCGTGCCCTTTGGAATAGATGGTTTCTGTGCCATAATTTAGTCTATGAATAGAGTCTATTACTGCTCTGCTAGCAACTTCTTGTACTTAACACGCTTGGGGGTAGTATCCTCGCCCTGAGCCTTCTTCCAAGCCTCGTACTCCGAGTATGAGCCCTCGTAGAAGACAACCTTAGAATCGCCCTCGAACGAGAGGATGTGGGTTGCGATACGGTCCAAGAACCAACGGTCGTGCGAGATGACAACGGCACAACCAGCGAAGTTCTCGAGACCCTCCTCCAAAGCACGCAAGGTGTTGACATCGATATCGTTGGTAGGCTCATCGAGCAACAATACATTGCCCTGCTCCTTAAGCGCCAAAGCAAGGTGCAAGCGGTTACGCTCACCACCCGACAATACACCACACTTCTTCTCCTGGTCGGCGCCGTTGAAGTTGAAGCGACCTACATAGGCGCGAGCATTAACCTGGCGGTTGCCAAGCTGGATAAGGTCAGAGTTTTGCGAGATAACCTCGTAGACTGTCTTATCGGGGTCGATAGACTTGTGTTGCTGGTCAACATAGGCGAGCTTGACGGTAGGACCTACGCGGAACGAACCCGAGGTAGGTTCCTCCAAGCCCATAATCATACGAAATAGGGTAGTCTTACCTGTACCATTAGCGCCGATAACACCTACGATACCTGCGGGGGGCAACGAGAACTCAAGGTTTTCGTAGAGTACTCGGTCGCCAAAGGCCTTCGTTACGCCCTGTGCCTCGATAACGACATCACCCAAACGAGGACCGTTGGGGATATAAATCTCTAGCTTCTCCTCACGCTCCTTGGTGTCGGCATTCATCATCTTATCGTAAGCCGAAAGACGAGCCTTTGACTTGGCGTGACGGCCCGAGGGTGACATACGCACCCACTCCAACTCACGCTCCAAGGTCTTGCGGCGCTTGCTCTCCTGCTTCTCCTCCATAGCCATACGCTGGGTCTTCTGCTCCAACCAGCCAGAGTAGTTGCCCTTCCAAGGAATACCCTCGCCACGGTCGAGCTCAAGAATCCAACCTGCAACATTGTCAAGGAAGTAACGGTCGTGCGTAACGGCGATAACCGTACCCTTGTACTGCTGAAGGTGCTGCTCCAACCAGTCGATACTCTCGGCATCGAGGTGGTTGGTATGCTCCTCCAAAAGCAAGACATCGGGCTGCTGCAACAACAGACGGCACTACGCCAGACGACGGAGCTCACCACCCGAGAGAACATTCACGGGCTGATCGCCATCAGGGCAACGCAAAGCATCCATAGCGCGCTCCAAAACACTATCAAGCTCCCAACCATTCACCTGATCAATCTTCTCGTAAAGCTCACCCTGACGCTCGATAAGGCGTGCCATCTCGTCATC
>JAGBYO010000130.1 GCA_017628735.1 Alistipes sp. | reverse complement strand
CTTACGAACAAGGACGACCAGGGTTGGTTTATCGACCGTATCTCGCCCGATGCCGAGATTGACCAATATTCGGCAGTTCAGACCCGTGGCTCGATTGGCGAGTATGCCATCACTTTCGGCATGAACTTCGTCGATAAGTTCTATATCGGTGCTTCGCTCGGTATTCAGTCGATTAACTATCGTCGCACAACCTACTACGGCGAGAACTATATCTATGCCGAGGGCCTATACCCCTCAGGCGAGGAGATGCCCTATCAGCTTGACTATATGAATTATAGCCAAGCTACGGAGCTCTCAGGCACAGGCGTAAACTTCAAGATTGGCGCTACCTATCGCCCCTTCAAGTTCTTGCGTCTGGGTATCGCCTACCACACCCCCACGGCCTACAATGTGGCTCTTGGCTATCAGGCCGAGATGTGGTCGCGCACCTTTAGTGCAGGCTCAAATCCCGACGGCTACGAATTCGACAAAGATGGCTACTTCTACGACGATGTTGAGAGTCCCGAGTGGGTAGATAATGGCGAGTATTCGTGGAACTTGCGTTCGCCCCACCGCCTGATGTTTGGTGCAGCGCTCACGCTCTTCAACCGCATCATCCTCTCGGCAGATTATGAGCGTAGCTGGTACCAGTCGGCACGCTTGCAGTCAAGCCCTATCTATGGTCTTAGCTACACGGCACAGCTAAAGGAGGTATTCAAGGGCGGTAACACCGTGCGCCTTGGTGCCGAGCTTAACCTCTTGCCCCTTATGGTCGTTCGTGCAGGTTATATCTGGAGTGGCAACAACTTCCGCGAAGGCTACGAAAATCAGCTATATAGCCACCCCTTAACCCGTGAGCAGCACTATGTTACCGCAGGTCTTGGTTGGCGTTTTGGCTCGACCGTATACCTCGACTTGGCATACCAGTATGGCGTAACAAACCACACCAACTACAAGACATTCTATGCCGTGGAGACTAGCAATAGTGGCACTTTTGACCCTATCGAGAGCATCGCTTTCAACACCCAGACAAAGCGTCATCACGCCGTGCTCACCCTCGGTTTCAGATTCTAAACCTTAGCCTACTAACCTATGAACCGACTTAGCGACTTGTTTCGTGATTGGATTACTGGCTGGCTAATGGATAGCGGTTGCTCGGAGGCTACGGCTATAGCCATCAACCGCTGGGTGGCACTCCTTATCATCATACTCTTGGCCTACCTTATCGACTTTATCGTACGCCAAGGTGTGGTGCGCGTAGGTCAGAATATCGTTGCGCGCACACGCTCGAAGTGGGACGATAAGCTCTTCGATAGGAAGCTTATCCGCCGTCTATGTAGTCTCGTTAAGCCTGTGGTGATTTACGCCCTACTGCCCATGGCATTTTCGGCTACCGACGGCAGTGGCGACACTCTGTATCAGCTACTTACCAAGGTTGCTGAGATATATCTTGTCTATGCAAGTGCTCGCTTTACGAATGCTCTGCTCGCCGTATCGTTCGAGTTTGCCGAGCATAAGCCATCGTGGCACGGCAAGCCCATCAAGGGTCTGTTGCAGACGGCACAGGTGGTGGTTATCATCATCGCGGTAATCCTTATTGCTGCTATCATCATCGACAAGTCGCCCGCACTGCTTCTTACGGGTCTTGGTGCTTCGGCAGCGGTGTTGTCGTTTATCTTCAAAGATACGATTCTCGGCCTTGTGGCGGGCGTGCAACTCTCGGCAAACGATATGCTGAAGGTGGGCGACTGGATTGAGATGCCCTCGCGTGGTATAGACGGCATGGTCGAGGAGGTGGCACTCACGACAATCAAGATTCGTGGCTGGAACAACACGACACAGACCCTGCCGCCCTATCTGCTTATCAGTGAGCCTTTTGACAACTGGCAAGCTATGCGCGACAGAGGTGGCCGACGCATCAAGCGTTCGCTAAATATCGATATGACCACCATATCGTTTGTCGATGACGAGCTTGTGGAGCGCCTAAGAAATAACCCCACGACAGCGAAGCTTATCGAGGAGATAGCGCCCATCAGCGACACTATGGCCGAGCCTACAAACCTCGACCTCTTTATGCGCTATTCGGAGAGGTATATCCGCAACCACCCCAAGGTGCATAAGGAGATGCTTATCATCGTGCGCCAGCTCCAACCCTCGGAGTGGGGCCTGCCCGTGGAGATTTACTGCTTCTCGCAGGATGTCAACTGGATACCCTACGAGCAGTTGCAGAGCGAGCTAATCTCGCATATCGTAGCCCTTATTCCTCTCTTCGACCTCGGTATCTACCAGGCACCCACGGCGTTGGCACACTCGAAGAGAGAGAGTTAAGAGTTGTTGGTTATTAGTTGTTAGTTGTTAGAGATTTTTTTAGGACAAATAAGACAAAATGTTACCCAACCTCGTAATGGTCTTAAGGTCTTAAAGTCCTAAGGTCTTAAAAAAACAAAGCAGGCGTTTCGCCTGCGGGCTAACGCCCCAAGGGGTAAAAGGGGTCTGAGGGGTCTGAGGGGTGGTAAGGTTAGCAAGAGCCTTGATAGTCTTACCTACCTTGAGGTTAGCAATCACGCTCTATCTCCCCTTGTGCCTTGTGCCCCTCAGCGATAGCTGGCGCTCGGAACGAGCGCAGTCTACTTCCTTCCAGTCAGCACTATCACGACAAATTAATTTCTTGTCAAAAGG
>JAGBYO010000129.1 GCA_017628735.1 Alistipes sp. | reverse complement strand
TATTATATCATATTTTTTTATAAAAATCAAAGAAGCCTCTCTGCTTTCACACAGAGAGGCTTCTATCTTATTTAAAGATTGATGTATCGATCACAGAGAAGTTTGCTCGATGAATATATACAACCTTGCCATCAATCATCAACTCAGTTGTTTTCGGCAAGTTTCGGGAAACAGACCAGGATACAGATTCGCCAGTAAACATACAGATCGGATCACCATTCTGAGATTGTACCACAACAACTCTAGCCGCAGGAGTGGTATTCGCCTGCTTTTCGGTCTGCCACCAATAATGCAGACCCCATCGATCTTCCCAGTAATTATAGCCATCGTAGGGAGAGGTAATAGTTGCGCTTTCACCGGTAGAAGATGTTACATCCTTGGGGATATCAATGTCCAAAGGTTTCAAGCGGGTATCATAAAATAATACTGTGGAGCCACAAGATTCAATATGCTGGCCATCAATAGTAATAGATACAACAGACGAAGTCGTCCAGCTGGACACCCAGGTGCCATCAGTGTTATATGCATATTCCTTCACTTTGTTCGGCTTAATATCAAAGCTGGTGCCCTCAACGGAAAGCCACTGAGCACCATAGTTGTCATAGAACTCAGCAACATATGAGAGCTGAACTGGATTACCGTTCTCATCGGTAGCGGTGGCCGTACCGCCGTTCGGATAGGGGGCGCCGCACGCACACAAGCTCAGCAGTAGAACCAGGGCCAACAGGATAGCAAATAACTTTCTCATTTCATAACCTCCATACATCTTGTTAAAATAGTTGTTTGTACATTATTGATAATTTTATGCTCTTTAACAGAACCGCGGATTTTCTTGATGGATCCCTCCGCCCAATTCTTCGCACCCGTATCCCACAAATAGTGGTTGCCGCACGAGTCTTCAAAGGTGTGAATAGTGTTCTTGGTAGACTTACCACCAAAGAACTTTTCTTTTTGTACATTTTTAATCACTGTTAAAGTGAGTTCCAAACGATCACCAACAGACCCCTGGAAAGTGCTGGGATGTACATTGTATAAAAGCGAATTGATAACCGCTTCGATCTCAGCTTTATCTCGCAACTCACCGGACTTATGACCCACTTTTTCCCAGTCCAGCCGCACAGGCTCAATGTCGAAAGGTAAGTCAAAGGGAATTACATCTGTGGATACAATATACCAACCCCAATGAACACAATATCGTGCGATAGAGCGGTTGAACCAGTCCTCATGCTCATCAGTATAACCCTTGAAGATGGTTATGTACCCCTCGTCAAAACCTAGCAACTTACGCTGTTCTCCGAAGGGACTGGCTGGCTTGTCTTCTGGATACATTTTGTAGTATTCATCTTCGGTATACCAACGAACCTTATACACCTTTCCGGTATTTTCATTCAATACCTTTTGATACATTTTGCCGTTTTTCTCGGCATATGGCTCATCAACCAAAGTCAATTTCTGATAGGATTTAGCTACCACAATCGGGCACCTCCATAATAATCAGATTGCAGTCTGCCGGACACTTGGGAGTATCTGCCAAAGCTTCTTGAATAATATCTCTACCGGGATATTCATAGCGCCAGGCAACATATTCACAGAAATAGAGATATTGATATTCAAACCACATCTCCATTAAGACCTCTTGGGCGACATAGATATCATCAAATGCCGCAATCAAATCGACATAACAGTTATCCCAGTCGACTTCTGCGATAACATATTTCATTTTAACATCGGACATATTTATACCACCTTTCGAGGCACGCTAATGAGCTTATCGTACTTCCAGCCACGGGAGTATTCAACCAAAGATCTCATTTCGGGAAGAACCTCGGCTGGAGTTAGACCTGCCCAGTTGGTATCATAACAGAAATCTTCATAAGAGTCCTCTTCCGCAAAAGACAGAATCAGCTCTTGGGCATCACTCTCAGATGCAACCCCGATAAAACCGTAGGGGCCATCATCACATTCTTGATAGTCATAGAAATATACAACAAACATATGAAATCTCCTTATGTATTACTGACGCTGATTTCCAAATCATTGTGGAAAATATCGGCATTTTCTTCAATAAACTCGATGATTTTATTCATCCTCTCTTCGGCAGCATTTTCTACCTCAGTATCAGTCGCGTCGGCCGGAAGACCGAGTTCCGCACGCGTAAAAGAGAATAGATAAGTTAAAGAACAAAAAGCAGTTTTCATATCACATTTCCTCCTATTTCCTTTCTTTCACTTTCTATATATATTATATCATATTTTTTTATAAAAATCAAAGAAGCCTCACTGCGCTTGACAGTGAGGCTTTTATTTTAATTAAAGTCAATGGTGAAGTCGTCAATTACCTGTGCTGTTTCGGGGATATGGAAGATATACTCGTCTGCATAGATATTGGGGAAAAGCCATCGCAAGAAACCGTTGGTATAATCGTAATGGTCAATCCGCACATACGGACTATCAGTAGAGTAGTTGATATAGCACTGGCTAGCAGTAACTTCATTAAAGCCGAAGCCCTTACCATCAACCTCATACATATAGCTGTATTTCAGTGTCTCGTTTACTCGGGACTGCACAAGGAAGACAGAGCCAGATACGCAATTGGAATATCGTGCGTTATCTGCCAAGGCAGAAATCTCACAGGTTTCGGTGGATACAACATCAACCCGGGGATTGAGGCAGGCGACACCCAGCCAGATTCCCAGTGCCACCACCAAGGAAACCAGACCCCACAGGATACTCTTTAAAACGGTCTCAACATCGAGGCCTCTCCATTTGACCAGGTCATACACAATTACTGCCATAATAGCGATAATAGGACAAATCAAAAAAATCATAATTTACATTTCCTTTCTTAAATCAACTTTTTTATAGAAATAACGAGTGCAACGGAGAGAAGCATCATAGCTGCGATCAGCTATCGCCTTTCCAACTTCGGGAATAGGAGGCATATGTAAATTTCGCATATAGGTTTCATAAGCCTCTTCAAAGGTATGCGCCATCACCTGTTCCTGGGCGACTTCTTCATTGATGGTTGCATCAATTGTTTCAAAGTTTATGCCCTCATCATCCCAGGCGCAAATGACATAAAATACATCGGGAAAACAAGCATATCTACCCATTAAAAATAACCTCCTCGCTCCCATCCCATAATGAAGCTAGCCATCTCGCCAATTTTAGCCGATGACCGCAAATCTGCGATGGCTTCATCGGGAGTCATTTTTCCATTGGTGAGTTTTGCAATGACTTCTTCCAGTTCGTGAATGCGATTTGCCTGGGTTAGAATTTTCTTTGTCTGCTCCTGGATAGTAGTTTCTTTTTCAGAGCAGCGTCGAATCCAACTCTGAACTTCACTTTGTAAGCGAGTGCGCTCACGATCCCAGGCCAGATCTTTTGCAGTTTTTTGATATGCCATATATCCTCCTCACCAACTAACCCAGACCAGGATTTCAAACATAAAACCATACTGCTTACGCAGGATTTCAACCAGCTTTGCCTGATTCATCAGGCGAGTGAGATGGCAATCACCGAATTCTTCTTCGGGATTTTCAGGCAGTTCTTCAGGAGCAATGCTGCGTTTACCAGCCTCCCAGGCGATATCCTCGTATAATTCTTCCAGGCCAGAATCAGAACAGTCCAACCGAGCGTAAGAGTCATTGTCAGCCAACTGAGCAAACTCAAAATTGGACCAATGCTTGCCGGTCAGTTCGCGGATATCATCAGCGTCAATATAGTTAATAGATTTAATTTGCATTTAAACCTCTTCCTTTCTCACCAATTCAAACGGCCATACAGGCTTCGTTTCTTCCTTATACTCAGCCTCAGTGATCTCTTCAACGGTGGCGCCGCAGCTGGCATAATAGTCTTCCTGCCACTCTTCGGCACTATCATAACCCTCTTCGGCATAGTCGACCCAACAAGGCTCCCACTCGGCGGCGTTATCATCAATGATGCACTGTACAAACTCTTTGAGCTCTTCTTCATCATCGGTGGCGATGTGGTCGGTCATATGCTCGCCGCAATAGGGGGTATATGCAGTTACACGATAATATTTCATAAATCCTCCTTACCAGTGCATCCGGTTAGCAGACTCCCAGAACAGGTTGAAAACTTCTTCAAAACTCATACCTTCGGGCTGAATGGCAACGCCTTCCAAGAAAGCGAACATATCATCAACCAGACAGTCATCATAGGCTTGGAGCTTTTCACTCCACTCTTCTACAATAGCGAAAAGCTTCAGTTCAACCGGAGATTCGTGAGGCTGAGCCAGAAACTCCATAATCTCTTTAGTCGTTTCAAAGTGGGTACCGTCTTCGCACACCCAGCAGTAGCCGTGGTTATCATCATCAAGACCCAAAATTCTCAAAGTATTCATAGTTATCAGTTCCTTTCCAAACCTTTATTCTTTCTTTACCTTACATATATATTATATCATATTTTTTTATAAAAATCAAAAAGGTCTCTCTGCGTTACACAGAGAGACGCTTATTCATAACCGTAACGATATGATTAATTTCATCAAAATAGAACTGAGCCAGTTCGGGCTGATTGTAATTCTCACCATAATCGGCCACAAAGTCCCATACGGTCTTTACCAAGACGGCTCGAGTTGTAACATCAAGCTCAGGATAAATGCTACGCAGTATTTGCATAGAATACTTAATCAGCCGCAAATCCCGACGCTTTTGGTGCCATCGCTTAATTCTCTCAAACATATTATCCAATAACCTCCGAAATGTCGATAATATTGATAATAAAAGGAAATTCTCTTTTCTCCAATTCCTCACAAGCGTCAGCCTGGTCTTTAGCCTTAATGTATGTTACTTTTCTGTATTGAGAAAACCCAGTCACAGTGTAATGGATTTTCCACATTTTCTTTCGTGAAAACAGTCCCATATATCTCACCTCACCAGCTTACATCGACTAAAATTGTATGACGATCTGGGAACATATCTCGCAACATAGCATTTACGCAGTTGCAAATGCGGATACGCTCCTCGTTCTGCCAGGAATGACCCTCATATACTTCATCCTTTTCAAAACAATAACGCTTACAAGAGTAATTTTCATACTCGTCATCAAACAGAACATTTGCCATAACATCTTCATTGCCCATAATATCGGGGCCAAATTGTAGCTCCAAAGCTTGCTGCAGCTCATATGCATCAACAACCGGCATCATTTCGTATTGCATTTTACATATCCTCCTCCGGCACATAAATTTCCTCGTCGCCCTCACCAAAATGCTTGTCGCAATTCATACAGTAGAAACGACCCCGGGTATCCATTACAAAATAGCGACCCAAAGGTTCGCCATATTCCGTACTGATATGGACGCCGCAAGTGCAGCATTGACCGCTGGTGCGATGATATCTCTCTTCCAGATGCTGCTTGTGAGCTTTGGCTCTCATCTGATCCAACAACTCTTGGCTCAACTTAGGAGCGGGCTCACCAGCTACAAATCCAACTCTCGGCATATTACTCATCCTCCTCGAAGAAATCAAAATCACAAATGGGGCAGCGCTTCCAGGGCCACCAGTTCAGCCAATCCGATTCATAAATCGGCTCGCCGCAATCTGGGCAAATGAAAAATCTTTCGTTCCAGTCAACAAGACCGGCCATTTCTTCTTCAATGTATTTAGCAACAAATTCCCAATCCATTATTAAATAACCCCCTCAGAAAAATCTACACCGAATTCGTTATCACAATTGTCGCAGTGGTAAAAACCTTCCGGATCGTCTTGATAGCAGAGAAAAGCCGACGCGCCACACTCCGGACAAGTGAAAGTGCTGGGAAAGGTCATTCCTCGCCCCATTTCCTGGATTTCCACGCTATCACTCAGAAAGCCCCAATCCTGTAAAAGTTTCAAAAAGGATTGCTGCTCTTCAGTAAGCTCAACCTCAGTTTCATATTCACCGTCATTAAGAAATCTATATTTAGCTTTTGCCATCAGTATCAATCCTTTCTTTCTCTTTCATCTTACATATATATTATATCATATTTTTTTATAAAAATCAAAGAAGCCTC